>CAMDQC010000199.1 GCA_945905735.1 Prosthecobacter debontii | reverse complement strand
AACACGACGAGCCCCCGGCAGGGGTAAACTACTGACTGGAGAGCCGGATGCGGGAAAACCGCCCGTCCGGTTCGGAGGGAGGGGCGGGGAGTAATATCCCCGTCCCTACCCCAATCGACTGCGGCTTGCGCCGCTCCTTTGGCTCCTCTGTCTTCCGAGTCAATCGCGGCGTTCGGGTTAAAACTTATTCGCCCGATAGGCGCCCATCTTTGGCGCGTCGGGGTTCACTTCGGGGCCGAAGTAGCGGAGGATGACCATGGGTTCGGTGCTGCTCGTGTTCTCGAAGGTGACGCCGGCTTTCGCGCCGTCTTCGGTGACGAAGAACTCGTCTTCGGTCAGCTCGGTGAAGCGGATGAGTTTTGGGGAGTTGAGGGGCTCTTTATTGATGCGACCGCTGCCTTGCACGCAGATGAGGCCGTATGCGCCTTTGTCTTTGATGACGGCTTTGCAGCCGGGATTGACGGTGAGTTCTTTGGCGGTGAAGAGCTGTTCGCCGTCCACTTTTCCATAGACGATCCAGCGGTCCACGAAGCCTTCGCTGCGGGTGTCGGCGACGGGGACGGGCTCGAGGTAGTGGTTCTCTTTGAAGTTGGGGTCCACGTTTTTATCCCAGTCGAGCTGGTCCACGATGAAGTCGATGTCTTTGTGCTTGGACTTGGGCATGTCTTTTACCAAGAGCGCCCAAGGGACTTCGCGGCCCTCGACGAGGTTTTGATACATGCCGAAAACGTCAGAGCCCCACTGGGGCTCGTAGGTGCAGAGGGAGCCGGGGGCGTGGAGGATGCAGGGGTCGATGAGCCAGCCGCTGCCGACTTTGAGGCGATAGGCTTTGGAGAGGTCGAGGATGCCGTTGTCGCCTTTGTTCCAGTTGGCGATGCACTGGCGGACTTGCTCTTTGGTGGTGCCGGGCTCGAAGCCCATGAAGGTGTAGGGGAAATTGTTGCCGACGTTGTTGTGCTGGGGCGGGAAGTAGTAGGACTCGGGCTTGCCTTCGAGGCCGACGAGTTTCGCCTGCTTGGCGGACTGGTGCATGTGGTGGGGGATGGGGCCCATGTTGTCGAAGAACTTCGAATAGACGGGCCACTTCGAGTATTTCTTCCAGATCTTCGCGCCGATGAGCGTGGCGCCGCAATCCTCGACGGCTTTGGCGAGGGTGAACTTTTCTTTGCCGACGACGCAGTAGCTCAGACCTTCGTCGGGCGTGCGGTTGTCATTCGCTGCGGGTGTGGTGGAGGCGAACCAGCGTTCGTCGATGCCGCCGCGGTTGAGGCCAAAAGCGTAGAGGTCGTCCGGGTGGAGTTTGAGGCGCTTGCCGGGCTGGAGGAAGGAGCGCGGCACCCAGCAGGGCGCGAGGCGGAGGAGGCCGCCGGTGCGTGAGAGTTCGGCTTCGACTTTGGATTTTGTGCTGCCTTTGAGGGCTTTCAATTGAGTGGTAGTAGTCATTGGGCGTTCGTGCCTAGAGCGAGCGCAGAGGTCAAGCCCGGAGCATGGGAAATCGCGGGAGCGGCACTGTGCATGGAAACTTTCCCGACACAGCCGCTAGTATTTTTCGCGGAAGCTGGTTCTCTCTCCGCCTTTTACAATGCCTGATAAACGCAAGCTGCTCATCGTCGATGTCGCGGCACTGGGATGGAACCTGGTGTCGCATCTGCCGGAATTTCAACCGGCGGAATCTATCTTTCCCGCCGTCACTTGCCCTGTGCAGGCGAGCTTCCGCACGGGGCAGCCGACGGGCGAGCACGGGCTGGTGGCGAACGGGCTCTTTTTTGAGGATTTGCGGAAGGTGATGTTTTGGGAGCAGGCGGCGAGGCTCGTGGAGGGGCCGAGGATTTGGGAGGACTTCCGGGCGCGCGGGAACTCGGTGGGGATGATGTTTTGGCAGCAATCGCTGGGGGAAAATGTGGACCTTGTCGTGTCGCCGTGGCCTGTCCACAAGCACAGCGGCGGGATGATTCAGTGCTGCCACACGCAGCCCGTGGAGCTGGAGGGGCGCATCAACGAGCGTGTCGGGCGTCCGTTTAACTTGATGAACTACTGGGGCCCGCTGGCGAATCACAAATCGAGCGATTGGATCGTGGAGGCGATATGCGCCGTCATGGAAATGCCCGATGTCGCGCCAGACGCGCTGTTCACTTACATCCCGCATCTCGACTACGACCTGCAGCGCCACGGCCCGCATTCGCGGCAGGCGGATAAGGCGCTGGACGTGACGCTCGGCTACCTCACGCGGCTGAAAGCGGCGGCGGAGGCGTGCGGATACGATTGGCTGGTGTTCGGCGATTACGCGATCGAGACGGTGAAGCACGGCGCGGTTTTCCCAAACCGCCGACTGCGCGAAGCGGGGCTCTTCGGCACGCGCGATGTGCGCGGGATGGCGTATCCCGATTTCTACAGCGGGCGGGCATTCGCGGTGAGCGACCACGGGCTGGCGCATGTGTATTGCAAGGATGCGGCGGCGGTCGCGGCGGCGCGCGAGGCGCTGGCGAGCCTGCCGGGTGTGGAGTCGATTTGGGATAAAGCGCAGCAGCAGGAGAGGGGACTCGCGCATCGGCGGAGCGGCGATTTGATCTTGAATGCCGCGCCGGGGACGTGGTTCGCGTATCCGTGGTTTACCGATAAGGCGGAAGCGCCGGACTTTGCCGGGCACGTCGATATCCACAACAAGCCGGGCTACGATCCGTGCGAGCTCTACTTCGGCTGGCCGCCGGGGACGGTGAGTTTTAACACCGACAAAATCCACGGCACGCACGGCAGCAACCGCAAAGGCATGGAGGTCGCATGGTCGTCGTCGCTGAAGTTCTCCACCGCGCCGAAAACGCAACTCGATCTCTCTCGCGAGGTCCGCAACTGGATGGACCGCCGATGATCCCGGAAACACGCACCATCCAGCAAAGCATCGCCGTCTCGTGGGAGTTCCCTGTGACATTTACCCACGGGCTGTTCGACGTGCAGAACCCGGTGCTCGTGCAGACGCTCGGGCGATTGCACGAGCATAGACGCGCCCGTGCGCTGGTCTTTGTGGATGGCCACGTCGCCGCTGCGCGCCCGAATCTCGTCGCGGAAATCGCCGCGTATTTTTCCGCCCACACGGCTGCGCTGGAGTTGGCGGGCGAGGTCGTCGTCGTCCCGGGCGGTGAGGCGGTGAAGAACGACTTCTCGCTCGTCGAGGGCTTCATGCGGCTGATGCTGGAGCGGCACATCGACCGACAGTCGTTCGTCGTCATCGTCGGCGGTGGAGCGGTGATGGATGCCGTCGGCCTCGCCGCTGCGCTCGTCCATCGCGGCCTGCGCCAAGTGCGCGTGCCCACGACGGTGCTCGGGCAAAACGACGCCGGAGTCGGCGTGAAAAACGGCGTGAATTATCTCGGCGGAAAGAACGCCGTCGGCAGCTTTGCCCCGCCGTTTGCCGTGCTGAACGACTTCCGCTTTCTCATCACGCTCCCGCAGCGCGACTGGCTCTGCGGCGTCGCCGAGGCGTGGAAAGTCGCCATCATCCGCGATACGACGTTCTTCGATTGGCTGTGCGATAACGCGAACAAATTTCCCGCTCGCGATGCCGCCGCGATGGAGCAACTCGTCTTCCGCTGCGCCGACGAACACCTCTCGCACATCCGCTCAAATGGCGACCCATTCGAGTATGGCCGCGCCCGCCCGCTCGATTTCGGCCACTGGAGCGCGCACAAGCTGGAGCTCATGTCGGGCTTCAAGATCAGTCATGGCGAAGCGGTAGCGAGCGGCGTCCTGCTCGATAGTATCTACGCCAGTTACCAAGGATGGATCACGGACGAAGACCTCGCCCGCATCGCGCGCGGCTTGAAAGCAAGCGGCTTCCCGCTCTGGCACGACGAGCTGGACGCCCGCGACTCCGCAGGCGAGCACCTTGTATTCAAAGGACTCCGCGATTTCCAGGAACACCTCGGCGGCGAGTTGACCGTCACATTCCCCGCTGGCCTCGGAGCCCGACACGAAGTCCACGAAATCAACCTCGCTCTCATGGCTCGCGCGGTGGAAGAGCTGCGCAAGATGGTCCTCGGGTAGCCGAGGAACGCAGCGCAGTCACGGCACGCTCGGCGCGAGGCGATAGAAGTTCGTGGGGCCGGTTGCTGTGAGCGCGCGTCCGTTCACTGGATTCTGTCATTGCGGAATTCTTGACGCTTTTATCTTCGCTGGTAGCGTCCGCCTCCCAATCGTCCTTCTCCTTTTTAAAAAACCATGAGCGACAACACGTCCACCGCCACAACAAACGACAGTTCACGAACCTCCGCCATCACCGAAAGCGTCATCCGCATCGCCGGGGATTCGCAAGACGGCATCCAAGCCATCGGCGGCTTTCTCGCCAGACTTGCTGGCCGCAGCGAGCAAGAGGTGATGACCTTCATGACGATTCCCTCGACGATTTCGGGCGGACCTTCGATTTTCCAAGTGCGCATCGGATCGGGCGAAGTGCTGAGCGCTGGTGACGAGGCTGATGTGCTGCTGTGTTTTTACGACCACAGCTATGCAAATCACATCAGCTCTCTGAAGCGTGGCGGCATCGTGCTTTACGATAGCGACCATGTGACGCCGAAAGAGGATATGCTCTCGGTCTATCGCCACGTTGGCGTCGCCATTTCCAGCCTCACGGTCGAGGCCATCGGCGGCACTGGGCGCGACAAGGGGAAGAATATTTACGCACTCGGACTCATTGCGCGGATGTTCGATCTGAACGTGCCGAAGCTTACAAAGCTCATCGAGGAACGGTTCGGCGGAAAAGACCCTTCAATCGTGACGAATGCGTTGAATTGTTTTAACGGAGGCTACGGACACCAGATTCAGGGACTCATCGAGTCGTTTCGCTTCGAGCATGCGGAAAAAACGGGCGCACCCCAAGTCGTGATGAGCGGCAACGAGGCACTCGCCTACGGAATCATCGCGGCTGGTGTGCGTTTTGGTGCTGGTTACCCGATCACCCCGTGGAGCGAAATCATGGAACTGCTCCGCCGCGAACTGCCAAAATACGGCGGCATGTTTGTGCAGACGGAGGACGAAATCGCGGCAATCTCGATGGCAATTGGCGGAAGCTACGCGGGTCGCGTTTCGGTGACCGGATCGAGCGGGCCTGGGATTTCGTTGAAGACCGAGGCGCTCGGCTGGGCTTCGATGGCGGAGATGCCAGTCGTAGTCATTGACGTGCAGCGCGGCGGACCGAGCACGGGTATGCCGACCAATCAGGAGCAGAGCGATCTCAACATCGCGTGCTTTGGCGGTCACGGGGACAGCCCGCGTGTCGTGCTCGCGCCTTCGAGCGTTGAGGACTGCTTTTACACGGCTATCGAAGCGGTCAATATCGCGCGCAAATTCAGCACCCCGGTCATAATCCTCAGTGACCAAGCGATCGCCACGCGCATTGAGGCGTTTCCTTGCCCTGATTTGCAGAACATCTGCCAAGACATATCACCGGATTTCACGCCCGTCGCGGATCACAAACCTTACGACCTCACGGCAACCGACGGCGTCACTCGCCACATCGCGCCCGGCACCCGCGTCGCGAGCGGAAAATACCCAGTCGCCACGGGCCTTGAGCATGACGAACTCGGCCACCCCACCGGTTCTGGGAAGCTCCACACGCAGATGAATGCCAAGCGTCGCAACAAGCTTCGCAAGCTCGCTTCGGAACTCCCCGTCCCGAAAATCTACGGGGCTACCGAAGGTCACGTGTTGCTCGTCGGTTGGGGGTCCAGCAAAGGCCCAATCGAAGAGGCTGTGAAACTTGGGCGCTCGCAGGGAGAAGCGGTATCGGGTCTGCACATCAAATACATCAACCCACTCCCGAACGGTCTCGAGAATCTCTTCAATGGGTTCACCCACGTCGTAGTTTGCGAGATCAATGACGAAGGTCTTTACGGACACGGACAACTCGCATCGCTGCTCCGCTCGCGCTACTGCGATCCGCGCATTAAGAGTGTGACCAAGACAGACGGACTCCCGTGGAAGGTGAAAGACATCCTCACACGCGCACTCGCACTCACGAAGTAACTTTAAACTTTTTTCCATGAGCACCATCGCCATTCCTAACGAAACACTCCCACGCACCGGCATCGCCGCCACGTTACCCGCGCCCGCGCCGCTCGCCGACGCCGACCGCAAGCCGCTCACTAAAAAAGAAACCGCGGCCGATCACCCGACGTGGTGCCCCGGTTGCGGCGACTTCAGCGTTCTCGCACTCTACTACAAGCTCATCGAGAAGCGGAAGATGCTGCATGAGAACATCTGCACCGTCGCGGGCATCGGATGCTCGTCGCGCTTCCCGTATTTCGTGCAAGCGCACGGGGCACACTTCATCCACGGGCGCGCTCTCGCATTCGCCAGCGGCGTGTCGCTCTCGCGGCCCGACTTGCATGTGTTCGTCTTCGGCGGCGATGGCGATGCGTTCTCCATCGGCGGTAACCACTTCACGCACACCGCTCGCAAAAACATCAAGCTGACCTACGTCGTCATGGACAACTTTGTCTATGGCCTCACGAAAAAGCAGACTTCGCCCACTTCACCGATCGGCTTCAAATCGAAGACCGACGTAGGCGGCAGCACGGATCGTCCGGTGAACCCGATGAAGCAGGCTATCAGCGCCGGAGCAACCTTCGTGGGACGTGCGACCGCCACGAATCTGCCTCATCTCCTGAAGCTCATGGAAGCCGCCATGGATCACGACGGCTTCTCGTTTATCGAATGCCTCAGCGAGTGCATTGAGTTTTTCCCTGGCGCATTCGACGCCGCCGTTCCACGCAAAGGTGGCACCTTCACAGAGATTCCCTCAGAGCACGACGTGACGGACGAATACGCCGCCTACAAACTCTGCGACGCCCCGTGGCCCGGAGTGTTCGGCACCTTCTACAAAGTGGACCGCGCGACCAAGAATGCGAACGAGGCGAAGCTCATCACCGACAGTCGTGCGAAGCTCGCCGGTGTTCCCGACTGGCAGATTCTTCAGCGGAATTTCGACCGGATGAAGTAGAGCGGCGGACGCTCAAACCCGGAAAAGACGAACACTTTCCGGAAGCCATCATTCGCTTGAACTGATTTCGGCAACTCCTACGCTGGCCCGCACTTGCTCATGATTCGCAACATCACTGTCCTCGGCGGCGGACACGTCTTCGCAAGCGGCGGACAGGACTTCCTTGTGGGCTACTTTGCCGACTCCGGCACCGCTGCATTCACCGGCGGCAACGACGTCGCACTCATGGCCGTCCCGGAACCCGGCAGCGCCGTGCTCCTGCTCGGCGGGCTCGGTGCGCTCGTAGGAATGCGCCGCCGCAGAAAGTAAATGGAATTGGATGGCGCGCCGACCCACTCCCTCGGGAAGCGCCCCGCGCCAGTGAAGCGCAAAGGCGATTGCCATGCTCCCTCTTGTCTGCGCGAGCCGGGCCAAAACCAACGTCGCCCTTGCCATCGCGATGCGGCAACCCTAGACCCTTCCCCATGCCGCCAAAAGCGAAGCTCACAAAAGACACCAGCACCGCCACCATCGGCTTCGAGGCCAAGCTCTGGCTCACCGCCGACAAGCTGCGCAACAACATGGACGCGGCGGAATACAAGCACGTCGTCCTCGGGCTCATCTTCCTCAAATACATCTCCGACACCTTCGAGGAACACCGCGCGAAGCTCCTCGCCGGCCAGGGCGACTACGCAGGGGCCAATGCCGAAGACCCCGACGAATACAAAGCCGAGAACGTCTTCTGGGTGCCCGCCGACGCCCGCTGGTCCCACCTCCAGGGGTCGGCCAAACTTCCCACCATCGGCAAGACCGTGGACGACGCCATGGTCGCCATCGAGCGCGACAACCCGCGCCTCAAGGGCGTCCTGCCCAAGGACTACTCCCGC
>CAMDQC010000198.1 GCA_945905735.1 Prosthecobacter debontii | reverse complement strand
CACGCTTATCAGCCTGACGCGTAATGTGCTCACACGCTTCTTGGAGTCTCCTCTTGAGTGGCAGCCAACAGGGAAAAAAATCACCGACGAACAAAAACGGGCTATAATCAATCGGCTCCAAAAATTGGTAAACGAGGAACTCACACTTCTAAGCAAACGACGGCTTTGGGAGCAACCGCAGACGAGGTGGCAGGGTGCCTATGAACCGGCCGGAACAGGAAGCACGTTCCTTCGCAAACAGCGCGTGCATGAGTTGTTCGTGCATCAAGTTCCCATCCCGCAGTCGATCAGTGACCGCGATGCGCAGGCATGGGTGGAGGAAGTTAAACAAGTGCTTATTCGGGCGCTGGAATCACTCCAAGCCGAAGCAAAGCAAAGACGTAGTGATGACTAGATCCCATCTGAAACAAAATGAAATCCAAATCCCGAATCAAAAACGGCCTCGCGCTTCTCCTGCTCGTTTGCCTGTCCGCAACGGTCAGCGTGGCGGCGGAAAAGCCGATGAACGTCCTGATGCTCATCGCCGATGATCTGAATCCCTGGCTGCTGGAAAACCCGCAACGCTACACCGGCAAGGTCATCTCGCCGAAGCTGAAGGGTCTGGCGGAGAGCGGGGTCAATTTCAAGTATGCCTACACGGCGGCACCGGTTTGCAGTCCGTCCCGCACCGCTTTTTTCTCCGGCGTGGCTCCTTGGAAATCGGGTATCTACAACAACGCGCAGACCATCAACAAAAGTGAGCCGCTGAAGCAGGATGCGGTGCTCTCTCTCGCCGGTCTGTTCAAGAAAGGAGGCTACGACACTTTCGGTTACGGCAAAATCACCCACGGCTGGGACCAGAAAGCGCACTGGAATGAACATGTCGGCCACAAAAGGGACCCGTCACCTCCCGGAGCTCCCTTGGCCGGACTCAGCGGCGGCGAGCAGGATTGGGGGCCCATCCACCTCAACGAAGAGCAAATGAATGACACCGGCGGGGCCAACAAGGCCATCGCGATTCTGGAGCAGAAGCACGAGAAGCCCTTCTTCCTCGCCTACGGCTCCTTCAATCCCCACATGCCTTGGTATGTCCCGCAGAAGTATTTCGACATGTATCCTTTGGACCAGATCGTCCTTCCGGAGCTCAAGGCGGACGACTTGGACGACCTTCCTCCCCTGGCCAGAGCGGTGAGCGACGGAGTCGGGGGCTTTGCCGACAAGGTCCTCAAATCCGGCAAACACAAAGAGGCGGTGCAGGCTTACCTCGCCACGACCACCTACGTGGACACCCAGATGGGACGCGTGCTCGATGCCCTCGAAAAAAGCCCCTACAAGGACAACACCATCGTCGTCTTCCTCACCGACCACGGCTTCCACCTCGGGGAAAAACTTCACTGGCAGAAAACCACGCTATGGGAGGAGGGAACGCACACGCTGCTCATGTTTCGCGCACCGGGCTTCACCCAGGCCGGCGGCGTGTCGGAGCGCTTCGTCTCACTCTTGGACATCTACCCCACGCTGGCCGAACTCTGCAAACTCACGCCCCCCGCTTATCTGGATGGCCGCTCGCTGGTCCCCCTGCTCAAGGACCCGAAGGCTCCGTGGGAAAGCACCGCCATGACCGGCTTGTGCGATAAAGGCAAAACGGACCTGGCTTACATCAGCATCCGCCATGAACTCGGACGCTACACCCGCTACGGAGCGAAAGAGGAAGAGTTCTACGACACCACCAAAGATGCCCACGAATGGACCAACCAGATTGCCAACCCGGCCTACGCCGCCACCGTCAACAAACTCCGCGCCTTGGTCCCCAGTTTCGAAACCGCCGCCAAACCCCTTCCTTCTGCCCTGACCCCGGAGCGAAGGGAGACCCAAACGGGCAAAAAGGAGAAGAAGCGGGATGAGAAGAAAACAGAAAGCCCCAAATAGCGATGGGATGGATACTGGCAAAGAAATGGGGCAAGGGAATGCGCTCTGAAACCTATATTCCAAGCCATTCCGTTGCCCCCATTCCCTTGCCAATAGCGCAATGAACCACCTCACTGTCATCAACAGCCAATGAAACCATTCTCCACAAAACTTCTCGCGCTGTTCTGCTCGTTCAGCGTCGCTTCGATGCCGGTGCGGGGTGGTGAGCTGAGCCTGACGGAGACGGCCGACACCATTCGCATCAGCCAGCGCGACAAAACGGTGCTCGAATACGTAAAGACCGCGAGGCCGGTTCCCGAAGGAATCGAGAAGCACTTCAGCCGCAGCGGTTACATTCATCCCATCTACACCCCGACCGGGCAGGAACTCACGGGCGACTACCCCGCAGATCATGCCCATCAACACGCGCTGTTCTTTGCCTGGACGAAAGCCGACTATAACGGTCAGACAGTGGACTTCTGGAACCAGGCGAAGGATCTCGGGAGAATCGAGTTTCGCGAGGTGGTAGACCGGAAGCGGGAAGAGCAGAAGGTCTCTTTCAGCGTCAAACACGCGTTCATGGTGAAGGTCGGCGACAAGTGGGTCGATGTGCTCCATGAAGTCTGGACCGTCACCGTTCATCAAACCCCGGCGGACCACTTTCTCTTCGACATCGTCAGCGTTCAACGGTGCGTCACCGACAATCCCCTGAACCTAGCCAAGTATCACTACGGTGGCATGGCGCTCCGCGGGAACTCCCAGTGGCTGAAGCAAGATAAGGATCGCAGCATCAATCCAGGCGACCTCGTGTTCCTCACCAGCGACGGCAAGGATCGCTGGGAAGGCAATCACACCCGCCCCAACTGGGTCGCCTTCTCCGGCCGGATTGACGGCCAGGACGCGTCGGCCGCTGTCTTTTGCAGCCCGAAAAACTTCCGTGCACCTCAATCCGTGCGGATTCACCCGAACAAACCCTACTTCTGCTTTTCTCCGATGGTCGATGGGCCGTTCAAGATCGCACCTGGCGAGGAATACGTTTCACGTTACCGCTATCTGGTGACATCGAAACCCGCCGACGTGAACATGATCCGGAAACACTGGGACGAATACGCGAAGACTGAGAAATAGCGTTTCGAGGAGTTTAGAATATCTGTGAACCACACCATGAAAATCCACCAACTCGGCCTCGCGCTGCTTCTTTCGGCGCTCTCCATTTGCCATCCGTCGTTTGCTGCTGACCGGCCAAACATCGTGCTCGTCATGGCCGACGACCAGGGTTGGGGCGACGTTGGCTACAACGGCCATCCGGAACTCAAGACTCCGCACCTCGACTCGATGGCCGCGAGCGGACTTCGCCTGAACCGCTTTTACACCGCGCACTTCAACTGCTCGCCGACGCGCGCGAGTGTGTTGACCGGGCGGCATCCGCATCGCATGGGCACGTTCGGCCCCGGTGCACCGATTCGCGCGCAGGAAGTCACCGTGGCGAAAGTGTTGCAAAGCGCGGGCTACGCGACCGGCCATTTCGGAAAGTGGCATCTCAACGGCAAGAACGGCGACCGCAATACGAAGGCGGGAACCGGCCGCGCCATCCTCGCCGACGATCCGCTTTCGCCGGGCAAGCTGGGTTTCGACGAGTGGGTCTCGGCGGATAACTTCTACGACCTCGATCCCGTGCTGGGCCGCAACGGCGTGGCGGAAAAGTTTCAAGGCGACGGCTCCGACATCGCCACGGACGAAGCGCTGAAATTCATCCGCAAGCAGGCGGGCGCGGGAAAACCGTTCCTCGCCGTGGTGTGGTTCGGAAATCCACACACGCCGCACGAAGCGTTGCCTGCGGACAAGGCGCCCTATGCTTCGCTGCCGGAGAAGGATCAAAATTACTACGGCGAGATCACCGGCATCGATCGCAATGTGGGCAAATTGCGCGCGGCGCTGCGTGAACTGAAGGTCAGCGACAACACGCTGATTTGGTACACGAGCGACAACGGCGGCGCGGCGGGGCCAAAGTCCACCGGCAATCTGCGCGGCAGCAAGGGCACGCTTTGGGAAGGCGGTGTGCGCGTGCCCGGCCTCATCGAGTGGCCCGCGCGAATCCCAAAGCCATTTGCCAGCGATGTGCCGTCCTCGACGCTCGACATTTATCCGACGGTGCTCGCCGCCACCGGAGCGGTCGCGGAGAGGCAGGTCCAGCCGCTCGACGGGCTCAACCTTTTGCCACTCTTCGACCAGCAGATGACCCAGCGCGCAAAGGCGATTCCATTCGTCGCGCAGATCAACAAACCCGCCTCGCACGCGACGTGGCTGGACTGGCCTTACAAGCTTCACACCAACGCTGGCGGCGCTCGCGGAAAAAAGGGAGCAGTGGACGGCGAAGTGAAGCCGGTCCTGCTCTACGACGTTTCCGCAGATCCGAAAGAAACCACCGACCTCGCTGCCAAAGAGCCGGAGCGCGTGACAAAGATGACCGCCGCGCTCGCCGAGTGGAAAGTGTCCGTGGAAAAGAGTCTGGCCGGAGCGGACTACGGCGGAGCGCCCACGGAAGTTGTCCCGAAGAAGAAAAAGAAAAATCAGGCGAAAGAATGAAACACGCATTCACCCGGCTCAGCGCGCTGCTGCTCTCAGCCCTCTCCGCGACTTTGCGCCTCTGCGCGGGCCTTCTTCTCAGTGCGGGCTCCGTTGCAAATGCTGCCGACAAGCCCACGGCCAAGCTCTCCTCCGGCGAGTATTTCATCCGGCAATCGTGGTCGCAGGAGCAGGACTTCCCGCGCACCTACCACGTGAATGTGCCGGCGAATCCGGATAGTCGGAAGCTGCCCGTCTTGATCTTTCTGCACGGCAACGGCGGCAACGCCAAGGCCGCGATGAACGGCTTCCTCAAACAGCGCCCGACGATTGCGGCGCGCTATGTGACGGTATTTCCGGACGGCTATCGGGAGAGCTGGAACATCTCCGCGGAACGGTCGAAAGCGGATGATCGCAAGTTCATCGAAGCCATCGTCGAAAAGCTCGCCGCTTGCGACAACGTCGAGCGGGACAACTTCACCATCATGGGCAACTCGAATGGCGCGGCGTTGGCGAATCAACTGGCCATCGAGAGTCGCTTGCCGAACCTCCGCAACTACGTGACCGCCGTCAGTCCGCTCAACGTGCTGCAACACGATGGGCGGAACTTCAAAGCCAAGGGCGATGACAATGGCTACGAGGCCGTCACGACACCGCGGAAAGGTGTAAGGATCATGAACGTCTCGGGAACCGAGGATCACCTGATCCCGTATCACGGCGGTCCGTCACCGGTGATTCCCGCGAGGAACGGCAAGCTCGGCTTCGTCGCTGCGGAGGAGTCCATTTTCCTCTGGGCCAAAGCCATGGGATACCAAGGCGAGAAGCTGAAGAAACCGAGCAGCACCGTCGGCAAGCTTGAGGTCTTTAGTTACCTCGATGGCGCGGTCATTCACTACAAGGTCCTGGGCGCAGGGCACGGCGCGGCTGGGGCAATCGATGAAGCGACCCTGATGCAGTTTCTGGATAGCAAGCAATGAAACGAACTGCGAAACCTCCAGAGAGCACTGACTTTTGTAAAAGAAAACCCCAAGATGTGCATGGCCAACGCCATCATCATGTATGCGTGGAACGAGCACGACGAAGGCGGCTGGCTCGTCCCCACGTGGACACCCGAGGGCAAGCCGGACACCTCGCGGCTCGACGCCATCCGCCGCGTGCTCCGACCAGACGCGGACGCTGCAAAATAATCATCCCATGAAAACCACACTCACACTCATCGCCGCTCTGCTGCTCGCACCGCTGGCCGTTTCCACTACCTTCGCGCAGACTCCGGCGGATTCGAAGCAACAAGCTGTGAAGAAGTATCCGGAGCTTGCAGTTGCTGGCTCGGCACTCAGCAAGGCTGTTGTCGCGGAGATCGCCCGCCGCAAGCAGACCAATCCGGAATTTTTTCTCCTTCCAGACTGGCCCATGCGTCTTGCTGACGAGTTGGCGCCCTCTTTGGCGCCTGCTGCCACGCCTCAACCCGCAAAACCCGTGGCGGTTGCGGAGGCACCTGCGGCGAAAGTGCAAGACAGCAAGGGCTTGCGGAAGGTTCTCTACGAAGCCATCGACCGCAAGAGAACGAAGGTCAAACTGCCGCCAGGCACTTACCGCATGGAGGCCGATCCGCGAAATCCCGGCGACGCCCATCTCGCGCTGAGGGATGTCCAGAAGCTCGAAATCGATGGCACTGGCGTGACGCTGTTGATTGGCGACTTTGTCAATCTGCCGGGCATCTCTCTTTACGACTGCAAGGACGTGACGCTCAAAGGCATCACCATCGACGCCGCAGCACCTGTGTTCAGTCAGGGCAAGGTGACCAAGATTGCCGAGGACCACAGTTTCTACGAGCTGGAGATGGACCCGGCCTATCTGCTCGACCTCGCGCTGGTGCGGGAAAAGGGACGCCCTGCCAGTGTCTTCGATCCCCAGGCGCGCACGTGGAAAGTCGGCGTTCCCGATTTCTTCATCAAGGAGCTGGAGGAAATCGCGCCGCGCATTTGGCGGCTGCACCTCAAAGGCCGCGTCCAAGCACGTCCAGTGCAGCCGGGCGACCCTGTGGCGATTCCTCTCTTCGGTCTGCCGGCAGTGACGGCCCGCCACAGCGAGGACCTGACGTATGATGGAGTCACGGTCTATGCGGCCGGTGCGATGGCATTTCACGAGGACAATGGCGAAGGCAACACCCGCATCGTCAACTGCAAGGTGACCCGCAAGCCGGGCACCGACCGCCTGCTCTCCACCAACGCAGACGGATTCTGGAGCGGAAGCATGAGGAAAGGCCCCACGGTGCTGAACAGCACCTTCCAGTTTATGCACGACGACGGCGTCAACGTTCACGGCAAGGTGGCCAAAGTCCTCGCAGTGGATGGCAAACGCGTGGACCTCGATTCTGCTGCGAAAAAATCCTATCGACTTGGCGACACAGCCCTCTTTCTCGACGGCACGACGGGCAGCGTGATCGGCGAGCGCACCGTGACCGACAGCGACGGCACGGACGAAGCGCCACAGATCAAAGTGAGCGACCCCGCCGGACTGAAACCCGGATGCCTCGTGGTGAATCTCAACCATTGCGGCAGGGAGTTCCGAGTGGAGGGCTGCCAGTTCGGCCCTATTCGCGGCAACGGTTTGATTTTGAGGAGTTGGAACGGCGTGGTGCGCAACAACCGCATCGAGTTCACTGCGAACAACGGAATCCAGCTCGCGTGGGACAAGACGGAAGGCCCGTTCCCGAGACACATCGAGATCAGCGGCAACACAATTCACCACACTGGTGCCCTGCCGTACGCCAACCAGAACAACGGAATCTTCGTCGGCTTCTGGGACCACCCTGCGGCCCAGTATGCCCGCGACATCGAAATCGTCGGCAACCGCATCAGTCACAACGGGCAGGACAGCATTCGCCTCCTCGGCACCAGAGACATCACGGTGGAGGGCAACACGGTCTCCGGTTGGGGCTGGGGCAAGAATTGGGACAATCTGGGGGAATCCCAAGGCATCCGCGTCGCCGAGAGCGAAAACGTAATTCAAAAGAACAACACCGTTTCGCCCACGGTGATCGAGCCGCCAGGACAATGATGGAGCGGAGGACTTCAGCCTGCTCGCGCCTATTTCCAAGGCGATAAATCTCGGTAACGCGAACGAGGTCAGGCGCGCAAAACGATTCGCGAAATCAGAGTCTCGAAGCAATCACCGGAACTGATCCACATCAAATAGCATGAAACCCACACTCCCACTCCTCGCCGCACTGCTGCTCGCGCCCCTGGCCGCGCTGCACGCAGCCTATGTGCCCACGGCCAAGCTCTCCTCCGGCGAGTATTTCAGGCTCCCCGCTGTTTAGAGTGGGATTCAGAGAGGAACGGCATTGATGAACTGGGCCGGATTCTTGGGGGAACAATTACGCTGACGCGGGAGAGGAAAACGCCTACCCAAAGGAGACACCATTGGAAGCAAACGCATTATTCGAACT
>CAMDQC010000197.1 GCA_945905735.1 Prosthecobacter debontii | reverse complement strand
AATTTCTCCCGCCGGGTGGTTTTCTTTTTTTCGCTGTACTCCGCTGCCGCGAAACTCATTTGCTTTTCCATGCTCTTGTCTATCAGCTCTATCGCCCGCTGTCCCGCTATTTTACAGGGACTTTCGCTTTATTCAGCGTTTCCCTAAAGCGGCTCTTCGCCTCCTGTAATTGCCATACGCCGGTTGTCATGCCCGAATGGTAAAACACGGAGTCTGACCTGTCTAGTCAGAGTTTTGTGAACAAAACATTTGCTCGCAAAACAACCGCAAGACCAAGGCGGAGGTTTTCCCAGATGAGCAAGCGGCACGGGAGCCGTTCCAGCCGGGATTGTTTGATGAAGCGTGCATTATCCTGCAAATGGCGCGGGCCGATAGCAGGATTTCGGATTGATGCGGAACTGCCCGATGTTGGCGGTTACGGAGATGGAGGGCGTCGGCAGCACGTAGGTAGGTGGTAAGTGGAGCGCTGGCGAAGGCGGTTTCGACGCGGTCGAGGATGGCGTCGGTGAGCGGGAGAAGGACGATGGTGGTCGCGGCGGTGTCGGCGGCGAATTGAGTGATGATCTGTTGGTAGTCCGCGAGAGTGGCAACGCCTTCGCGCACTTTACGAAAAGCGGCGGAAGCGAATTCGGCCCGTCCGTGCTGGGCGGAGTGAATCGCGAAAATCTTCTCGGCGTGGGCACGGACTTCAGGAGTCCCGTCCTCGGCCATCTGGAGCTTGAGCAGGTAAGTCGTATCGGGATAGGCGACGGTCATCGGGCGTCTCGCTCTTCAGAGAGGCCGATAGTGGAGTCCGTGCCGCCGCTGAAAGCACCGGTTTTCATCATAGCTTCGTATTCAGGCAGGAGCTTGCGGTTTGCCCACTTGGACACCACCGGGCCGCTGGGTGCGGGAAGTAATGCCTTTTCCTCCGCGATGATAGCCGTTTCGAGAAGGTGGATAGTTTCCTGTGTGACCGAGCGACGATGGGCTGCGGCGACTTGCCGGAGCTTGGCGTCTAGTTCCTCGCTTGGAATTTGCATTACATCGCGCACGTTCAATCCCTCGAACGTCATGCTCGGCGCGGCCTTCGACTACGCCGCCCTCGTGCAAGCCGTGAAGGACGGAGCCCCCTTCTTCTGGCTGCGCAGCCGGGAATTAAAAGGTGACGCTCACTCCTCGAAAATCCCCACTGCGCGAATCCCGCTGGCGGTTAACTCGAACACTTCGCGGCTGACTTTGGGGAGTTTGCTGTGCCATGCGCCGAGGATGAGGTCGGAGTAGGCGTTCTGCGTGCCCGCGATGCCGGGGAAGACGAAGACGGTGTAGAGGTTTGGCATCACGACGATCATTTTCGGGCCGAACACATCCTCGAACTCCTTGAGGAACTCCGGCGCGAGCACCGTCGCGGCGATTGGGATTTTGTCCGACTTCAGCAGCGCGAACTCGATAATCTTGCGGTCGTTGCGCACGAGTTGCGGCTTCACCTCCCGGAGCCACGCGGCGGCGAGAGCGCGTGTGGATGCGGTCGCTTTCTGGACATCCATCCCCGCCTCGCTCCACTCGCTTGCCGTCGCGAAGTCCGGGCCGATGTCCGTCCAGCGCGCGGCGGCAAACACCGTTTCCTTAGCTGCGGAGATCGGCTGTGTGACCTTGTGGGCGAGGAACTTCGGCTGGGCCACGAGCATCCACGCCTTCGACTCCCCGGCGCAGAGTTGCGAACAAAAGAGCGCCAGCAATAGACGCAGCGCGCCGAGCCTGCTACGCCATGCGGCATGATTTATCACCTTTCCGGCACGCTCGTAGAAGCGTTGCCCACGCAAGTCGTTCTGGATGTCGGCGGTGTCGGCTATCATGTGTTTATTCCTATTTCGAGTTACGACAAGCTGCCGCCCGTCGGTTCGCAATGCAAGATACTCACGCACCTCACCATCCGCGAAGACGCGCACGTCCTCTACGGCTTCGCCACGGAGGGTGAACGCGACCTCTTCCGCCTCCTCGTCACCCACGTCAGCGGCATCGGGCCAAAGACCGCGCTCGACGTGCTCAGCGCGACGAGCGTGGCGAACTTCAAAGCCTGCGTCGTCCGAGGAGACGCCGCTGCTCTTTCCAAAACAAAAGGCATCGGTAAGAAAACCGCCGAGCGCATCTTGGTGGAGCTGAAGGATAAAGTGGGCATCGCCGCTGCATGGGAAGCCGCCAGTGCCGCCAACGCCCCGACGCCCGAGCAGGCGAAAGTGAACGACGCAGTCCTCGCGCTCATCGCCCTCGGCTGGAAGCAAGCCGACGCCGAGAAAGCCGCCCGTGCCATTCACACCAGTATGCCCGCCGCGAAGACCGATGAGATCGTCCGGGCCGCGCTGAAGCTCCTGCTCGGCTAGACGAGTGTTGTGTGGGATGGTCCCTTGAAGCACTTGCTTTGCGGCAGGGCTGCGGACTACACGAGAAGCGTAGTCCGACGCTCTCATGTTCCATTTTCCATCCACTGTCTTGCCCTGTCTCTCTATCCTTGCCTCGGCCTCCACTGAGGAATCCGGACGACAAGTTGGCACCGTTTTAGTGTTCTTCCTATCGCTGGCGGGGGCGGTAAAATGTGTGCAGCTCATGCGACGGAGCGCGACGAGCGCGCTATGTGTCGCGCCGCTTTTCGTGTCTCTGTTTTGCTGTCTGATCTCAGCTCCGGTGGCGTTTTTTCGGGGAAAGCTCGGGCTCACGGTTGAGATGTCGGTGAGCGTGCTTTGCTGTCTGCTTTTGCTTGTGGGCTTGGTGCTCGGGGCGGTGGGCCTAGCGCTGTATAAACGCGGGAGTTTCTCGCAAGGGCGGAAGCAAGCGGTGTGGGGAATCTTATTCGCCGGGGTGATGCTGGCGGCGCGCGTGGGAGTGATCGTGATGTTTTTGCAAATCCGCGCGAAGGGTCTGACTACGCCGCCGACCATTACGCAGGCGGGGAGCGAGAAAATGGGGGCGGTGGTGGAGCTGCCGGGCTCGAACTGCCGCTTCAGCGCGCCTTCGGATCGCTGGATGCAGTTGAAAAATCCGAAGGCGGTGAATCCGGCTGCGACGATGATCATTCGCTGCGCGGACCCCAATTTGAACGCGGTGCTCATCGCGGAACCGCTGGAGCTGGGGAGTAAGGCGCTCATGGAGATGGCGAAGTCGAACATGGAGATGCGCCTCAAAACGGTGAAGGTGTCGAATCAGAAAACTCAGACGCTCAACGGCACATCATGGGAGACGGCGGAGGTGAGTCTGTTGCGGGGAGGCGACTCGGCACGAGAGCTGACGGAGATGTGGGTGACCTCGGTGGCGGGCTATTCTTACCAGTGGTTTTTCTCGGGCCTCGAAAGCGACCGGGGCTATTTACATACGGCTGTGCAGAAGATTATCGGGAGCTTCTCGGTGATTGATGCCAGCCATTCTTCGGGCGGCGCAACGCCGGTGACGGACGCGACATTCGAGACGGCGGGATTTCGCACGAAGCTCGCCCCGCTAGGCTGGCGCGTGTGGAAGCCGGAGCAATCCGGAGTGGATGGCTGCACGCTGGCGGCGATCCACGGCTCACTCGCGTTCATCATCGCGGACTCTGCACCGCTGTGGAGCGAGACGGTGAGTTTCGAGGACATCGACCGCGTGTTCTTTGCCAACTACGAAGTGCTAAAGGGCGCGCGTGCGACGGCGAAGAAAGAGCCCCTCGCGCTGAAGGGCGCGGATGAGGCGGCGAAGTTCACCGTCGAGGCGACGATGGCCGATGGTCCCATCATCGCGCGCGTCATCATTGCGCGCTGCGGGAAAAATGCGTTCTTCTTTTACGCATGGCGTTCGGCAATCGGCGGGAAAGACTTCGCAGTGCTCGATGCAGCGCTGGATACTGTCGAGCTGCCGACGGAACGCGCCCCACTACCGCCGCCGCCGAATGAAGCGGCGGCAAAGAAGCAGTCGCTCACTTTGAACCAATTCGGAATCGTGCTGAGCGAGCGCGCGGACTGGCCGAACGCGCTGAGCGCATTTCAGCAGTCGTTCCGGCTCTCGGAGGCGGACGATACGACGATGCAAAATGTGGCGTATGCGATGGAGGAACTGGGCGACATCCAAGGTGCGCACGATTGGCTGGCGCAGCGCAGTGACCGACTGGATAAGCGGGTGAAGCTGCGGTCCATCTTCGGTCGGCTGAAGAAGAAGCTGGGCGACTTCGAGGGGGCGACTTCGGAGTATGAGAAGGCGCTGGCGGAGGGCTCGAAGGATGAGGCGGATGTGCTGGCATACATCAATCTCCTCATCGGCGCGGAGAAGGCGGCGGAGGCGGTGAAGTTCATAGACGCGCTCGTGGAAAAAGGCGGCGCGAGCACGAAGGTGCGGCGCTGGCAGGCGGAGTCGCACGAGGCCGCCGGGAATGCGAAGCGGGCGATGGAGATTTACGATGAGCTGCTGGCAAAGCCGCCGTTTGATCCGCTGACCGCATACGGCCTCGGCGAGACGGCGAATGGCGAGGGCGAATACGACCGCGCCGCCGCCGCCGCCGAGAGTCTGATCAAGGCCGGCAACGACACCGCACGCACGCGGCTCATCGAGGGCTGGAGTCTCTTTGGTAGAAAGTCATGGCGCGATGCGAAGACGGCGTTTGAAAAAGCCCGCGCGTTTGCGCCAGATGATCCGTCCGTGGCGTCTGCCCTAGTCCGCACTTCGGCCATGCTCGGCGAGGGCGATAATTCCTCGGTGAAGACGCCGATTGCTCCCGTGCCGCTGCCGCCAGCGCTGGACGAAGCGATGGAGAAACTCGCACGCGACGAGGCCATCCCGGAGGGCTCGGCGGTCTGCTACCTGCGGCGTGCGAGCGCGTATTTCTTCGAGCCCGGCAAGCCGGTGAAATCCACACAATATCGGCGCGCAAAGATCATCACCCAAGCGGGTGTCGCTGACTTCAGCACGATGGCGTTTTCTTTTGATCCGCTGAGCGAAAGAATCCATGTGAATCGCCTCGTGGTGACGGATGAATCGGGCAAGGTGACTGCCGAGGGGCTGCCGGAGGAGCAGTATGTCGTGGACCTCTCCGCCGACTCCTCCGAGGCGACTCACAACAAGGTGCTACGCGTCGTCGTCTCCGGCCTGAAACCGGGCTGCACCGTGGACGTATCCGTGACGCGAGAGGACCGGAGCCCATCGAGCGAGTTCCCCTACGAGCGGTGCGTTTGTGCGACTACGGTGCCGACACTGGCGGAGGCTGTGGTGGTCGCCGGAGAGATCGCTCGCGTCCGCGCCGTGCCCTCGGCGGCGATGGGAAAAGACGCAACTGTGCTAGAGGGAAAAGGCTCGCGTGCTTGGCTGCTGCGGAAGCCCACCGTCTGGAAAATGGAGCCGCATCTTCCTTTCTCGGAGGCGTATCTGCCCGTGCTCCAACTCGGGGCGACCAAGGGCGATTGGGCGGAACTCGGGCGCGATTACCTGAAGCAAATCGACACGCTCCTGAAGCCTGACGCCAAGGCCAAGTCGCTCGCCGCAGAACTGGTGGGCACTTTGAAAAACGACGAGGAGAAAATCCGCGCACTCAGCGCGCACGTCCAAAAGAACGTCACCTACCAAGCCATCGAGTTTGGCCGCCGTGCACGCATCCCGAAGCCTCCGGAGCGCGTGCTCACGAGCCGCTACGGCGACTGCAAAGATCAGGCGTTGCTCCTCTACCAGCTTTGCAAAGCCGCCGGCATCCCGGCGCAGCTCGCGCTGATTAACTCGAACAACGATGTGGAGCCAGCTCTGCCGTCGCTCGATCAATTTAACCACATGATCGTCCGCCTGCCGGGGCAGAAGGTCGCGTTCGTAGATTCGACGAGCACCACGCTCCCCGCGTGCAAGCTCCCTCCCGATCTATTCCAGCGGCAGGCGCTCGTGCTCTATCCGGATAAACCGCGACTAGAGCCCTTGCCGGAACGCACCAGTTTCCCTGCGGAAAAAGTGACCTCCGAGCGCGACATCACGGTCGCCCCCGACGGCGGGATGACGGTGCGAGAGACCCTGCGATTCGGCGGATATTTGGCGATGAGCTGGCGGGCATGGCTCGCCGATATTCCAGCATCAGACCGGCAAGCGGCGGTCCAGCGATTCCAAAGTGAGAGCCGCTGGCGCGTGGAGGAGTTCACTGTGGAAGGCCTGGAGGACAACACCGCCGAGCTCATATTCCGCCTCCGCTACACACTCCCCGCCGCCGCAAAATCGGACACCTTCACCGTCCCGGCGATATGGGAGCAAGACTACGTGGACGTGCCATTTCTAAAAGAGCGGCGGTTTCCCATGGAGATCATCCATCCGAAAGAAGTCGTGAGCCACGTGACACTCCATCTACCACGCACCGCCGGTGAGGAATCGCTGAAGGCATTTACCGGCTCGGGAGACTCCGAGTTTGGCAAATGGAAACTCGACGCCAAGGCAGGCCCCGACGGCGGGAACAACATCGCCATCGAGTTCGAGTTCACAGCTCCGGCGCTGAAACTCCCGGCAGCGCGCTATGGCGAGTGGCAGTCGTTTCGCAGCAAGATCGCCGAGACGTGGCGGCAACCGCTAAAATTAAAGTAAAGGAAGCCTTCCCATCGGAATAGAACACGGATGAGAAAAGCCTTGCCTCAATATGGGAATTATAACTAAAACGCAGGAAGTAATCGCGATAGTCCAACAACATGAGTTACGCCTCGGCACAACCAATTGGGGTCGGGAAGCGTAATTCGTCCAAACCAACACTACATTTTGAAGAAGAAAATTGACTCTTCGGGGGAAAAACCTCAGAAGGCTCCTGTGCCTGCGCGGAAAAGCGCGAGCATTCAGCCCAACACAGGTCTTTCTATGCACAATCTCATGACCGTCAAAGAGACAGCCGAGTATCTCAGGATACCGCTGCCGACCGTCTATTATCTCGTCCAGCGCGGGCAACTTCCCGCTGTCCAAATCGGAGGCCGTTGGCGCGTAAAAAAGGATGCGATTGACCGTGATGTCTTGCATCAGGAAGAGCACGGACAGCCCACGGTACTTGTGGTGGATGATGATCCGGGATTGCAGAGCATGTTCAAACTCTTCCTGAAAAAGCAGGGCTTTAGCCGCCTCGTAGTCGGCACGGGTAAAGAGGCGATCGCGGCGCTACAAAAGCAGAAGTTCGACCTATGCTTCCTCGACCTTCAACTCCCCGATTTCACCGGCGATGAAGTGTATGCGCAGGCCAAGGAGATCGACCCAGACCTGCCTATCGTCATCATCACCGGCTTCCCCGACAGCCAGATGCTCGACAACATCCTCAAGCACGGCGCCGTGACAGTTTTGAAGAAGCCGCTAGAGATCGAGAAGCTCCAGCAGACGCTGAAGATGCTCGGGCACAAGCAGGCAGGCGCAAAGGCGGCTTAAATGCTGGGTGTGATTTGTGAGTAGTGAGTGGTGATTTGTCGCAAGCGATATGATGCGATTTCTATGAAAACTCGGGCAGATCGCTTGCGGCAAATCACTTCCCACAAATCACCAATCACGACGCATCGGTGATCTACCTCGACTACAACGCCACGACGCCCCTCGCCCCACAAGTCGTTGCGGCGATGCGGCCTTACTTTGAGGAGTTCCACGGCAACCCTTCTTCCATCCACACTGCGGGTCGGCGCACACGTGCCGCCATTGATGATTCACGCGATCAACTCGCGCGTATTCTCGGGGCAAAGTCGCACGAGATCATCTTCACGGGCGGCGGGACGGAGGCGGACAATCTCGCAATCTTGGGCCTCGCACGGCGGCGGGCGGCGGATGGTGGTGGACGGCATATCATTACCTGCGCGACGGAACATCACGCGGTGCTCCACGCCTTTGAGTGGCTGGCGATCCGGGAGGGATTCTCCATCACCGTGCTGCCCGTAGATGCGCACGGGCGGCTCGATCCAGCGCGCTTACAGGATGCGCTCACCGCTGAAACAGCA
>CAMDQC010000196.1 GCA_945905735.1 Prosthecobacter debontii | reverse complement strand
TTCCACTGGCAGATGGACGGCTGATTCCCCCAAGCATACCGAGCGTTCCGGTCTATCGCGCTGAAGACGCACTCCGGGTGAAAGCCGTCCATAAACGCACACGGCCCGAAGTCGATCGTCTCACCGGAAATGGCGACGTTGTCCGTATTCATCACGCCGTGGATAAAGCCCAACGGAAGCCATCGAGCGACGAGGTCGGCCTGCGCGGCGATGACGGATTGCAGCAGCGCGAGGCAGGGATTTTCTGCGCCAGCAGACTCCGGGTAGTGGCGCGCGATGGCGTAGTCCGCGAGCAAACGGAGCGCGGCGACATCGTTGCGCGCCGCGAAGAACTGGAACGTCCCCACGCGAATATGGCTGGCCGCCACGCGAGTGAACACCGCGCCGGGAAGCGGCGTTTCTCGCGACACGGTTTCCCCAGTAACGACCGCAGCCAGCGCGCGGGTCGCAGGCACTCCGAGCGCGAACATCGCCTCGCTCACGAGGTATTCGCGCAGCACCGGGCCAAGCGCCGCCTTCCCATCGCCACCCCGAGAAAACGGAGTGCGCCCTGAGCCCTTGAGCTGAATATCGCGCCGCGCCCCATCCACGCCGATGACCTCGCCGAGCAAGATCGCACGACCATCGCCAAGTTGCGGCACCCAGCCTCCGAACTGATGCCCCGCGTATGCTTGCGCAATCGGCTCCGCACCCGCCGGGACGCAATTCCCCGAGAGCATCCCCACGCCTTCCGGCGTCTGCAACCAAGCCGCATCGAGCCCTAGTTGCGCCGCCAGCGCCGTGTTCACTCGGATGAGCTGCGGGTTGGGAACCCGCGCTGGCGCTTGCTTCGCAAAGAACCGCTCCGGCAGCCGCGCGTAAGTGTTATCAAATGGAATGTTCATCACTTCCGCCACACTCTCACGCGATGGCTTTCGCTGTCGCCGATAAAGATGCTGCCGTCACGATCGACGAAGACGCCGTGGGGGCGGGCGAGTTGGCAGGCGAGCGGGGCGCCGTCGGGGCCGTCGCCTTTAGTGCCGTTGCCGACGAGGAGTTCGATTGTGCCTTTTATCACATCGAGGTAGCGGATGGAGTGGGACTCGGTGTCGGCGAGATAGACGTTCCCGGTGGCATCGAGGCTCACGCATTTTGGGCCGGCGAGCTTGGCCTCGAGGGCGGGGCCGCCGTTGCCGGTGAAGCCGGATTTGCCCGTGCCCGCGACGCGCTTGAGGGTGTTCGCTTTGGGGTCGAGGAGGAGCAGGGCGTTGCCTTCGCGGAGGGCCACGTAGCATTTGCCATCGCGAGCAAATGCCAGGGCTCGCGGGCCGTTCAGCGCGGAGCCGGTGATGGGCGAGCCGTCGGGCGCGGTGGTTTTTTCTCCCGTGCCGGACCATGTGCTGATGGTGCCGCTCTGCGTGGCGAGTTTGCGGATGCGATGATTGATGATGTCGCAAATGTAGAGGTCTCCCGCTTCGTCGAAGGCGAGGCTGTGAGGTTGGCTAAACTGCGCGTCTTTCGCCCGGCTGCCGTCGCCTGCAAAGCCCGGCTTTCCATTTCCCGCGACGGTGGAAATCGCGCCCGTCTTCGCGTCCACGCGGCGCACGAGGTGGTTCAGGCGTTCGACGAAAAACAAGTTCCCAGCGCGGTCCCACGCCAGCTCGTAGGGCTCATTCAGCGCGGCTTGCGTGGCGGGCCCGCCGTCGCCGCTGTAGCCGCGCTGGCCGTTCCCTGCGAAAGTGGAGATCGTCCCATCGAGCGCGATGCGGCGGATGCGGTGATTGTCCACGTCGCATACGTAGAGCGCGCCGTCCGGCCCTCGCGCGATGGCGAAGACGTTGTTGAGTTGCGCCTTCTCCGCGGGTCCACCATCACCGGAAAAGCCCTTGGTGCCAGTCCCGGCAAAGGTGCTGACGGTGGCGGCGTGCGCGTGAACAAAAAGAAGTGCGAGGGCTGCGATGATGAGACGTTGCATCCAGCGCGGATACTCGCAAACCCCTCGGCGATGCAACCGCGCTTACGCAGTTCTCTCGTTCTCCCGGCCCCGAATCCACAGGAAAATGACCGGCGTGACGATGAGGATGTGGAGGAGGCTGCTGAGCATTCCGCCGAGGATGGGTGTGGCGAGTGGCTGCATCACTTCCGAGCCGGTGCGGTGGCTCCACATGATGGGGAGCAGGCTGGCGATGATCGTCGCGACGGTCATCACTTTTGGACGGAGGCGGAGGCGGGCTCCTTCTTTCACGGCGGCGATGAGATCGTCAGGCCCGAAGGCAGTGCCGAGCCTCTCGCGGGCGCGCTGGACGGCTTCGTCGAGATACACGACCATGACGACGCTCGTTTGTACGGCGGTGCCGAAAAGCGCGATGTAGCCGACCCAAACGGCGACGCTGAAATTCCAACCGAGCGCGTATTGCAAAAAGACGCCGCCGCTGAGAGCGAAGGGAATCGCGAGCAGGACGTGCGCGGCTTCGCGGGCTTTTCCGTACAATTGGAAGAGCAGTGCGAAGATGATGAAGAGGACGGTCGGAACGATGAACTTCAGCGTGCGCGCGGCGTGGAGCTGGTTTTCGTATTCGCCGCTGTAGTCGAGCGTCATGCCTTGCGCGGCGAGCTTTGGCGCGAGTTCTCGCTGCAGGCGGGATTTCACCTCCTCGACAAATCCGCCGAGGTCGCGCCCGCTCACGTTTGCCTGCACATACGCGCGGAGCTGGCCGTTCTCGCTGGAGATTTCGTTCGGGCCTTCGACGCGGTTGATGCTCGCGAGCTGGCCGAGCGGGATGACTTGTTTCGATGGCGTGGTGACGAGGACGTCTTTCAGCCGGGTCAGATCTTCGCGCTCGCTGCGTTGCAGGCGCACGGAAACCGGCACGCGTTGGCGTCCTTCGAGCGCGGTGGTGACGGTCGTTCCACCGAGCCCCGCTTCGACTGTTTCGAGGACATCCTGCGCCCTCATGCCGACTCGTGCGATGGCGTCGCGGTTCAGCGCAATCTCGATGTAGGGCTTGCCCTGAACGCGGCTCGGCGTGACGCCCGTCGCGCCGTTCACGCTTTGGATAATCCGCTGCGCATCGAACGCTGCCTGCTGGAGCTTGCCCAGGTCATCGCCGAAAATCTTCACGCCGAGCTGCGAGCGGATGCCGGTGGAAATCATGAGCACGCGGCCCTCGATGGGCTGGAGGAATCCGGGAATGGAGCCGGGCACGTTGCGCAGCGCGTCCATCATTTCGGCGATGAGCTTTTGCTTCGTCATGCCGCTGCGCCATTCGCTCTCGGGCTTCAGCATGATGGTCGTTTCGATCATCTCCACGGGCGCAGGGTCGGTCGCTGTCTCGGCGCGTCCGAGCTTGCCGACTGCGCTGCGCACTTCGGGGAAGCTGGCAAACACCTGGTCCTGCCACGCCATCGCGCGCTTCACTTCCGAGAGGGATGTGGCGGGCGTGAAGCTCGGCATGAAAAGCAGGCTGCCTTCGTTGAGCGGCGGCATGAATTCCGAGCCCATGCGCGGGACGAGCGCGAGTGCTCCGGCGAGGATGATTGCGGCGCCGACGATGGTCGTCTTCTTGCGCCGCAGGGCGAAATCGAGCGCGGGATCGTAGAGTTTGAGCAACGCGCGCATCACGATGTTTCGGTCTTCCGCGTGGAATGGGCCGCGCACGAGCCATGTGCAAAGCACCGGCACGATGGTCACGGCGAGCAGCGTGGAACCGAGCATGGCGAACGTCTTTGTGAATGCGAGCGGGTGAAACATTTTGCCCTCCATCCCGCTCAGCGCGAAGACGGGGATGAATGCCAGAATGATGATCGCCATCGCGAAGACGATGGGGCGGCCGACTTGCTTCGCCGCGGCGAGAATGGTTTCCGCGTCTGTATTCCCGGCCTGCTCGCAGCGGCGGATGACGTTTTCCGTGATGACGATGGCGGCGTCCACGAGCACGCCGATGGCAATGGCGATGCCCGAGAGGCTCATGATGTTCGACGTGAAGCCGAACTCCCGCATGAGGATGAACGAGATCAAAATGCTCACGGGGAGCGGGAGCATGACGATGAAGATGCTGCGGAAGTGAAACAGGAAGATGATGTGCGCGAGCATCACGAGCACGAGCTCCTCGGTGAGCGCGGTTTTGAGCGTGTCGATGGTGCGGTCGATGAGCTCGCTGCGGTCGTAAAACGCCTTGATGCTCACGCCCGGCGGCAGCGCGGCGGAAATCTGCGCGACCTTGGCCTTCACGCGCGCGATGACTTCGCGGGCGTTTTCGCCGGTGCGCATCACCACGGTTCCGCCGACGATTTCGCGTCCGCCGATGTCGAGCGCGCCGCGCCGGAAATCGCCGCCGAGCTCGATGCGCGCTATGTCTTTGAGCTGCACGTTCTCCATCACCGCGATTTTCTCCAGGTCTTCCGCGCTGCGAATCACGCCGATTCCGCGCACGATAAACTCCATGCCGTTTTCCTCGATGCTCTTTCCGCCGACGTTGAGGTTCGACTGGCTCACAGCCATCATCACCATGTTGAGCGACACGCCGGCGGCGCGCATTTTCTGAGAGTCCACTTCCACCTGATACTGCCGCACGAATCCGCCGACACTGCCGACTTCCGCCACGCCGGGGACTGCGCTGAGCTGGTTGCGCACAAACGAATCCTGCACGGAGCGCAGCTCGCCGAGGTCGTAGCGGTGCCCGCCCGCGGGATCGACGTCGAGGTAGTATTGATACACCCAGCCGAGCCCGGTGGCGTCCGGGCCGAGTTTTGCTTTTACGCCATCGGGCAGCGCGTCGCTGGCGAGATTCAGCCGCTCGAAGATTCGCTGGCGTGCGGCGGCTTTGTCCGCGCTGTCTTCAAAAATCACGTTGATGAGCGAGAAGCCGAACATGCTCGTCGCCCGCACGCCCTTCACCTGCGCGAGCCCCTGCAGACTCGCGGAGAGCGGCATCGTGATTTGGTCCTCTACTTCCTGCGGGCTCCTGCCCATCCAGTCGGCGAAGACGATCACCTGATTCTCGCTCAAGTCCGGCAGCGCATCCACGGGCGTTTCGCGCAGCGCCTTGATGCCAAACGCCACGAGAAACAGCGTGGCGCACACCACGAGAAACCGGTTCCTCAGCGACCATGTGATGAGCGCATCGATCATCGTTTTACTTCCGCTCCACACTCCAGCATCTCCTCGCCCCAATACGGATTTCGCAGGCCGCCGCCGAGCTGAATCCATCCCGCATTTGCAGGCGCTCCGGGCCAAAGCTGGTCCGTCATCGAGCACCGGAATACGCGTAGTTCCGGCATCTGCGACTTCATCTTCAGCGCCAGCGCGGCGACTTCCTGACTCCACGGCAGAAACGCTTTGCGCATCGCCTTGAGGTCGTCGGTCTTCGTGGGCGGCGGCGTCTTTACCGCGCCGTCCGGAGCCGGCGGAATCTTCGCCAGCGCTTCGTTTGCCGCGTGGATGTCGTCGTTTGCCAGGGCATCGCTCAGCACTGCGACGGCTTTCATAAAGGTGGCAAGCTCCGCGCTCATCTCGGACGTTGGCAGCGCCACCATCGCGTCGAGCTGCGCCTGACTGTCGATGAGCATATTCCCCCGCACCACGACCCGCTCGCCTTCGCGCAACCCGTCGAGCACTTCCCACAGCAAGTCTCCCGCGCGGCCGAGCTTCACGCTGCGCTGCTCGTAAGTGCCCTCCGCCTTTTCCACAAACACACGCGGCGAATTCCCCGGCCACAGCACCGCGCTCCGCGGAATCGCGGCGACCTCCGGCGATTCGAGCTCCACCGTGCCCTGCGCAAACGATTTGTTTTTCAGTCGGCGCTCCGGATTCTCCAGCACCACACGCACATCGGCGGCGCGCATCATTTCATTGAGGTTCGGGCTGATTCCCGCGATGCGCCCGCGCATCGTCTCGCCCGGCAGACTCGGCGTTGTGACGTTCACAAGCTGCCCGACTTTCACCAGCGGCAGGTCCTGCTCGGAGACGGGGAACATGAACCACATCCGCGTGAAGTCCGCGATTTCAAACATCCGCTCGCCCTCCTTCACAACCTGCCCTTCGTGGACGTAGCTCTTCACGATCGTCCCCGTGAGCGGCGCGAGCACGCCGAAGTAAATGTCGTCCGGCTGCCGCTGCGGAATGGTTTTGATTTGCTCCCACACGAGCCCGTGCTGCTCCAGCCGCCGCTTCGCCGCCTCAGCTGCGGCCTCGCCCTGTGCCAGCGCGGTTTTGTAGTCCTCGGCGGCGGCGAGCAGCGTGCGGCTAAACATCGTGGCGAGCGGCTGGCGACGCGTGACTTGCTGGCCCTCGTGGTTCATCGCCAGCCCGTCGAGACGCCCTTCCACCGGCGCGCTGATGACGCCGTGCCGCGACTCGTCCTCGCCGATCATTCCTGCGACGCGCAGCGTGCGAACGAGCGGCTGCTTTTTCACCTCCGCCGTCTGCACACCCACGATGTTCGGGCTGCCCTGCGGGAGCATCACGAGGTCGCTCGCCGCGTGGTCAAAGCTCGCGCCGCCCTCATACACCGGCACGAGGTCCATCCCGCAAACCGTGCATTGCCCCGGCTTGTCGGACTTCACCCACGGGTGCATCGGGCTTTGAAAAAACAACACCTTGCGTCCAGCCGGAGCGGTCGTAGTCCGATGCGCCATCGTCGCGCCAAACCAGCCGCACGCCGCAGCAATCGTGATGATTACGAATCCGACGAATTTCATGAATGGAAGAAGAACGGCATGGCGCAGCGACCATGATGGGAAATGGCGGACGGTGCATCTGGAAAATTGTCAGGGGGGTGTAAAGGGACGGAATTGGCCGCGGGGGCGGACGGGCTCCGTGTTCCCGCAAAGTGCAATCCTGTCGCCTGGACGCGAACGCCAAAGGCGTCGTTCATACCAGCCTTGGGCAACGCCCAAGGAATCCGGCAAACAAATCCGCAGCGCCGAAGGCGCGTCTCATGCGGGGATGCTGCATGGATGATACGCGCCTTCGGCGCTGGCTGTGATTGTCGCGTCGTCATGGGGCGTTGCCCCATGCTGGTATGAGATGCGCCTTCGGCGCTGGATATCAGCCTTGGGCAACGCGAACGCCGAAGGCGTTGTTCATACCAGCCTTGGGCAACGCCCAAGGAATCCGGTAAACGAATCCGCAGCGCCGAAGGCGCGGCTCATGCGGGGGCGATTCAGTCCCAGACATAGCGTTCGTCAAACGCGATACCGTGCTTGTTGAGGAAACTCCGGTACTCTTCCTGAAATGAAATCTTCCGGTGGTGCTCCTCCTGCCCCTCGACATATCGGATGACGGCGTCGAGCTGGCTCTTGCTGACGGAGAACGCTCCATACCCGCGCTGCCATGAGAACCCGGCACACTGCGGCGCGATCTCTTTTACCCAACGGGACGAGTGCTTTTTGAGCTCTTCGAGCAATTGTGCCTGCGTGATGGTTCGGGCGAGGGATGCGACGATGTGAACATGGTCCTCCACGCCGCCCACTCGATAAATCTCGCATCCGTTGTCGCGCCCGATGGTCGCCAGATAGGCGTGGAGCCGTGGGCGCACTTCGGCATCGATCCATGGTTCGCGGTTCTTCGTGCTGAAGATGATGTGGAGGATGACTTGGCTGAGTGATTGAGGCATTGATGATACGCGCCTTCGGCGCTGGATGTGGGTTGTGGCGTGTTCATGGGGCGGTGCCCCATGCTGGTATGAAGTGCGCCTTCGGCGCGCCGCGCGGGGCGGGCGTTCCCGCCCCGCGCCGCCTGCGCCCTACACCCCCACGACCTTGCTCACCGTCGGCGAGGCGGGGCCTGCGCCGCCGTCGTTCATGGGGACTACGTAGGCTTCGATGGTGCTGCCGGGCACGAGGTTTTTCGCGATGTATTCGAGGTCTTTCGGGTCGTCCACGTTGATGAAGTCGGCGTCGATTCCCACGCGTTTGATGAAGACGCGGTAGTATTCTGCGCGCACGGCGTAGAGCCAGGAGAGTAGCTCGCGGCCTGCTCCGGCGGCGGTGATGGTGAGGGCGCTGACGCCGAGCGGCGGGTTCGGGCTGGCGGGGATGTTGAGGCCGAAGATTTCCCACAGCGGGT
>CAMDQC010000195.1 GCA_945905735.1 Prosthecobacter debontii | reverse complement strand
TCTTTGTCGAACCACTTCTCCATCTCCGGCTTCGGGTCGAAGAGGTCCATCTGCGAAGGTCCGCCCACCATGTGCAGATAGATCACCCGCTTCGCCTTCGGCGCAAATTGCAGCGCGACCTTCGCCGGATGGTCCGCCGCCCCCGAGTCCCGACCCAGCAAAGAAGCCAGCGCCGCCATCCCCAGCGCATTCTTCCCGCGAGCGAAAAACTGGCGGCGAGTCTCAAACGTCGAATAATCAAAAAGCGGCTGCATACAAGTCCACCCAGAGCACCAAAAGCGACCCCGCTTGTCAGTAGATAAATCCGAACCTCGCGACACTCTGGAGAATCCACTCCCTGCGAGATTCTTCACTCGGAACGATCTCTGAGCTTGCGCAGTAGAAAAAACCACGCACTCTCCGCCCCCTCAAACGGATGGGTGGCAGAGTGGTCGATCGCGCCCGCTTGGAAAGCGTGTTAGGTCTTAACAACCTACGAGGGTTCGAATCCCTCCCCATCCGCCACCTCCCTAAAGTGTATGGGAAAGCAAGGTGGGCTTTCGGGAGATGAAAGGGATGGAAAGAGCCGCAAGATACACCTCCGCATCCTGTTTCAATGCGTCGCCCTATCGCGCTCGCTGGTGCCGTTTTTTAGAGCTCTTTTTTCGCCTCCAAGTGGCGCTTATTCCCCCGGCGGCTTTACTTCGCGGGTCGTTGCGCCGTTGGTTTCGCTCAGGATCAAAATGGAGAGCTTCTCCACGCTGGCGAGTTCGGCGGGTTTGAGCATTTGGTAGTCGAGGCCGTTCTTTGGCGCAGACTCGGCGGCCATCGGCTGCGCCTGCTGTCCGCCGCCGTTCAGGCTGGCGTAGTCGAAGCGCCCGCGTAGGTCGGTGTAGCCGTCTTTGTAGAAGCGGACGGTGCCGTTTTTCAGTCGCGCATAGACTTTCACGTAGGCCTTCGCCACGGGCTTGTCGGTGGCGCTGTCCTTCGTTTCGAGGCGTCCGTAGTTTTCGGTCAGCGTGAGCTTGAGCGTGTTGGCGTGATACGCCTGCGCTTTGCGTTGGCCGGCTCCGACGATCTCGATGAGGACGTTCGCTTTGGCAAACTCGGCGGGCAGCGGGATGTCGAGCGCGTCCTTGTCTTTGGCGAGCGCTTGCACGGCGGATTTGTTGGGCTTGATGATGCTGAAGCGGCTGGCGTCTTCGCTGACGAATGGGTTGCTGCTGAACGAGAACTCGGGGTCCATGAGGTAGTAGTTCACGGTCACGTCGCCGAGATTTTTGTAGTTCATGGAGATCGTCTGTTTCTCCACTTTGAAGTCGAACGTGGGCTCGGTGGCGGCGAGTTCGGCCTGCTGTTGTTCGCGGTCGGGCTTGTCGCCTTTTCCCGCGGGCGCTTTGCCTTCGATCTCGTCGAGCTGGCTGGTGACTTCGCTAAAGAGCGTGCGCCAGCGGGTGACGGGGAATGCGGCGTATTTCGCTGCGACGGTGCGGGCGTCGGCGAGGTTGCCCTCGTAGAAATCGGCGTAGCAGCGGAAGTAGTCGTGCTGGATTTGTGTGGGCATGGTCCGCTTTGAGATGACGATGAAGCCTGCTCCGGCGGGTCCGTAGTTGTCGTGTTGCGTTTCTTTGGTCACGGCATTCGGGTCCACGCTGCGGAAGCGCGCGAGTGCTTCTTCGATGCGGTCTTGCAGGAAGAGGTGATACGAGACGGTCATCTTGTCCATCGGGTCGAGCGTGGGTTTGTGCGCGAGGATGTCGAGGAAGCGCGTGTATTGGCTGCGCACGGCGGGGTTCGCGATGCGGAAGTCGTTGCCGACGCGGTGCGCGCGCTGGTTGACGAGCGGGGAGTATTCGAGCTGCTCGTAGGCGCGGCGTTCGATGGGGTCGAGCAGCACGAGCTTGGTGGAAAGGAACGGTCCGCACTGCGAGACGAACGCGTCTTTGTGCTTCAGCCATTCGCGGAGCGCTGCGGCGTCGTTGTGGACGAGCGCGTAGCTGTAGATGGTCTCGTCCCAAATGTGATGCGCACCGAGGAATGCGGTGAGTTTTTTAAAGAACGCCGCGTCTTTGCAGCGCCACGCGATGCGTGGCATGGCGAGGGCGGCGAGGTTGTTCTGCTCCAAGAACGCGAAGACTTCCGCATCGGTGCCATACTGCGAGACGTAGTCCCACGAGGCTTTGTCAAACTGCGTGAGCTTGGCGACGACGTTGAACTCAAACGGCTTCGCAGCGCCCGCGACCGTGTTCTTCACGGCAGCGTTCACGGGGAAGTGCGGGAACTTTTTCCCCTCCGCCGCAGTCGCCGGGAAATAGAAGTAATACTCGAACGTCTGCGTCGTGTACGGCGCGAGCTGCACGCGGCGCGAGTCGGTGGCTTTGCTGCCGGAGACAGGCAGCGCGCCTTGCGGAATCTGCAAGAGCACCTCGGCCTTCGCGGGCGATGCGGTCGGGTTTGTGACGACGACATTCGCGCCATAAACCGCGCCGGTGAGGAACTCCTCGGTGACGTATTTCTCGAACTTCTCGTTGCCCTCCTGCCGGAAGCGGTCGTTCGCGCGGAAGAAGCTCTGCGAGACGAGCAACTGCCCGGCGTTCGCTGCTGCTGCGCCGGCTGGTTTGATCTCTTTGTGATACACCACGACCGACCCGCCCGCTGTGAGCGAGAACTTTCCAGCGTCCGTCTTGCTCGCGTGCTCGGGAGCGTCGAACGGCAAATCGAGCACGGCCAGAGCCAGCATCATCTCGGTGAAATTGCCCGAAGCTTCCGCGACATTTGCGGAGACAAACGGCGTCGCTTTCCCCGTGGCGACATGCGCCGCGTAGTCGCGCCAGAACGCGTTCACGGGCACGAGCGATGCGTTTTGCTCCACGATCCGGAGCTTGTAGTAATTGTTCTCGGCCCACTCCTTCGTCGCGCCGAGCGGACGGAACATTGCGCGATAATTCGCGGTGACTGCGGCAGCGCCGTTGATGCCGAAGTAGGCGAAGTCGACGTTCGCTTCTCCACTACGCCTTTCTCGACCCAAGCCCTCCGTCTCACTCAGCATCTTCCCCCCGAGCGCCACTTGCCTGCGGCCTGCTGATTCCATCTTTGACTCGACCTGCGCAGACTTCCGAAGTTCTCCGAGATTCAGCCCATCGGCATCCATGTCCGCGAGCGCGTCCATCTGCTTTGCATCCATCGCCACGCCGGAGGCAGCCAACTTGCCGAGCGCGGCACGGTCGAGCCCACGATTCAGACTCATCGGCTTCGCAGCGGCAGCGGGAGCCGGAGACATCGGGGCGGCGGGCGCGGGAACTTCAAGGCCCGGAATCGCAAATCCAGCCATCGCTTTCGATTTCTCTACCCTGAATCGCGTCGACGTCGCCGCAACCGGAGCGCCTGCTTTATCCAGGCCCAAAGCGACGATGTTCTCGCCTTCGGTCTCCTCCATCTCTCGCCCACGCAGCGCCGTCTCGAAAAGCCGATCCTGCTCCGCTGGATTTGGCGGCAGGAGTTCCCACTGCTCACGAAGGCTGCGCGAAATGTCGGCGGCGTTTGCTTTGATCCGCGTCGCAAGCAGCGCCCGCTCGACGGCGTTGAGCTGTGCAAACGCTGTCGGCTCCAAGTAGCGCGCCATGTCCGCGCCGAGGAGGAAGTCGTCCATGAACGTCTTATCTTTCTTGTTCGCGAGATACGGCTTCACGACTGCGTCGAAAAAGGCGGGGTCTTTGCGCGAGAGGAAGAAGTGCAGTTCGTGGCAGGCAAACTCGGAATACTTCGCCCGCTTCTCGTCGTCCTTGAGCTTCGGCCAGTTGAGCAGCCACGCAAACTGCGCGAGATGCCCGTTGCCGCTCAGCGTGGTGAATAGCGAGTGGATGCCGCCGATCGTGTCGTAAGTCTCCAACTCACTCGTGAGGATGTCGGCGAGCGTGAGCTGCTCGCCCTTCGCCAGCACTGTGACTTCTTTGCGCTGGGTGAACGGCTTCGCTGGATCGAGCGCCTTTGCCAGACGCAGGTCGTTGAACTTTGTCGCGACCTCCGGCAGTGCAAAAGTGCGCCACACGGCATTTCCGAGGTCTTCCGCATACACCTGCACATGCTGCCGGTCGCCGAGTCGGGCGCGGGGGATTTTGAGCGTTCCGTCGGCCTCGGGGATGAGATTGAAGATCACCGCTGCCGAACTGGCGAGGAAGTCGAGGTTCGTATCCGCCGCCGCGCCGCCTGGAATTCCCTGCGGGTCCATCGGTGCTGCCTCGGCCTGCGCTTTCTTCATCGCGCCGCCACGACCGCCAGCGGTGCTGCTGGCTTGCTGGCCTTGCTGCTGCGCGAGTTCGTTCAGGTCCGTGTCGCGGACTTCCCAAGGATTCAGCAGCAGACCGGGACGCGTGAGCATGTTGCCCGGCAGCAGCTTCGCGTAGCGCCGGTCGAGGATGTAGCGATACTCGTCGCCGATCTCGCGTCCGGCGGAGAAAAGATTCGGATTCCGCGCAGGCACGCCTTCCGCCGCGCCGAAGCGCGCAAACCCGCCGAGTCCTTGGAAAATGCCGCGTCCCGCCTCGAAGCGCGTCGCCGCGATGTGGACGCGCGTGAACGGCGTGACGTTCGCGAGTTTGATGGTGAGGAACTCGGCGTCCGTCGCCGTGCTGACGAGGTGCAGCGGTGCTTCCGCCTTCGCCTGCAAATTGCGCGCAGCTCCGAGATACCAGCCGTTGCTTGCTTTTCCTCCGCTGATTTTGATCGCGATGTCGCGCTCTTCGCGACGGAACCGCAGCGAGTAATCGCCCGGCGGAAGCGGCGGCACGACAAGGAACCCGTCTTTCACGCCGAGCTTCGCCGAGTGGTCGGCGACAAAGGTGCCCGCCTTCGTTTCGAGCAGCGATACCTCGTTAGCGCCCCAGTTTGGCGGAGCGGGAATGATCAAGCCTTGCGCAGCGCCCGTGTGAATCGACGTCGCCCACGTCCGCTCGAAGCTGTCCAGCTCCCAGCGCGCATCGCGGCCATTCGGGGCTTTGGCGTGGAAGCTCTTGATTCCCCCGAGAGCGCCGAGTGCGACACGGCCTTTCTCGTCGGTCTTCAGCGCGATGGATTGCGTGCGCGTGAAGCCGTGGTGCTTCATCGTGAACACGATCTGCTGGTCGGCGATGGGCTCGCCGTTCTTGCCGAACAGCTCATACACGTAGTCGTTGACGAACTTCGAGAGGTGCCCGTCGTTCGTCGCGTCGGTCTTGTCCATGCCATTCACGTTCCACGAGTGCGTCGCGGAGACCGCGCGCTTTTCGCTGCCGTTGCTGAGGACTTCCACTTTTCCTTCGAGCACGGCAGTGAGCGTCGCGAGACGCTCGGGCACGGTGATTTCCTGCGTGAGGATGGAGCCCGCGCTGAGTTTCAGGTCTTTGAATTCTTTCGTCGTCTTGATGCCGTCGTGAGTGGTCGAAGTTACCGTCAGCTTTGTGTCCTTCAGCATCTCCGGCGCGAGGTGCGATTCGCCGAGCATGAGCGCCACGCGCACGCCGAGGGTCGCCGTGCGGCGGGCGAGCAGTTGCTCGCGCTCGATGTGGAACTGCGCGTCGAGCACATGCGTCTCCGCGTGATGCTCGAACTGCGTGAGCGTCGCAAACGTCCCCGCCGGGTCGCTGATGATGAGCTGTTTTGCACCCGGTTGCGCGGTAAATGGAACGACGATGCGCGAGCCGAGTTTCTCGTCGGGCACGAGCTTGCGTCCGTCCAGCCACACGACCGCGTCCTTTACCTGCTCGCCTTTTTCATCCAGCACCGTGAGCAAATCGCCCCCCGGCGAAACCGTCTGCAAAACCTGCCACTGGCCGACACGAACCAGCGCCCGACTGCTGCGTCCGCCACCGATAAACTCGACGATCCACGCGCCGCGCCGGCCCTTTAGCTCGGGGAAAGTGAACGCCTTTGTCGTCCGCACAAACGGCCCGCTGTCAAACGTCTCCGTGCGCTCGCTGTTCGCCACAAGACCGTCGAGATTCAGGTCCGTGTTGAGCTGCCGCTTCTGCGTCTGGAAAGCGTTCAGCGCATTCAGCTCGTAGATTTTCACGATGACCTTTGGCGTGTTCTTTAGCGTGACGTCGAATTTCACCTCATCGCCCGGCGCGAACTGTTCTGCGTTCGTGCGTGGGAATTCGATGTCCACGCGCTCCTTCAGCTTTTGGAAAGCCTGCGGCGAAAGCAGAGAGGCCCAGTTCTCCGCCTTGCCGTAGCCCGCCGTGATGAGTGCCTCCGCGAGCACGGGCTTCAGCCACGTATCGCGCACAAATTCCGTGTAAGGCTCGCCTAACCGCAGTGCGCTCGCTTCAACGCCGAGCGTCGCTGCACGGCTCTGGAACAGATGGATGAAGTAATCGCGCACCAACTCTTCATCGTTGCCGACAGGGCGCGAGCGCAGCAGCGGCTCCGAGAGGTCCGCATTTACGTCCCACGCGCCGATGCGCTCTTGCTGTTTCTCCAGCCACTTCGGGTTCACGAAGTTCGTCTGCCGCGGCAATTTCAAATACTCCATGAACCGCTCCCCGTCGTAGATGCCCTTCTTCCGGTCGTGCTCCAGCCGCCGAAATAGAATGTGCGCCTTCACCGTATTGAACGCATTTGGCAGCGTCTTCGCATACGCCCAAACGCGCTCCAGCCAAGCCTCGCGCTCCACCGCATCTTGCTCGATGTCCACATCCGCACCCGGTGCGAGCTTGCGCAGTTTGGTGAAAACGAACGCTTCTTCTGTGGCGAGGCGCGGGATGAGTTTTGCCAGCGCATCGAGCTGCTCCGGCAGGAGCGCCTTGTGGATGGCAAATTGCCCGAACCCCGACGACTCCTTCATTTGGAGCTCCGCTGCGATGAACTCCACGAGGTTCGCCAGATCAGGCCGCGTGAGCTTTCCGAGCGCGGCACGATGCTGCTGCTGCGAGAGTGGCGTCTTTGCAATGACCAGCGACTCCACCGCTTCCACCGACAGCGATTGTAGTCCGGGGTCGTTTGCGAGTGTGTCCTTCAAAAACACCTCGCGAGCCACCCGCGCTGCATCCAGCGCGACGGGTAGATTCGGCTTTTTGTCCCGCGCTTCCTGCTGGTGATTGAACTGCACGCCGAGCCGCTCTTTTAAATAAGCGAGCGTCTGCTGCGGAGTCGCGTCGTAGTCGAGCAGCGCCTCGCGGTTGAGGATGATGCGGCGGCGCGCGTTCTCGTTCGGCATCCGCTCTTCCCACGCTTTCAGAATCTCTGCGAGCTTCGCTTCGTCGCGGGTATTTTGCGCATGGAGCGCGTGGAAAAAATAGTAGTCCTCCGAGCCGGGAACGAGTTCCGAGAGCGCCTTTCCGCGGTCAGCGGCGAGGGCGAATTTTTCGATAAAGCCGACCTCATTTGCTGCCCAGGAGATGCTGGGAAAAGTGAGGACGGCGACAAGGGCGGCGGCGGACTGGAAGCGAGTGTTCATAGTGATTCGGAAGTTCAATGAGGCTGAGTCTGCGGATTGCACCATGCAATCCCGAACCCGGCTGCTTCATTCGACGAATCACCAGCGGTGGTTATTAGGAGATTTGCCGAAAACGCCGGCAATCGGGGCGTTCGCGCTAAATTTTCTTTCTTCGCTAAATGGGGGCCGTATTAAACGGCGCATTGTTATGGGTTTCCTGAGCCACCTTTTTAAGCACCGCGAGGCGGGCGATGCGTCGCCGGTCGGGGAGGGGTGTGCCGGGAAAACGGAGATTCTCCCGCAGATCGCGGGGACGATGCGACTGGAGCTGGGCGACGTGCTGCCGCGCGTGCCGGAGCAGTTTGTGCGGGCGGGCGAGCATGACCTTCGGCAAAAGTTGTCGTTTGACGCGCAAACGGTCGCGCCTTCGATGGCACGGGGCCGGGTGGAAGTGCCGCTGCCCGTCATTTCCGAGCAATGCCCCAGCGTCTTCTTCCTCAGCGCGCACGCGGCGAACGAAGTCCTCATCCGGCTGCCATTGCAGAAGCTGGTGGAGCAACTCGGTATGCCCCAGCAACCTTTGGAACCCCCGGCTTCTGTGCCGGAACCCCGGTCCCATTTGCCGGAACTCCCGGCATCTTTGCCGGAACCCCGGGCATCTTTGCCGGAACCCCCGGCT
>CAMDQC010000194.1 GCA_945905735.1 Prosthecobacter debontii | reverse complement strand
AGCGAACACACGAATACGTTTGCGCAAATCCTCGCGGAGCTTGGTTGCAGCGTGGCCGTCTCCACGTATCAGGCGGGGAAGCTCATCCTCCTTCGCGAAAAAGACGGCGTCGTGAACACGCACTTCCGCGACTTTGCCAGCCCGATGGGGCTCGCTTACAGCGAAGGCTGGCTCGCTCTCGGCACGCGCAATGATGTGTGGAAATTCCGTGGTTTCCCCGGCGAGGCTCTGCGCAACGCCGCGCCGCACGACTGCGTTTTTCTGCCCGGCGGCACGCACACGACCGGCGATATCCGCATCCACGAAGTCGCGTGGAGTGGCCACGAGCTGTGGGCGGTCAACACGCGCTTCTCGTGTCTCTGCACATTCGACGGGGTGCACAGCTTCATCCCGCGATGGAAACCACCTTTCATCACAGCGCTCGCCGCCGAGGATCGCTGCCACCTCAATGGCCTCGCGATGAACAACGGAGTGCCCGCTTTCGTCACCATGCACGCTGCGGCTGATACGCCGGAAGGCTGGCGCGATGTAAAGAAAGACGGCGGTATCATCATGGACGTGGCGACCGGTGAAGTCGTCGCGAGCGGCCTCGCCATGCCGCACAGTCCGCGCATTTACGACGGCAAACTGTGGGTCTTGGAAAGCGGTCTCGGCAGACTGAGCATCGTGGATGTCGTCACGGGGGAAGTGCAGCCTGTCGCAGAATTCCCCGGCTTCACCCGGGGTCTGGATTTCGCCGCCCCGTTCGCATTTGTCGGCCTCTCACAAGTGCGCGAGACGGCGGTCTTCAGCGGCATCCCGATCGCCGACGCGCCCGAGCGCAACTGCGGCGTGTGGGTGCTCGATCTGCGCACCATGCAGACAGTCGCTTTCGTGCGATTCAGCGGCAGCGTGCAGGAGATTTTTTCCGTATGCGTGCTGCCCGGCATGAGCTTCCCCGACCTTCTCACCGAAGGCGATGAGATGATCGGCGGAGCGTTTCTGTTCCCCGGAACATGAGCTTCGCCTATCTCCACGAGTGCTTTCCGGATCCGACCAAGACGTTCGTTTATCGCGAAGTCGCACAGATGGTGAAGATGGGCATGGAGCCTGTGATTTTTTCGGTGCGCGAACCGTCGGCAGAGGAGAAGGCGCTCATGGGCGCGCATGATTTCCAAGTGCGGTATCTTCCGGAGGAAACCGAATTGAGGGCGCTCATCGAGCGGGAGCGCGATTCGTTTTCGAGAGGGCAGCGGCGGGAGCTTTCGCACTGGCGTGCGCAAAAAGGGGATTCAAACCGGGTCTTTGAGGCGCTGTGGCTGGGGCGTGAGTTGCGTCGGCTGGGAGTGCGGCATGTTCACGCACATTTCGCGGGGCTTGCGGCGCGGACGGCTTGGCTGGTGCGGAGGCTGTGGGGGATTGGCTATAGTTTTACGGGGCACGCAGATGATATTTTCAGCCCTGAAGAAAAGCCGATTTCTCTCGCGATGCTGGTGCATGATGCGCGGTTCATCGCGGCGTGCCACCGGGCTTTTCCGCGGCTTGTCCGTAGCGGATTCGTCGAACAGCGAGGCGAGGGGCACGCCCAGACCCGCAGCGAGCTTCTCCAGCACGACCGCCGTCGGGCTGCTCTCGCCGCGCTCGACGAGCGAAATCATCGAACGGCTCACGCCGCTCCTTCCTGCCAGCCCGTCCAGCGAGATGCCGCGCGCGGCGCGAAATTCACGGACGTGCGCAGCGATTCGCTGATTTAAGTCGGACCCCTTCTCTATCATGGTGGACGCACTGTCCTAGATGGTGGAATAGCGGTCAAGTGGAAGGTTCACCACCGTGCATAGTTCCTTTTGACACGCGCTCTCCGAAAAGCGGACTGGAAATCAGGTCATCGTCATTCAGAGCCCAAAGAAATGAACCCGAACGCCGCGATTGGGAGCGCGAATGCCGGAGTCGTTACTCCCGCAGCCCTCTGCGTGAAATCTTTTACGCGAAGCGCTGATCAAAAAAGCGTGCGAACAGAAAAAGTGCGCTTCGCGTGAGGAAATTCACGCAGAGGGCTGTGTGAGCCACGACGCTCCAATCGCGGCGTTCGGGATGAAAGGTCGTGTTTCTCTGACTTCCCTACGACGCCCAGCGCATCCTCGCCTTCTACCGTGGCACGCACGACTAAGCGTAGGCGTGGCCTTAGTGGGACTAAACGCCTTCGAGCTTGCCGGTGCTGTCGCCGTGTTTGTCGGCTTTGACGCCCATGGTGCCGAGCATGGTGAGGAAGAGGTTCGACATGGGGGTTTCCTTCGCGAACTGGATGTGGCGACCGGGCTTGAGCGCGCCGCCGCCGCCGCCTGCGAGGAGGACGGGGAGGTCGTGGTGCGCGTGGCGGTCGCCGTCGGCGATGGCACTGCCGATGACGATCATCGAGTTATCCAGCACTGTGCCCGCGCCTTCGCGGAAGGTCTTGAGCTTGGTGAGGAATTCGCTGAACCGCTCCATGTGCCAGCGGTTGATTTTCGCTATCTTCGCTTTCTTCTCCGCACTGCCTCCGTGATGGGAAATCTCGTGATGCCCGTCGTTCACGCCGAGCCAGCCGTAGCTGCGGTTGCTGCCTTCGCGGAGGACGCTGAAGGTGGCGACGCGCGTGGAGTCGGTGGCGATGGCGTGGGCGAGCAGCTCATACATGAGAGTGACGTGTGCGGTGAAGTCGCCGGGGATGCCCTCGGGTTTCTCCATCGCGGTGAGCTTGGGCATTTGGGCCTTGAACTTCTCCGCCTGGGCGATGCCGACTTCCGTCTCGCGGAGAGCGGTGAGATACTCGTCCACCTTACGCCGATCGCTCGCGCCGAGGCTCCGTTGCAGGGCTTTTGCGTCTTCGCGGACGAGGTCGAGGATGCTGCCTCGGCAGGACTCGCGCAGCGCTTTCCCCGCAGCGAGGTCGGGGTCTGGTGCGGAGCCGAAGAGCCGCTCGAAGACGAGGCGCGGATCGGCGAGTGGCGGCATGGGAGAGTTCTGATTTCGCCACGAGATGTTGTTTTGATAAGCGCACGCGTAGCCGCTGTCGCACGCTCCTGCGTTGCGACTGGCGTTGTCACACGTCAACTCCAGCGAGGGGAGTCGCGTCTCACGCCCGATGGCTTGAGCGGCGACTTGGTCCACCGAAATGCCGATTTGAATGTCGGCGCCCGCAGTCTTCCGTGCACGGACGCCGGTGAGGAATGTCGCGTTGGCCCGAGCGTGGTCCCCTGCCCCATCGGAGCCCGGGCGGGCATTTACATGAGCGAGCCCGGAGAGCACGCTTGTCTGTGCTTGATGCGCCTTCAACGGCTCCAGCGTAGCGGGCAGGTCGTAGCCTGCGCCTGCCTTCTTGGGCGTCCAATTTTCCATGTCCATGCCATTGGGCAAATAGATGAAGGCCATCCGCTTCGGAGCCCCTCCGAGAGCCGCGCGTGCGGGCGTCATGGCATCCAGAAACGGAAGCGCAATGCAGGCTCCGAGTCCTCGGAGAAAAGTGCGACGTGGCAATACGAGCGATGGGTTCGTGATGTGCATGGCGACTGTATAGATGGCGAAAGCAGGAACGTCAAAGCTCAGAATTGTTGCGCTCGCGCTTGGAAATTGGCCGCGACGCGCTAAATACGCGGACTGTGAAATCGTTTATTCTTCGCGTGTTGGCCATGTCGGCTGGTGTGACTATGGCCGTGTGGCTAACGGACATCCGCTGCTCCGGATTGCTGCCCATAGTGGCGGTTGGGGCGCTGCTCGCAGTGGCGCAGGTCATTGTCCGACCTGCGCTGCTGGTGACCTCAGTGCTGGCGATTCGCCGGGTGCCGTTGCCGCTGCTGGTACTGCTCTATCTCGCGGCGAACGTGTTCATTTTCAAGACGATCGGCTTCATCGTACCGGGCTTCGATGTGGCGAAGTATTCGACCGCACTGGGCGGCTCCATCATCACCGGGATCGCGGGCTTTCTCTTCCACTCATCGCTGAAGACGAAGTTCGGCGTGTCTGCCTCAAAACGCGAGCCGGATGCCGCGGTGGGCGATGAATCAGAACAGACAAGCGACGGGATGAAGCAAGCGAAGGTGCGCGAAATCCGATGAATCTACCGACGGGACGCACAGCGGTGAAGGTCTGCGGAATCATCCGCGAAGACGACGCTCTCGCGGCAATCGACGCGGGCGCGGATGTGCTCGGATTCAATACGTGGACCGGCACGAAACGGTATCTTGATCTGGAAAAGAACGCCGCGTGGGTCGAACGACTGCCCATCATCCGCGTCGCCCTGCTCGTCAACGCCCCGCTCGATTTCGCCGAGCGAATTGCTGCGCTCCCATTCATCGATGCACTACAAGTTCACGGCGACGAGGACGCAGCGGAGTGCGCGCGGATCGCGGCATTTGGCAAGCCGATCATCAAGGCCCTCCGCGCGGACAGCCCCGCCGTGACGAGCGGTGCCGACGCATTCTCCACGCGCCATGTCCTTCTCGATGCTCACGTTCCCGGAGCCTACGGCGGCACAGGGGCGCGGGTGGATTTGGCGCTCGCCCGCACCTTTCGCGAAGCGAACCCGGCACTCACCGTCTGGCTCGCGGGTGGTCTGCGTCCGGATAATGTGGCGGAGGCGGTGCGCGTCGTGCGCCCGGCAGTAGTGGATGTGTCGAGCGGCGTGGAGTCTGAGCCCGCGCGCAAGGATGTGGCGAAGATGAGGGCGTTTACCAAAGCTGCGCGCTCGGGGGACCGCTAACTCGCTGAGTCCGCTTCGCCTTCCGCCTTCGATTCATACACCGTGCGGTCGAGTTCATCGACCGTAGCCGCGAGGAGCGCGATGGCGATTTGCTTGCTTGGGCCGTGGAATACCGGCTCGTGCTCAATGATGTCGGCGAGCAGCGTAAGGACGTCATCCATCACTCGAGGTTGGCGACATTTTGCGAAATCAGCGCCTCGCTTTTCCCAGATAGCAAAGCCGCCGGCGAGCCGCTCCGCGTCGATCTCGTAGCGTTCAAGTTCGTCGGGCACGAGGATCGCGTAGATGCGAGGAAGGAGTGCGAACATTGCGTCCCACTCGTCGTCGCTCAATCGCTCGCCGCACGCAGCCCATAGTCCGTCAAGCAGGTCAGACGCTTCTTCGTCGAACCATTCGATGACCTTTTCCGGTGGCGTGGACTGGACAAAGTCGGAGAAGCGATCGAGCCCTGCTTCGAGTTCGTCTTCTGTCATGGGCGCGCGTGGTGGTTCGGTATTTTCCGGCATAGAGGGGACTGTGCGTGGCGGCATTGACGTTGAAAAGCGGAAAGGCGCCCCGTAAGCTCCTGCGCCATGAACTACGTCGTCGAACTCGAAGTGCAGTGTCCATTTTGCGGAGAGATATTTCCGAGCCGTCTAGATGCGATGGAGGGGACAAACTCGATGATCGAAGACTGCGCCGTATGCTGTCACCCGATCCAACTCGTCGTGGAATGCGACGGCGGCGAAGTGGTCGCAGTGGAGATCGGACGCTCGTAGGTCCTAGCGGGCATCGTCCCTGCTAAAAAGCGGGGTAGAATTATTTTAGGGGCGATTCGTTGACATCGTCCCGCTCCGTTTCGATATTCAGCAAAAGCCATGAGCCTAGATTTAAACGACATCCTCAATGAGTGGCCCCACCAACCTGGAGGCCTGCAAGTGAGACGGATCGAAGGAAACGACGGAAAGCCCAAGATACAACTGCGACTAGACCTCGGCGTCCTGCAGTTCGAGCTCAACGGTCGCCCGGACGGCACCGAGCCTTATGGGTTAGAGTCGCTGTTCGAGTTTCACCAAATGCGGGCAAAAGAGTCCGAATCCGCGACGGGGTCCTTCGAACTGACCACCGACGAGGTGGGCGATTTGCAGAGCGAGGGTATCCAGTACTACCACCGTTACGTCGCCCTCTTTCAACTCGGCGACTGGCACGCCGTCGCCCGCGACACGCGGCGTAATTTGGACATGTTCACGTTCGTAGAAAAGTATGCACCTGAAGCCGAACTCGCGTGGAGTGTGCAGCAATTCCGCCCTTATGTCCTCATGATGAACACCCGCGCCAAAGGCTCACTGGCACTGGAAAAAGACGACGCGGAAGCTGCAATAGGGCTCGTGGAAAAGGGAATTAAGAGCATCCAGAAATTTCTGACTGATGCTGGCGAAGCAGAGCAGATCAAAGAGAGCGTTGAAATCGCTTCCCTGCGCGATTGGTTGAAGGACTTGAAGAAGCTGCGGAAAATCACTCCGGTGGAGAAGCTGCGCAAAGAGATGGCGGCTGCAATCAAAGCGGAGGAATACGAGCGCGCAGCCTCGCTAAGGGACGAGATTCAGGCACTCCAAAACAAGAGCTAGAGCCCGGCGCTCATAGCAGTGACATCTCGGCGCCACCTCCGCCGCCTCGGATGTGCCCGCTACGTTCGTTTTCTGACAGCTCTTCCCACCAATCGCGCGCTTCCTTCTCCGAGTAAGCCATGATCTCGAAATCCTCGCCGCGCCATGTCTGCAAGAAGTTCTCGGCACCGAACTCATCGGCACGACATACGATCCAAGGTACGCGGACGATCTTCATGGCGCTAGACCCATGTGCCGTCAGGGATGACGGCGCTCTTCGGAATAATGACGATGCCATCGCGGATATACCACCGTGGGCGCATCCCGCCATCGGGCCAGAGTTCATCAGGGCCATCGGCATTGTCGGGCTTGCCTTCGGGGGTGATGACGACGCCATTTCCGATGCGGGCGTTCTTATCGATGATGGCGTGATTAACAATGCAGTTTTCGCCGATGCCCATCGGTGGCTCCCCTGCCCTCGCAGGACGGATGCCTTCGTAGTAGTCGGCCCCCATCACGACGCTGTGCTTAATCGTGCTGCCGCTCTGAATGAGTGAGCGAATGCCGATGACGGACCGCTCAATGTGCGCATCGGAAATAATGCAACCGTCCCCGATGATGGCGTTCTTTACCACAGCTCCGTTCACTTTACTGCCGGGCAGGAAACGCATGTGCGTAAAGATGGGCGAGCGCGCGTCGAAGAAACTGAATGGCGGGAGCGGATTCGTGAGCGCGAGGTTCGCATCGAAGAACGAGCGGATCGTTCCGATGTCTTCCCAGTAGCCTTGGAAAATGTAGGCGGTGACGCGGAACTTCGTGATCATCTCGGGGATGACGTGCTTGCCGAAATCAATGTGGGAATTATCCAGCGCGGCGATGAGTGCATCACGGCTGAAGACGTAGATGCCCATACTCGCCTGGTAGAGTTCCTCGGTTTCTCCGCGCTCCATTTCTTTCAGCAGCGGCGCTGGGATGCGCAGGCTATCGAGGAGCGCTGGGTCTTTTGGCTTCTCTTCAAATTGAACGATCCTCCGCTCCGCATCCGTGTGTAGGATTCCGAACGCGCCTGCATCCGCGCGACTCACGGGCAGTGTGGCGATCGTCACGTCGCTTTTCGTGGCGATGTGCTGATCCAGCACATCGCGGTAATCCATCCGGTAGAGTTGGTCGCCGCTGAGAATGACGTAGTATTCGTAGCCACCGCTGAGGAAGTCGGGAAGATTCTGCCGCACCGCGTCAGCGGTGCCTTGGTACCAGCCAGCGTCCGTTGGCGTCTGCTGCGCGGCAAGGATTTCCACGAAGCTCCGCGTGAACTGGTCGAACTTGTAGCTCGCCTGAATATGCCGATGTAATGACACGCTGTTAAACTGCGTGAGGACGTAAATCTTCCGCATTCCGGAATTGATGCAGTTGGAAATCGGGATGTCCACGATACGGTATTTCCCAGCGAGTGGGACGGCCGGTTTGCTGCGATCCTTCGTGAGTGGGTACAAGCGGCTGCCTGCTCCTCCGCCCATGATGATTGCGAGTGTTCTGTCGGTGACGCTACTGGTTCTGGCCATAGTGCGGGAAACCTACCGAATGCGCTGGCGATTGGGAAAGCCGGATGTTTCGCCAGCGCGTATTTTTCTATTTTCCCACGAAAGCCGGGAATTTCTTTGCCAACGAGAACGCGCTTTGCGTATGGTCCCCGGCCCGGAAGGTCACGGCCTTCTAGGATGCGCCAGCATAGCTCAGTTGGTAGAGCAGTTGATTTGTAATCATCAGGTCG
>CAMDQC010000193.1 GCA_945905735.1 Prosthecobacter debontii | reverse complement strand
GCCAAAATAGGGAAATGACCCAGCCTGTCCCGGCCAATAGGTGTAATACCATCTCTTGAGGAGGGATCGGATGCGTTTCGAAATAGACATGGCTATTCGCGGCAAAATAGCCCGTCGATCTGGACGACTTCGTTGTCCGCATTTCGGTGGAAATGCGGGATATGGCGCAGCGTGAGTCCGTTTGCTCTCAGTGTCTGATATACAGAGTCAAACGTCGCGCTTCCTACGTAGAGCGACTTCAGGTTCATCTCCACCATCACGATTTGCGCGTTCTTGAGAACCTGTTGTGCACCAGCGAGGACGATGTCCTCGTAGCCTTGGACATCCACAATCAGAAAATCGATACGGTCGAGCTTCCATTCGCCCAGCAGCGTATCCAGTGGTCGCACACGGACGGTTTCTTTGCTTTGTTTACCAAGGAAAGGATAGTCCTTAGCGATGAGTTGGTCATAGGGAAGCAGCGAACTGGCCGGAGAATATTCGTCCACAAACATCTCCAACTCCCCTTCCGCGGCACCCGCTGCGAGATTAAACGCGCGTAAATTAGGCAGTCCAGCGAGCCTTTTCTCCATCGCTTGAAATGTCTTACGGACGGGCTCCAGCAGGAAGAAATCCATTCCGGGAAACGCCTCGTTCATACACACCGCCCCTCGCCCATCATTAGCGCCGACCCAAACCACATTGCGCGGCTTTTTTGCGGACAACGCGCTGTGGAAGTGGTTCCAGGCCACACGTCCTTCGTGCGTGAGGTTTTTCCATCCATCATCCGGGTAGCGCCGGGCGATGAGTTGATTGGTATTTAGCTCGGTAATCGGTCCGTATTTGGTCTTGGAGAAGCGATTGCAAATACGAAACGGCAGACTGCCGTCCCTGACCGATTCGATGAGTTTTTGAATGACATTCATGGTGGCGTTCGAACTACGGCTCTTACTCAAATCTTGCTCGTCAGCACTAGTGTTTGACTCTCGATTGGAGCGTAGGTCGCGATGAAAATGTTGCGGGTAAGTCGCCGCTCTTTCCACTGCCCCAAATCCTTCACCATCGTGTATCGGAACTGTTCGTGGTCTGGCACATCCTTCGGAGCATAGACGTATTTGAAGCCCGCCGTGTGCAAACACGTTACGATGTAGGACGGGCTGGGGCGACTCCCTAGGCCATGCAGCGCTTGCGTCACATCTTCCACATCCTCCCGGACAATGTAGCAGACGTTCGACTCCACCGGAGAGACGCAAGTCTCCACGATCATCATGTCACCGCAAACCGTCGCTGCCTTCTTAATAAGGCCAAGCACATCCACCAGATGATAGAGCAAGCCGTAGCAAAATACGATATCGTGCTTTCCGCAGTTCAAAATCTGGTCCGTCTCCAAGTCCATCACCTCGGCGGTCCGCCCCGGATACAGCTCCTTGAGTTTTTCGATATTCTCGGCCCGGCCATCCACGCAGTGCAGCTTGCAGTTCTGCGCCTCGAAATACTCGCTCATCCGTCCGATTCCGCACCCGATTTCCAAGACGCTTTTATTCGCCACGGGTAATTGCATCCAGTTCAAATGCGCCGTGCGCGCTTTGTTCATGGCGTCATAATTCGGCACGTCGAACGCCTGTCCTGCTTGGCGGTTTGGCTTCGATTGTTGGTTCTGCTCCGGTTTCACGTGCTTGCTGCCGGTGAGTTTTCTAATTATTCGGGTAATCATCTTAGTGAGTGGGTTGAGGTGCTGGCATCAGTCCGAAGGTGGCCTTCTCGGTGATCAACCCGTGCCATTTCTCGGGTAGAGTAGTGTTCATAAGTGGTAGGATATTCAGTTTGGGTTCGAGATAGCATCGCTCCAACTGCCCTAGCGCGCGGCTATTGATGCTGATTTCCAGTTGATAGAGGTCCGCTTTGAGGGGAAGCCGGACGCTGACTTTCACCTGATGCAGCCCCGGTGCAAAAGACAGTAGCGGCCCGTCGTCATCGCGACTACTCGCCGCAAACACTAGATCGCCGGCGGGATTCCAAATCGCAAATCCAACAACCGCATCTTTAATGTCAAACTGCACACTTGTCGTAACGGAGAACTCGCACACCGAACGCGTATGGCAGCAATGCTTCTCCTCTGGCGGATTCCCAACCAGCGCCCACGAAATGAACTGCGCCTTTCCTGTTGTCGAAACAACATTAGCCGCTTGTTCAAACGAACGCTGATACGCATCGAGCACCTTCGTAATCGTCCCGACATCCTTCAGGCGACCATTCTCTAAATACACCCCATGCGTGCACAGTCGCTGCACCGCGGTGAGATTATGGCTCACGAACAGAACCGTCCGCCCTTCGGACTCGGCCAAGTTGTGTATCTTCCCTAGGCATTTCCTTTGGAACTCAGCGTCTCCGACCGCCAAGACCTCATCGACGATCAAAATCTCCGGCTCCAAATGCGCCGCAACCGCGAAGGCGAGCCGCACATACATCCCGCTGCTGTAGCGCTTCACCGGCGTATCGAGGAATTTCTCCACTTCCGCGAATGCGACAATCTCGTCGAACTTCCTCTTAATTTCCGCATGAGTCATCCCGAGGATCGCCCCGTTCAGGAAGATGTTCTCGCGCCCCGTCAGCTCCGGGTGAAATCCCGTACCCACCTCTAGCAAGCTCGAAACCCGGCCACGCATCGTCACTTCGCCCTCCGTCGGCTCGCTGATCTGGCTCAGCACTTTGAGCAGCGTGGATTTCCCCGCGCCGTTACGCCCGACGATCCCGACCACTTCTCCCTCGCCAACATCAAACGTCACGTCGCGAAGCGCCCAGTAATCGGTCGTCGCCGCTTTGCGCGCTTCACGTTTAAACAGACGGCGAAAGCCCTCGGAAAGCTGGTCCCGTAGCGTGCTATGGTTCGCCCCTTCTCCGATGGTAAATTTCTTACCAACTCCACGAATACTGATTCTCGGTGCGCTCATCTAGACAAGATCGGCAAACGTTTTCTCCACCTGCCGAAAATACACCAAGCCGCCGAGCAACACGATAACCGTGAGCCCCATTCCCATCCAAAAACCCGGCCACCACGGGGCAAAGCGATCCCCCAGCACACACCACCGAAACCCATCGATCACCCCGACCAGCGGATTCAAGTGATACAGCAGCCAATACTTCGCAGGCACAATCGCCTGCCACAGAAAAGCCACAGGAGCCACGTACATGCCGATGCGCGTAAGGAACGGCACGACGTAGCGCACATCACGGTACTTCACATTCAGCGCGCTAAACCACACACCCACTGCGAATGCAGGCAAAAATGCCGCGACAAAAAACAACGGGAGCAACAACAGGTGTGGACGGAAACCGACCCCGTAAAACGGCATCATGATCAGCAACAACAACGTAGCGATAATCACATCGATCGTCCCACTCAACACCGCGCTAATCGGGATGATCAATCGCGGGAAATACACCTTGGAAATGATGCGCGCCGATGCCACGAGGGAATTACTACTTTCCGACAACGCATTCGAAAAGAACTGCCAAGGAAGCAACCCAGCGAGCACCAAAATCGCATATGGAGCGCCCCAATTCTCCAAGCTCAGAGTCCGTCCAAAAAGGCTGAATACCAACATCGTCAACAACGGCTGCAGGACCGCCCACGCGATGCCGAGATACGTCTGTTTGTACCGTACAAGCACATCTCGCCACGCGAGTAATCCGAGCAATTCGCGAAACCGCCAAAGCTCTCCGAGATTGACGCTAACGAGGCCCCGGGTCGGGCGCAGGATGCGTTCACTGTTATTATTGGTCATTGAATAGGCCGAGGTGAAGCCCGTCGCCATGCTTGGCGGGTAAAGCCGATTTTGGCAAGTGTCGCCTTGTTCGCTGACGCAATATCACGCCAGCGGATCGAACTTCTCCAGCACTGGCCCAAGGTCGATGAACTCGTTCACCGCCGTCTTGAGTCCCGCGCCTAGGGTCTGCGCGGTGGATGCTGCTTCCACTCGGATTCCGCGCCGCCGCAATTGGAGCGCGAGGTGCGCAAAATCGGCGTCACCGGTAATGAGGACGACTACATCGGGCCGCATCTCGACGGACAGTTCCACGGCATCAATCGCCATCATCACATCCACGTTCGCCTTGTAGTGCGACTCCGCGCTCGGCGAGCCATCTTTCGCCACCACGAGAAAGCCGTGCGAGCGCAGCCAGTGGAGAAACTTGTTCTTCTTATCTCGCTCCGATTGCCAATCCGGCATGGCCGGCGGCAAACCTGCGTAGATGACCATCTCGATGAGCTCGCGTGTGCCGACGAGGTAATCTCGGAGCGCCAGCCAATCGAGCTTCCGATTGGCTGCCTTCGCGGAGCTGGTGATGTTCGATTCATCGACGAGGACAAGGACTCGCCGGAGTGGAGCTGGATTGGTAGTTGGACGCTTCAAAGTCCGCGCAACATGGGCGCTCGTCCTGATGGAGACGAGGACGATTTTCGCAGCCCCGGCGTTCGTGGGGGGGGAATGGTAGCGCTAACGGGATTCGAACCCGTGTACCAGCCTTGAGAGGGCTGTGTCCTAGGCCTCTAGACGATAGCGCCGTTTTTTAAGAGGGCGCGGAACCTATGAGCCCGCGCGCTGTTCGGCAATCGGAATCTTCCACTCTTTTTCGCCGTCACCCGTTCAGCTTCAGCATCCGCGAGACGAAGCCCGTCCTCGCGTAAAATGCGAACGTCTTCACGCCTTTGCCGGGGCCTTTCGTGCGGGGTTGGACGAGGTTGCCCATCCAGCCGGTAAGCTCGCCGCCTTCGCGGAGCGTCTTGCGCACGACTTCGTAGTCCGCCTGCACTTGGCGGAATGTCTCGCCGTCGCCGAGGTCAAAGCCGCCCGTCTTCAGCAAGAGCGACGAGTCGTCTTTCTCGTTGGTAAAAACGCGAGCGCAGATGAGCAAGGCGCTCAATTTATCGAGTAGGTGGCTGTGCTCGAACGGCATCTCCAGCACGTTCTTGGGATTGATCATCGTGATGGCCATCGTCTCCTTCACACTCCATCGCCCGAGGATGTCGCGGACGACGGGCACGACCTTCAGCTCAAACGTGCCGAAGTCCGGCTCTTGCTTCGAGTCCTGCGGACGGCCGAGCAGCCGCTCGACTTCCATCCCGGCCCAGCCTTTGTTTTTCTTGCCGTCCTTCCACACCGTCACGCCGTGCGCATCGGCGAGCGGGCGCAGGTCTTTTCCGAGGAAGGGCTGTAAACGGGCGATGGCTTCGTCACGAGTCATGCCCGCCGGGATGCCAGAACTTGCGCGAAATGGAAATGCCGGATTCTTGGCGCGCGGTAGTCATCTCCGTGGTGGAAAGCTCAGCGCAATAACCAATTTACGAAACACACTTGCGCTCGGAGATGCGGCGTGGCCCGCACGGCTCAGAATGGCGACCTCACGTTCGACGGGATCGCCACGCAGGAGCACAACGGCACAGTTGTCCGGGCACTGCCGGGTCGCGAGTCTGGGTAAAATAGCGACGCCCAAGCCGGCGGCGACGAGGGATCGAATCGTTTCCAGTTCGCTGCTTTCACACGCAATACGGGGCTCGAATCCGGCGACTCGGCACGCGGACAGTGCTGTATCACGAGCCCGGCCTTTGTAGAGAATGAAGGGTTCATCTTTGAGCTTGGCGAGGCTGATGGAGCGTTGTTTCGCGACAGGATGAGACTTCGCGACAATCACAACGAATGGTTCCGTAAATAACGGATGCTCCTCAAAATCACCGCTGCTCGTGGGAAGCTGCACGATACCAAACTCGACCCGTCGGCTTTCGACCGATTGAGCAACGGCTTCCGACGTGCCTTCAAAGAGGGCGAGTTCGACAAGGGGATGCAGCTTGCGAAACGCGGCAATCACGGAAGGAAGCAGGCACGCGCTGACAGAGGGTATGGCACCGATCGTGAGCCGTCCGCCGCGTAGTCCGACGACATCATGCACCGCTTGCCTCGCAGCGTCGGCGCGCTCCAGCAGGACCTCCGCGTGGGCGCGAAGGGTCTCCCCGGCGGCGGTGAGCACGGTTTCGCGCCGACCTCGATTGAAGAGCGGCGTGCCGAGTTCCGCTTCGAGCTTCCGTATCTGCTCGCTCAGCGCTGCCTGGGCCAAATGCAGGTGTGCGGCAGCACGGGTGAAATTGCGCTGCCGAGCGGCTTCGAGGAAGTATTTGAGTTGGTAGAGTTCCATCGGTTTTTCCGCCCATCATCATCGGAAAGCACTGTTTTACCAGCCACAAGGAAACTGATTCAGTCGTCCCTCATGAGCCGACTTTGCGTTCACACAATCACTACCAAGCCCCTCAATTTCGAACAGTGCCTCGCGGAGTTTCCGAAGCGCGGGGTGACCGGGATCACGATCTGGCGTCAGGCATTGGAAGGCCGCGACCTTGCTACGGTCAAGCGCCAGACTGCGGATTCGGGCATGGAGGTGGTCAGCTTGTGCCGTGGTGGATTTTTCCCGTCAGCGACGTCTGCGGGGCGGCAGGCGGCGATCGATGACAACCTGAAGGCCATCGAGCAGGCGCACGCGATCGGGGCACCACTCATTGTCTTGGTTTGCGGCGCGGTTCCGGGGCAGAGCCTCGTGGAATCGCGGAAGCAGATCGCGGATGGCATCGCGGCGATTTTGCCCGCAGCGGAGCAGGCGGGCGTGAAGCTGGCCATCGAGCCACTACACCCGATGTATGCCGACGACCGCAGCGCGGTGAACACGATGCGGCAGTCACACGAGATTTGCGACGCGCTCGGCTCCCCGAAGTCGCTCGGCATCGCGGTGGATGTCTATCACGTGTGGTGGGATCCGGAGTTGAAGGAGCAGATCGATCTTGCCGGGCTCACCGGACGCCTGCACGCGTTCCACATTTGCGATTGGAAGACACCCACGACCGACCTGCTCAATGACCGCGGGCTGATGGGCGAAGGCTGCATCAACATCCGGGAAATCAGCGATTGGGTGGACGCCACTGGCTTCACCGGACATCGCGAGGTCGAGATTTTTTCGAACCACTGGTGGGGCACTGATCAACACGTCTTTCTCGACAAAATCGCTGCAAGCTACGCACGGCTTTACGCTTAAACTTTCTCAACCAAACAACACACATTTATGAAAACACAACGAATCGGCATCATCATGAACGGAGTCACCGGACGCATGGGCACCAATCAGCATCTCATCCGCTCCATCAAAGCGATCCGCGACCAAGGCGGCGTGAAAGTGGGCGACGACCTCACCTTGATGCCGGACCCGATCCTCACGGGACGTAACCACGACAAGCTCGCGGCGCTGGCTGCCCGCACGGGCATCACGCGCTTCACCACCGACGTCGATGCGGCGCTGGCGAATCCCGATGACGAGATATTCTTCGATGCGTCGGGCACGTTGCAGCGGGCTGGCTTTATCGAGAAAGCAGTGAAGGCAAAAAAGGCGATCTATTGTGAGAAGCCGACGGCCGTGGAATCAGCGGAGGCGCTGCGGCTCGCGAAGCTCTGCGAGGACGCGGGTGTGAAGAACGGCGTGGTGCAGGACAAACTGTGGCTCTCCGGAATTCGCAAGTTCCGCACTTTGCGCGACCAGGGTTTCTTTGGCCGCATCCTCAGCGTACGCGGTGAGTTCGGGTATTGGGTCTTCACCGGCGAAGATGGCGACCAACCGGCTCAGCGCCCCTCATGGAATTACCGCAAAGAAGACGGCGGCGGCATCATCGTCGATATGCTCTGCCACTGGCGCTACGTGATCGACGATCTCTTTGGGAAAGTGAAGGCCGTGAGCTGCCTCGGCGCGACGCATCTCCCGAAGCGAGTCGATGAGCGAGGCAAGCCTTACCCGTGCACGAGTGATGACGCGTGTTACGCGACGTTTGAATGTGAGGGAGGCGTGATCTGCCAATTCAACAGCTCGTGGACCGTCCGCGTGCGGCGCGATGATCTTCTAACCCTGCAAGTCGATGGCACGCATGGCAGCGCGATCATCGGCCTGAGAAGGTGCTGGGTTCAAAGTGCAGGTACGACGCCACGCCCGACGTGGAATCCCGACATCGATCAACCGATCGATTTCTTCGGCGGCTGGCAGGAAGTGCCTGATAGCACCACCTACGACAACGCATTCAAAATCCAGTGGGAGGCGTTTCTGAAGCATGTGGCAATCGGCACG
>CAMDQC010000192.1 GCA_945905735.1 Prosthecobacter debontii | reverse complement strand
TCCGAAGATCGCCTCCGGCGTGTGCCCGTGCACCGCTATCAGTTCATCCAATGCTTTGTTCGTTTTCTCTTCTTCTTTGCTTTTTGGTTTTCTCACTCGTTTGTGTCCTCTCTTTTGCCTGGCCACACAAACTTTCTGATAGGTCCACTCGTTTGTGTCCTCTCTTTTGCCTGGCCACACAAACTTTCTGATAGGTCCTCCATCCCGAAAAAACATGGCCTCAGAAAACCATTCCCTGACCTCAGGAACCAAAACCTTCCCCTCAGAAACGCCGTTCCTGACCTCATGAACTCAAAAAATGACGTCAGAAACTCGGTTCCTGACCTCAGGAACTGAAACCCTCCCCTCAACTTCCGAAAAACTGACCTCAGGAACTGAAAACCTGAGATCAGGAACGCCAAACCTGATCTCAGGAACTGAAAAGATGATCTCAGGAAACGCGTTCCTGTCCTCATGATCTCAAAAAATGTCCTCAGGAAACGCAAATATCTCCTCATCTTTTGAAAAACTGAGTCGTTTTTCCCGGTTTTTGAGGGCAACTTCTTCTCTGTTGAACAGAGAAGCGAGATTCATCCTCCAAGTTCCCGGCTTCCTCTGTCATCCGGGGCAGATTTCGCGGATTGCGCAGATTCTTCAAAGAGCGAATTGGCGTCACTCGGTTTGGGTTTTTCAGCCTCGACACCCAGCGGCATGGAGACTATGTCTCCGTACCGAACTTTACCGATCGTGAATGCTTACCTACATCTGGACGACGACTTGGCCGATTACCTGACAGAACGGGCCCAGCAAGAGCACACGACCTTGGATACCGTGTTGAATCGTCTCGTCCGTCGCTCGGTGGAAACGAAGCTGCCACCCCGTCCGCGAGATAATTCGTGGCTTGATGAAGTAAGGGCGCTCCGCGAAAAATGCTCCACCGGAAAGCCGGGGACGCCCGTTGAGCAACTGATCGAAGAGATTCGCAACTAATCGCATTCGCCGAATGATCTACTGGGATACATCCGCGCTCGCAAAACTCTACGTCAGCGAACCGGATAGTGCGGACTTCGAGCAACACGCCGCCGCCGCATCGCAAATTGCCGTGAGCGCGACTGGTCGGCTTGAATTACGAGCAGTGCTGCGACGCCGGGAAGCCGAAGGCTCAATCAGCGATGGGGCCACGAGTCTGCTCCACCGTTCATTCTGCGACCTCATCGCCAGCGGACGATTTTTGGAACAAACGGTGACTGCGGCGCTGGAAGCAGAGTATTTCGCAATCCTCGATTCCTGTCTCAGCCATACCCCACCCATCTTCCTGAGAACCAACGACGCCCTTCACCTCGCCGCCGCGAGATGCGCCAAAGAAACCGAAGTCGTAACCACCGATAAAGGGCAGCGCAAAGCAGCTCTTTTCCTCGGATTCACGGTATTTCCACCAGCGCAGGAAATCTCGTAACCGATGAATTCGATGGCTCAATATACTGTCAATTTTCGCACACTGACCCGTTTTCCCCTGTCAATTTTCGCACACTGACCCGTTTTCCCCTGACCCGTTTTCCCTGACCCGTTTTCCCCGCCGGGAATCAGTGTTGCATCTCATCGGTTCAAAAAGATACGGCTCTCGGCGACGTGGTGGATGAGGTCGCGGACGCGATAGCCGTTGGGTTTCAGGGCCGACACGATGCGTTCGACTTCTCCACGGTCGCGAGGAGTGAGGAGCCGACCGCTGGCGTAGATGAGCATTTTCTCCACGAGGTTCCGGGCGATTTGTTCCTCTTTGCCGAGCAGGAATTGCTTCATCTCGTGGATGTCGGCGATGGCGCGGCCGTTGGGGAGTTTCGAAGACGGATCGATTTTCAGCGACTTGCCACCGTCCTTGTAGTGCGTGCGCCAGAGGCCGAGTTCGTCGAAGTTTTCGAACGCAAAGCCGGGCGGATCGATTTTGCTGTGGCAGTTCATGCACGATTCCTGGGAGCGGTGGGCTTCGAGTTGCTCGCGGATGGTGCGCGCGCCGCGCAGGTCGGGCGAGAGCGGTTCGACGTTGGCCGGCGGCGGATTCGGCGGAGTGCCGAGGACGCTTTCGAGTATCCACACGCCGCGGACGATCGGCGAGGTGTCCACGCCGTTTGCCGTGGCGGTCATCACGGCGGGCATGGTCAGCATGCCGCCGCCGTGCGGGGGCTTGGCCGGGACTTTGCGGAAGGCATCGCCCCACACATCGTCACGCTTGTAGATCCACTGCGCGGTGCGCTCGTTCAGGAATGTGTAATCGCTTTCGATGATCTCGCGCACGGGATCATTCCGCTGCAAAAGGTCGGCAAAGAAGGCATCTGTCTGCTTGAGCATCTGGCCCTCCATCTGCCGGTGAAAATAGAATCCGCCGGGCGGCGGCATCGAGCCGAGTTTGTCGAGCCGCAGCCAGCGTTCGGTGAAGCGCCGGACGAACGATGCTGCGTTGCGGTGATTCAGCATTCGTTCGATTTGGGCGTGTCGGATCGCGGGATCGGCGAGTTTGCCGGCGGCGGCGAGGGAGAGTAGTTCTTCGTCGGGCATTGAGGACCACAGGAAGTAGCTGAGCTGGGATGCGATGTTGAAATCGCCCGCGCCCCCGGTGTCGCGCAGGTAGTAGAAATTCGGCGACGCCAGCATGGCGGTGTAGGCGACGCGCAGGGATTGTTCGCGCGAACCACCGTCCTTCATGCGCTCGTTGGCCAGCGTAATGTAGCGGGCAGTTTCCTCCGGCATCACCGGGCGACGCCATGCGCGCAGCGCGAAGGCTTGGAGCAACTCCGTCACGGATTCCTGACCGGTCTTTCCGTAAAGAAACAGTTGGCTGCGCGGCGGCCACGAATCGAAGACCGGCTCGATGATGAGGCTGCGAATGCGGATGTGCGGCCCGGCGTAGCCTGCAGTGAAAAGCGCCCGCGCCATGTCGTCGCGGTGCTGCTTCTTTTCATTCTCCGGCGCGTTGCCCTGCGGCGGTGGAGTGACGGCGGCGGGGAGGTACTTCTGCACGAGCTTCTCCACGATGAGACTGCGTTCATACGGCGCATTTTCCCAGCCGAGCCACGGCAGCCACTTCGCATCTATCCACGTCTCGAAGACATACGCGTGCGTTTGCCCGTCGTCCGGCAGTGACCACTGCGTGAGCATTTCCGTGTTTGGATTTCCTTCATTGAAAGCCCCGCGGCGGGCATCAATGAGGTGCAGCCCGAGGAGCATCGGCTCATCCTGACGACTGTGAATGAGGTCGCCCCACGGATGCCGCTGGTTGTGCGATGAGGCCTCGATCGTGATGCGATATTTTCCGGACACGCCAACGCCGGTGCCTGCGATTTCTGAAGGAGCCACGCGTCCGACATTGGAGGCCGCGCCCGGCTCGCGATAGCGCTCCATGAGCACGTCGTAGTCCTTGTTGAACAGCCGCGACATTTCCTCCAGCCCGCCCGGGCCGCTCGTGCGGATGTGCGCCGCAAAGCGCCGCGTTTCGGCCTTTGGCATGTCGCCCGCGACGGTGGCGAAATCGAGACATTCTTCCGCCGCGCCGATGATGAGTTTGAGCAGAAAATCGGACATCACGAGCCGGCTGCCGATGTTGTCGAAGCCATGCTCCAGTTCGTCTGCGGGAAACTCGCAGATGGGATCTTCGCTGCGCCGCGAGACCGTGCCGTCGCCATTGGCATCCTCAGGCTTCGGGATGCCGAGTTTGCGGAAAAGCGGCTGCTCCAGGTAGAGCAAATCGCGCAGGGTGTTGCGAAGCTCAATGCGATTGAGCCGGCGGATGTTCGGCCTGGCGGCGGCAGCGGATTGCTGTGCGTAGGCGTCGCTGAGTCTCGCGCTCAGCAGGGCCACGACCTTCGCCTTTTCCGCGGCGTCCGGCTGCGGCTGCTTCGGCGGAGGCATTTCGCCCTGGCGCAATTGGTCGAGAACATCCTGCCAGCGACCGAGGTTCGATTCGTTGGCGAGGTCGTTCCCGAGCGTATCGAACCGCAGATCGGCCTTCTGCTTCTCCGCGCCGTGGCATTCGTAGCAGTGCTTTTTGAGAAAGGGCTGGAGGTCGTCTGCCGCTGTCGCTGATACACAAAGGATTATGGCAAGGGAATGGATGGTAGGGGAATGTTTTGAAATGATTCCTTTGCCATCCATTCCCTTGCCAATCCTCCTCATGATTTACCCTCCAATCCCCGCAGAGTCCCCGTGCTCGTCCCAAACCGCTCCGTCTCCACGCCAAAGTGCTTCGCGATGCTCAGCAGCAAGTTCGCCGCCGGCAGCCGCTCGGTCTTACCTTCGCGCAGCACGCGGTGTTCGCCGAGCTTGAATCCACCGCCTGCGAGCACGATGGGCAGGTTGCGCGTCGTGTGCTGGCCGGTGGCCATGCCGCAGCCGTAGAGGATCGTCGTGTGGTCGAACAGCGTGCCGCCATTCAGCGGGTCGGGCTGCGCTTTGAGCAAGTCGATGAGATGCGCCATCATCGAGACCTGATAGCCCTCGATGGCCTTTAGCGCCGCCACTTCCTTGTCCCGTTCGCCGTGATGCGAGTAGCCGTGATATCCGCCGCTAAGTCCGAAGTCGCCGTTCGAAAAACCGCTCGTGAGCGTGAACACCCGCGACGAATCGGTCTGCATGGCGAGCGCGATGAGTTCGATCATCGCCTTCAAATCCTTCTCCGTGCCTTTGCCCTGCGGCGGCTCCGGCTGCGGGGCCTTTGGTTTCGGACGGTCAAGCCACGGCTCATCCTGCGTGATTTTCCGCTCCATCCCGCGGACTGCTTCCAGATATTCCCGGAATTTCGCGCGGTCCTCCTGCCCGAGCGAGCGCTCTACGGATTTCGCCTCGTCCATCACCGCATCGAGGATGCTCCCGTGCCGAGCGAACCGCTCGCGGGCCGCCATTTTGTCCTTCGCATCTTCATCGATAAACAGCGCCCGATACATTCCCCTCAAATCAATGGCCGGCACCTGAACGCCTGTCCGCGTGAAGCTGATGAGATTCGCATCGTTCACCGCCAGCGTCATGGAGGGAAACCGCGTCGCCGCTCCCACATGCTCCGCGAGCTTCTGGTCGAGGCTCATATTCATCTCGGGAAAATTCGGCGCGACCACCGGCATCACGCCGCTCAGTAACGACGGCACACACGCATGGCCACCCTGCAAGCCGTGGTCGAGGTTTGAGAACACCGTGAAATCCGCCCGGTGCCGCTCCAGCGTCTTCAACGTCGGCGACATTTCGAAATCGTGCCCGCCCTGCGCCGGAAAAAACGCCTGCGGATAAACACCGTAGTTGTTCGACAAACAAACGAAACGCTTCACCGGCTTCCCCGCCGCCTCCTTCGCCATTGCCCGCGGCAACAGAGATTCCATCAACGGCAGGGCAATCATCACGCCCGATTGGCGGAGAAAACGGCGACGGGTGATTGGTTCAGTGGTGGTCTTCATAGCTTGAGGTCTGCTGGTATTTGATGGCTGCCTTATTGCCTAGCGTAAAGTGTGGGGTTGAATCCGACCTACTCCACAACGCAATGGATCGCCCAAAGGTGCCGGTCGCGGTTCATCCGATTGTTCGTTTTGATCAGGATTTGGTTGTCGCCCTCGTTGAGCGTGACGGGAATCTTCACGGTTTCGAATTCCCGGGCATGATCGAGCATCGCCACTTGCTGCCCGTTCAGATAAACGATCGCCCAGTTGTCCAGGCCGAGACGCAGTGTTGCAGCGCGCTTCGAGGCGCTGCTCACGATACCGCGGACGCAGCCGCCTAAAGGCGGAACTCCAAACAGCAGCGCCGCCGCCGGCACGCATGACGTAAAGTAGGCGACATTTGCAATCTCGCTTGGGGGAAAGCGGGTCAGGTGATGAAATGGAAAATTTCTGACTCATTGTTGGCTCTTCATTTCGTTTTGCTCGCCTGACCATGTTTACCCCGTCGTGGCTCCCGTCGCCCCGACGGGAACCCCCGAAACGCGAAGCGCACAATAGTTCCGCGTGCCACCGGAGAAATGGCGCTGCGCGTAAGGGGAGTCCCGTCGAGGGCGACGGGAGCCACGACGTTGCAATCGCGGCGTTCGAGATAATCACCTGCGAAGAAGTGCCTGTGTAATATTTTTTCCACTCGGTAACGCGCTTGGCATTTTCGGAGGCGGATGGCACGGTACGCCATATGGATGATCCCTTTTCTGAACACGGGTTTTTGCACGGTGTGGACGCGGCAACTCTATCGTCGTGGATCGCACGGCAGCGGTGGTTTGGCGGGAAGGCGCGCACGGTGAAGTCTTGGACGGTGCGGGATACGATGGCGGCGGGTGGCCCTGTTTTGCTGGCGCTGGGGGTGACTTACACCGATGGCGAAGAGACGTATCTCGTGCCGCTCGGCTGGGCGCTGGCAGCACCGGAGGAGGCTATCGTTTTTACGAAAGGGAGTGAGGTGTTGTGTGATGCCACGGTTTTGCCCGAGTTTCGCGACTGGCTTTTCCGTGCGCTCGTGCCCGGCGTGGCGCTGCGTAGGCTGTTTCGTGAGGGCGAGCTGCCGCCGTCGCGCGTGCTGAAGGCGGAGCAGAGCAATACGGCGCTCATCTACGGCGAGCGGCTATTTGTGAAGCTCTACCGTCGCCTCGTCGCAGGCGCGAACCCCGATGCGGAGCTGACGCAATTTCTTTCCGAAGCGAGCGGTTTTCGGAACGTTTGCGGGTTTGGCGGGACGGTGACTTGGGGCGGTGCGGCTGTCGCTTTGGCCACAGAATTGACGGCAAATAAAGGCGATGCGTGGCCTCTCGCGCTCGCTGCCGCTCGGGAGTTCTACGCCACGGGAACGCTGGGCGATTGGCTGGGCAAGGCCGCCCTGCTTGGCCGACGCACGGGCGAGATGCACACGGCGCTGGCAGCGGCGGCGGGTGAGGACTTCGTGGCCGAGCCATTTGACGATGAGGATTTGCGCGGACTACGGGCAGAAATTGCGCGACTGGAATCGACCGACCGCGCCACTCTCGCCGAGCGCATCGCATCGCTCCCGGAAGCAGCCGCATCCTTGGCCCAGCGCTATCTGGCGAGCCCGGCGGAACGCTTTCATATCGAGCTCCCCGACGGCGCAGTGAAGACGCGCACACATGGCGACTATCACCTCGGGCAAGTGCTGTGGACGGGGGCGGATTTTGTCATCATCGACTTTGAAGGCGAGCCCTCGCGTTCCCTCGCCGAGCGCCGGGCCAAACGCTCGCCCCTGCGCGACGTCGCGGGGATGCTCCGCTCTTTCCACTACGCAGCCCACGCGGCAGCAGCGAGCGGTGACGCAGCGGCGGAACAATGGGCGGCGGATTCACAAGTTGCGTTCCTGGCAGCGTGGCAAGAGGCCGCGCCGAGCCTCGCACCGGGGCTCGGCCTCCTGCCCCTATTCTCCGCCGAAAAAGCACTCTACGAACTAGCCTACGAGCTGAATAACCGCCCAGACTGGATCCGCATCCCGCTTCAGGCACTGGCGTAAGGAAAGGCGAACGAGGGAAACGGCCCTTCCCTTTTAAGCCGCCGTCATTCAGCGATGACCATATCGACTTCGATGTCGTGGTTTTCCATGGGGAGTTCTTCGACCAGTTGCTCTGTGAAGCAAACGCCGACTTTGACTGCGGCGGCGGGAAGCGCTGCGAGGAGGCGGTCGTAGTAACCGCCGCCACGCCCACAGCGGAGCCCTTCTTCGGTAAAAGCGACGCCCGGGATGACAACGAGATCCACAGAACCCATGGGAATGCGCATTTCTGGATTCGCGAGCGGTTCACGGAGGTTTTTGCGCGTTGGCTTCAGGTCGGCGCTGGATTCGACGGCGTAAAGCGCGAGCGTTTCTCCTTCGATTCGGGGATAGGCAAAACGGCGACCCGCGCCGAATCTCCATAGCAGCTCTACGTCGGGTTCGCGAGTCTGCGGGGCGAAGAGGATTACCGTGCGGGCACTGTGCCACGCAGCGATGCGGGTGATCCGTTCACAAATCCGTTTACTCTTTTCCACGCGCGCCGCCAGTGAGAGGGGAAGCCGTTTACTCATGTGCTCTCGAAGCTCTTGTTTGGTCATCTGAGTTGCAGTCTATCGTAAGTCGCTACAACCGCAATGCTGCTGTTCCACTCCCTATCGCACCGGGTGTGATTAAAAGATTGGGGTAGGGACGGGGATATTACTCCCCGCCCCTCCCTCCGAACCGGACGGGCGGTTTTCCCGCATCCGGCTCTCCAGTCAGTAGTTTACCCCTGCCGGGGGCTCGTCGTGTTGCTTTTTCCAGGCTGCGC
>CAMDQC010000191.1 GCA_945905735.1 Prosthecobacter debontii | reverse complement strand
CGGACGGTGGCCGGGGCGCGGCGAGCGGTATCGGGCTGGGCGAGTTGTGCGAGCGCCGGGGTGCGTTGTGCGGGCGCGAGGGGACCGCCAAAAGGATGTTCGGCGAGGAGAGCGGTCGTGAGGGTGGTGAAGATGATGAGTCGGAGCATGGGTGCTTTTTTACGGATCGGGGCGCGTGCCTCAATCAAGAACGCTCCGTTTTAGCGACTCGGGAAAAGGCGGTCGCGGAGGCGGAGGCAGGGGAGTTCGACGAGCCAAGCGCTGAGGAGCCCGCAGGCGATGGAGAGGCCGAAGTAGGTGGCGATTTCGAGCCCGCCGCCGAATTGCTCAGGCCGGAGGAGGAAAGGCATAATCATGAGGCGGGCCGTAAAGTGCCAAAGGTAGATGGAATACGAGTACGTGCCGAGCCAGGCGATAGCGCCCCGTTGGATCGGGGTGCGGCTGAAGATCGTGAGCGTGAGCAGGATACCGGCGGACAGCCAAAGCCCGCTGAGCGCGATGGTGGGGATTGCCCATGCGGTGCCGAGGGTCCAAATCGCTGGCACGCTCGCGAGGGCGATGGCGGTGAGAGCGAGTGGCTTGCGCCATTTCTCAGTGAAGGCGGCGAGGGCGGGTTGATGGAAGGCGTAGAGCCAGCCGATGAGGACGCCGAATAGGAGGGAATCTAAGCGCAGATGCGTCGGCTGGTAGATGCGGTAGATGGGCGCGGTGCCGTCCCACGCGGTGCATATCCGCATGGCGAGGCAGGCGATGGCGACGATGATAAAGACGACGGGCAGGCTGGCAAAAGGACGCTCCTTTTTGCCCCGCAGGGCGTAGAGCAGGAGCGGCAGGAGGAGGTAGAAATGTTCTTCCACGGCGAGGGACCAGGAGTGAGGGAAGATGCACGGCCAGTAGTTCTGAACGAAGAGCGCCTCGCTGAGCGCCAATGCGTTGGGAATGGGACGGCCCATGCTGGCGAGGGAGATGAGGACGATGCCGAGCATGACGTAAAAGGCTGGGTAAATCTTCCACGCACGGCGGAGCAGAAAGCGCCCGGCATTCAAGCGCCCGTGCTCTTTCCACGAGCGGAAGAGGAGCCCGCTGACGAGGAAACCGCTAAGCACAAAAAAGAGGTCCACGCCGATCCAGCCAATCTGCTGCCAAGCGCGGAGGCCGAAGCCGATGGCTGAATCGAACTTCATGTTGGGAAGGCGCGCGCCAAGCACGAGAAGCACGGCGACACCGCGCAACGTATCGAGCGAGGCGAGGCGGGTGACTGCGGGCTGTGCGGTAGATTCGGACATGGGCTTGGCCGTGCCGGTATGCAGGTTCGGTGCCTTAAAGCCCGCGCGCTTCCAGCCAGTCGAGTGCTTTTGCGTAGCTGGCGCGCTGGAGGTAGTGGGCGAAGTCGCCTTCGAGGGGTCTCGGCAGGGCGGCGGCGTGGGTGGTGATTTGCGCGGAGGCGGCTTTGAGTTTCTCCAAATGCGCTGCGGGATCGCGCTCGTAGAGGGCCCGGTCGGCGATGATGGCGATGCGCTCCCGGAGGGCTGCGGCGAGGTGAGTGAAGGCGGCGTCCATGTTACTTTGTTGCGGCGCTGCCCTCGGGTGGGTTTTGCTCCCATTTGTCCGTGCGGAATGGGCTGGCGGGGAGGTTCGCGGAGTTCACGAGATTGCAGTTCGGATTGTCGGCCCAACCGTAGCGGACGGCGACGGGCTTGGGCACGCCGGGGCTGGAGACGACGACGTGGTCGCCCTCCAGCGTGACTTCGGCCCAGTGGAATTTCTTGTCCTCACCGGCGACGGCGAACCCTTTGATCGCGCCGCCGTCCTGCGCCTTGAGCCCTTCGGCGTGGCTGAAGTTGAGGCGGATTTTGCCATCCTCGGCCTGCATCCCGCCGTAGATGGGGCCGCTGTATTCTGTCTCCTCGAAGTAAGTGCCAGCCAGCGCGGCGAGAGCGAGGCGCTTGCCGACATCCTGTTTGTTTTTCGGGTGGATGTCGCTCGCTTCACCGAGGTCTATACTGACGGCCATCTCGGTGCGCGGGACTTCCAGCGTGGAGAGCTGCGCCTCGCGAATCTGCGCCCAATAGCTGTCGGCGGGCTCCTCGCGTTTCGGGAAGTAATTGGCGAGCTGCACGAAGAGGAAACTGAACTCGCTCTCCTCGCGCGGGATGTTCTGCGCTCGGGCAAACTCGAAGCGCCACGAGAGGATCATCGTCGCGAACATCGGCGCGTAGAGCTGCATGTTTCCACGGTTGTTGAGCCCCGCGTTGCTCTCGCCCTGATACCATAGCGCACCGCGAATCGTGTAGGGCGCGAGCGGGGCGATCATTCCATTGAAGAGGCCCATCGGCGCTGCGAAAAGATCGTTCGGGCCATCGGGTGCGCGGGGGGCGCGAGGGGCGGGCTTGCCTTCGGCTTTGGCTTTCTCGGCGGCGTCTTTGTGCGCCTTCATCAGGTCGTCGTGGGCGACTTTTGCCTGCGGGTAATCGGCCTGCTTTTTCTTCCAGTGGTCGCCGAATGCGGGATTGGAATTCATCCCGCTGGCGGGAATCCAAGTCTCCACCGGCGTGCCGCCCCACGAGCTGTGGATGAGGCCGAGCGGCGCCTTGAGCTTCTTGTGGACCTCGCGGCTGAAGTAGTAGCCGACGGCGCTAAAGAGCGGCGCATTCTCCGGTGTCGCCACGGCCCATTTGCCGGTGACATCGTCGAGTGGAGTCGGGCTCGCTTTTCTCGCGACGGTGAAGACGCGCAGCTCGGGGAAGTTGCACGCTGCGATTTCAGCTTCGGCGTCTTTAGCATTTTTGACGATCCACTCCATATTGCTCTGGCCGCTGGCCAGCCACACTTCGCCGACGGCGACGTTCTTCACGGTGAGCGTGTTCTTTCCCGCAACCGTCATGTCGCCAGCGAGGCCGGGCTTGAGCCCTTCCAGCTTCGTGGACCAGCGGCCTTTTTCATCCGCCGTCGCCGAGACGCTCGCATCACGAAGTTTGACGGTCACTTTCTCGCCCGCATCCGCCCAACCCCAGACGTTGGCTTTCGTGTCTTGGAGTAGGACCATGTTGTCGCTGACGATTGCCGGAAGGCGAACATCGGCGAGCGCGGAGATAGAAGTTGCGAGAATGAGGACGGGTAGAATTTTCATGCGCGGGAGGATGCGAACGCCGCGCCGGGTGTCCAGCTTTCAGTAGGTCAGTATTCAGTAGATTAGTAGGGCAGATCAGAATACTGGCTCCGAGCAATACGCAAACGCCTTGCATTTACCGCGAGGCCTGTGTTTGGTCAAAGGCATGACTCGTTCTGCTTTCATTTCTACCGTCGTTCTCGTGCTCGCTGGGGCCACCGCTGCGATTGCCGCCGAGCAAAAAATCCGCATCTCATCGTTCTCCACGATCCTCACCGAAGTCGCACAGCAAGTCGGCGGCGAGCGTGTGGAAGTCACGGCGCATGTGAAGCCGGGAGTGGACCCACACGACTTCGATCCAAAGCCGAGCGACATGCGCGCGGTGGCTGCGGCGGACCTCGTCCTTCTCTCCGCAAAACACATGGAGGGCTACCTCGCGCGGCTCAAGGAAGCAACGGGCGCGAAAGGCAATGTGCTGGAGGTCGGCAACGCGCTGCCTTCGCTAAAACTGACCGTGCAGCATGGCGACCACAGCCATGACGGCGAGGACCCGCACTGGTGGCACAGCGTCCGCAATATCGCCCGTGCCACGAAGCTCGTGCGCGACGAACTCATCCGCTTGCGCCCGGCAGACAAAGCGATATTCACCGCCTCGACCTCCGCGTATCTCGCGAAGCTAGAGGCCCTCGATAAGTGGGTGAAAACCAAGGTCGCGGAGCTGCCTCGCGACAAGCGCAAGCTGGTGACGAATCACGACGCGTTCGGGTATTTTGCTAAAGAGTACGGGTTCACCGTGATGCCGATTGCTGGCGTCTCCACGAATGCTCAACCGGGCTCGAAGGCCGTGGCCGAGCTGATTGTCGCGATCAAAACTGCGGGCGTGAAGGCGGTATTCTCCGAGGATGTCTCCAACCCCAAAGTCATCCAAGAGATCACCAAGGAAACCGGCGCGAAGTTTGGCGGCGAGCTGCTTTCCGACGGACTAGGTCGCAAAGGCATGACGGTAGAAGAGATGTTCAAATACAACGTCACCACCATCGTGGACACGCTCAAGTAATGCGTGGCTCGCCTGTCTTCCGCGCTCTTCTGGCGCTCCTTGCGCTCCTCGCGCTCGCGCCCCTGCTGGCGCGCGTCACGGCTCCGCGCTCGCAAGCGGCACTCGCCGCGCCGCCGGAAGTTGCCGTGCGGAAAGTGCAACTCGTGCTCGCTTTCACCACAGCACCGAAGCGCGTGACCATCCTCCACCTCGGGCGCGAAGTGTGGGCGAAAGCGGACCCGTCCACCGAGGAAGAACTTTCACTCGATGTGCCGTGGCCCGCGCAGGGCGGAGAGCTGACCTTCCGCGTGGACTGGCCAGAAGGCGCACCGCTCGCCGCGATGCGTGCGAGGCTCACAGACCCGCAGAGCGTCGAACTCGAACGCTCGCTGTGGAGCGCTGGGCCGACGACAGACGTGCTGAACTTCCCATGAGCAATTCCCACGACCACGCGCTCAAAATCTCCGACCTCACCGTGAGCTACGCCCGCGTTCCCGCGCTGCATCACATCTCGTTTGAGGTCCGTTGCGGGCAGTGCATCGCGCTCCTCGGGCCGAACGGGGCGGGGAAGACGACGCTCCTCAAAACCCTCGCCGGCCTCGCCAAGCGCGAGAGCGGAACCATCCACTTTCATGGGCGCGAGGTCGTGGGCGCAACGCCCGACATCGCTTATCTCCCGCAGCGTGGGCAGATTGATTGGGACTTCCCCACGACCGTGCGCGGGCTCGTAGAAATGGGCCGCTATCTCCGCCTCGGCTGGTATCGGAAATACGGCGCGTCCGATGACCTCGCCGTGAATCTCGCGATGGAAGCCATGGACCTCAATGATCTGCAAAACCGCCAAATCAGCGCCCTCAGCGGCGGGCAGCAACAGCGCGCATTCCTCGCACGGGCGTTGGCGCAAGAGGCCCATGTGCTCTTGCTCGACGAGCCATTCACCGGCCTCGACAAGCCCAACCAAGACAACCTCAAAGCCACTCTCAAACGCCTGAGAGGGCAGGGGAAGATGCTCATGGTCTCCCACCACGACCTGCCGAGTGTGCGCGAGATTTTCGACCAAGTCCTCCTGCTCAACGGCGAACTCATCGGCGCAGGCAAAACGTCGGAAGTTTTCACGGGAGAAAACGTCCAGCGCACTTACCAAACCCACGTTTTCTCCGGCGTATGATTCAGGAAATGCTCCAGCACGACTTCATGCGCCGCGCGCTCCTCGGCGGGCTCATCATCGGCTTCACGAACGGCTTCCTCGGCTCCTTCATCATCATGCGGCGCATGGCGCTCATGGCCGACGCGCTCTCGCACAGTATGCTGCCCGGCCTTGCCATCGGGCTCATGGTCGCTGGGCTGAACGCGGGCAGTCTTTTCATCGGCGGCATCACCGCCGCGCTCTTCGTCGCCATCGGCTCCATGCTCATCTCGCGCTGCTCGCGGCTGAAAGAGGACACATCGCTCGCCATCCTCTACACGTTCGCATTCAGCATCGGCGCAGTGTTGCTGCAATTCACCCCGACGCCCGTGGACCTGAACCACTACCTTTTCGGCAACATCCTCGGGATGGGAAATGTGGACCTTTGGATCACCTGGAGCGTCGCCCTGCTCGTCATCCCCGGCCTGCTCCTGCTCCAGCGCCCGCTGCTGCTCACGCTGTTCGATCCCGCCGTCGCGCGCAGTCAGGGTGTCGCCGTCGGCGCGATGCACATCGTCATCATCGTGGCCAGCGTGCTCACCATGATCAGCAGCGCGCAATCCATCGGCGTCATCCTCATGCTCGGGCTCCTAGTCGGCCCCGCAGCCACGATGTATCTGCTCACCGACCGCTTCCCCGTGATGATGTGGGGCGGTGCGATCCTCGGCTGCATCGGCACGCTTGGCGGGCTCGTGCTCTCCTACCGCTTCGAGCGAATCCCGAGCGGCGCAGCGATTGTCATCGTGCTCTTCAGCGCCTTCTTCACCGCATTCGTCTTCGGCCCGCGCTACGGCCTAGTGGCAAAGCTGCGCAAGTCCCGCCACCTGCACGAGGAGTCGCTAGAGCGGTGGCGTCCGCCTGCGGAATAGTTGAGGGTTGATGGTTGAGAGCTGAGAGATCGCGCAGTCTCTCAACGATCAACTAGCCGTAGCTGCGACGAGGCGTCGCAGCAACGACCGCGCGGTCTCTCAACTCCCTCACGGTTGCCGTCGCAGCGCCCCCATCAGCTCGTTGAGCTTACTCACGATCGCCTGCATCTCCGTCTGCGTGGGCGGGTCGCTCACGATCAGCGAAAGGTCCGCGACGCCCGTCGGATTCTGCGCATGATTCATCCGTTCATTCACGAGGTCTTGCTGCGAAATCTCCCCCGTCGGCCCCTGCGGGCCTTGCGGGCCGGGCACTCCGGCGGCGATGGCGTCGTTTAATGCGACGAGTTGGGCGCGGATGACGGCGGCATCGAGCGGCTCGCCTTCGGTCGGTTTAGTTGGGTCAAATGGCATGGTTCGATAATTTGTTCGCGATTAAACGGGGAAAAAGCAGTGGGTCTCACACGAAGGCCCAAAGGCACAAAGAGTTGCGTAAAAAACACGCGTTCACCCGATGGGTGAATCGGCCATTCTTTGCAAATGCCTCATCTTTGTGCCTTCGTGCCTTGGTGTGAGCATACACTGCCGATTGTAGGCTTACGCGGCGCGTTTTTCTGCGAGGTCGCTCCATGCGCCTTCGAGTCCGTTCGGGCCGATGGCGCGGACTCGGAAGTGGTATAAGGTGCCGCTGATGAGTCCTTTGATGGTCGCGCTGCTGCTGCCGCTGACTTTCGCGTGTGTCCAATCCGTGGCGGTGGCGAGGCGGCACTGGATTTCGTAGGATTTGGCTTTGGCGGTGGGGTCCCATCCGAGGTCCACATCCCCTGCGTAATCGCCGATGGTGGCCACGAGGCCGAGGACTTGGGCGATGCTGGTGGTGGTTTCGCGCTCTTTTTGGAGGGTGAAGACGAGTTCGATGTCGGCGGCGACGAGGACGTGGTCTTCTGTCCAGCTTGCGGCTTTGGTGAGTTTGCCTTCGAGGGTGCCAACGAGAGCGTCTTTTGCCGTGGTGGCGGAGAGGGCGGCTTGGTTGGCGGTGGCTTGGGCGGTTAGGCCAGCTTCGGCGGCGTCGGCTGCGGTGTTGATTTGCGCCGCAGTGGGGTCGCAGGTGGCGTAGATGCCCGAGTTATCTATCATGCTGGCGGCGAGTTGCCGGGCTTTGGCGATGAGTTCGGGTTCGGTGAGTTCTTTTAGTCCGAGTGTTATTTTCATTTCCTTTATTTTATTAGTTGGTGCCATTCCATTCCAAGTCAGTCCGGGCTGATTCCACGTCAGCCCTGGGGCGTTCCAGGTTAGTGCAGGCATTGGTTTTGGTTGTTTGTTGGTTTTTGCTCAAATTTGGCTGTTTTTTCGTAAAGTGCTGTCCGCAAGGTTGTAGCGTGAGATTTATAGGTCGGAACGTGACGTTCCGACCCAGCGACGTGGCATTCCGACCTAGCGGCGCGACGGTCCGACCGAGCGAGGTGGCATTCCGAGGGAGCGGCGTGATATTCCGAGAGAGGAACATCGGTTTCCGACCCAGCAGAACGACGTTCCGACGAGGGAGTTTGGCGCTGCAAGGGAGGAGTGCGAGGTGGCGAGGTAGCCATGCAACGTTCCTCCACAGCAACCTCACGGACCGACCAAGGGGCGAGGCAACCTGAGCGAACATGCGCGCGGCTTTTTGCAGGAAGCTGGGTCGCAAAGACGGCGGTGTGGTGTGCGCTGGGCGTCGAACAAAAACTCACGAAGCGGATAGGGCAGGGCTTCATGAGGGCGGACGCTACAAAGCGGCGGCTGATTGTGACAAACCATTTTTTCATTATTTTTTTCGGTGGATGCCGAACGCCGGGATTGCGCGTCGTGGCTCACGCTGCGCTTCGCGTGAAGGGTGTCGCGCAGGGGGCTGCGTGAGCTAGTGCGCCTGCACATAACCAAAGAAAGAAGGTGAAAGACCTGACCACAGAAAGACATGAAAACTGGAGAAGCCGGAGACAACTGCGGAGCAGCGATGCTGCCGTGGAGAGCAGTCCGAGGCGAGGCAACCAGTCCGCAACGCAAGTGA
>CAMDQC010000190.1 GCA_945905735.1 Prosthecobacter debontii | reverse complement strand
TCTCCTTTGGGTAGGCGTTTTCCTCTCCCGCGTCAGCGTAATTGTTCCCCCAAGAATCCGGCCCAGTTCATCAATGCCGTTCCTCTCTGAATCCCACTCTAAACAGCGGGGAGCCGAATCTTCACGCCTATCCGACCGGAGGACTAACTATCGACACGCGGATCCCTGCCAAGGTGGAACCCGTTGTGGTCTTCGTAGCCTTCAGGGGCGAAAAATTCCACCCAGACCAAAACAATGGCGATCGCTGCTGTGATTCCGAGAATTAGATAAAACGTGTTCATGATGATTGGATCGGGCAGGCATTCGCTGGTTGCGCAACGGCTGCATAGAGGATCGCGGATGGCGGGTATCTTGGATGGGAAAGATTTGCGGTTCCCAATCACGGCGTTCGCGTTTAATGGACTCCGCATCATGATACGACCCAATGCACCCGGCTGGCTGATCGTGCTGGAAGGCATCGACGGCGCGGGGAAAAGCACCATCTCCCGCCACATCGCCGCACACTGCACGGCGCGCGGCCTCGCGTGCGTGCAGAGCGCCGAGCCGACTCGCGGGCCGTGGGGGTTGAAATTGCGGCAGAGCATGGTCGAGGGACGCCTCACGCTGGAGGACGAGCTAGAGCTTTTCCTCAAGGACCGCGCCGAGCATGTGGAGCAAGTAATCCTCCCGGCACTGCGGCACGGAAAGGTCGTCATCCTCGACCGCTACTACCTCTCCACCGCAGCCTACCAAGGCGCGCGCGGCGTCGCGCCGGAATGGGTCCTGACGGAAAACGAACGGTTCGCGCCGAAACCCGACCTCGTGCTGCTCTTGGACTTCGACCCCGCAGCCGGGCTGGCGCGCATCCGAGCGCGGGGCGATGCGCCGAATACTTTCGAGCAAGCCGAACAGCTTCTCGAAGTGCGACGCATCTTCCTCGGGCTAAAGCGTCCGTTTATCCGTGTGGTGGATGCGTCCGGGGAGCCTGCTGTCGTGTGGGAGGCGTGTCGCGAGCAAATCGACGCGGTCTTCAACACCGAAGGGCTTGCCACCGCCCGCGAAGGTGCTACGCAGCGTCCGTGAAACTCTCAACACTCGCCATGCTCATCTCCACTCCAATACTCGCCGCAGACGTCACCTTTTATGTCGGAACCTATACGAAAGGGGGCAACAGCGACGGGATTTACCACGGCACTCTGAACACCGAAACCGGCGAAGCGAAGCTCGGCGGGTTGGCCGCAAAGGCGACCAATCCTTCCTTCCTCGCCGTCCACCCCACCAAGCGGCTCGTCTATGCCGCGATCGAAGAAGGCGGCGGCGCAGTCGGCGCGTTCGCCGTGGAAAAAGACGGCACTTTGCGCAAGCTCAACTCCGAGTCCACCAAAGGCGCCGGCAACTGCCACGTCTGGGTGGATGCCTCCGGGCGCAACGTCCTCGCGGCCAGCTACGGCGGCGGGAGCATCGCCTGCCTGCCGATCAAAGAAGACGGCTCGCTTGGGACGATCACGGCCTCCATTAAGCACGTCGGCAGCGGCCCCGATGCAGGCCGCCAGAAAGAGCCGCACGCCCATGCCATCTACGACAACGGCGCGTTCGTCTATGCCTGCGACCTCGGCACCGACGACATCTTCATCTACAAATTCGACGCCGCCAAAGGCACGCTCACGCCCAACGAGCCAAAGAGCGGGCGCGTCCCCGCAGGCAGTGGTCCGAGGCACTTGGCGTTCCACCCGAAGGGCGGCTTCGCTTTTGTAAATAACGAGATGAAAAGCAGCATCACGTCGTTCGTGCATGGTGCGGCGAAGGGCGTCCTCACGCCCATCCACACACTCAGCACCATCCCCGAAGGCACGAAGCCCGAGAGCACTTCTACAGCAGAAATCCACTGCGTCCCCAGCGGCAAATTCGTCTATGTCTCGAACCGTGGCCACGACAGCATCGCCGTCTTCTCCATCGCCGCAGACGGGAAGCTCACAAACGTGGAGTTCGCCGATTCCCATGTGAAAGTGCCGCGCGGCTTCGGCATCTCGCCCGACGGGAAGTGGCTCATCGCCGCCGGCCAATCGAGCAACGACCTCGCGCTCCACGCGATTGATGCAGCAACGGGAAAGCTCACATTTAAGAAGATCATCGGCACCGTCGGGATGCCGGTGAACGTAGAGTTCGTGCGCTAAATCGCATCGCCCGTAACCGCCGCGCAGGAGGCCGCGTCTCCGCATGTGAACCTTACTATATCACATGCCACACACCGGAATCGTCCTCGCACTCCTCGGAGCTCACCTCGCTTTATTTCTAATCCTCATCGGCCATTGGATCGCCTCTGCGGGCTTCTTTCCACGGGCCGTGGAAAAGGTCGCAGCCGTCTATGAAGAGCGCCCCATTCGCGCCGCGCTCCTCGGACTCTTCACCTACGGACCGCTCTTCGCCATCCTGCTCAACGCGGCCAAACTTGGCGGTGCTGCGCTCGTGGGCGTGGCGATTGGCTTTGGCGCGCTGCTCGTCGGCTTCATCGGGACGGCTGGGCTGGCGCTCGTCATCGGGCGCAATCTCTCGAAGGACGCACCGCTGTGGAACCAATCGCTGCGCGGCAGCGTGGTGCTGGCGCTCGTGTTCATCACGCCCTTCGTCGGGTCGTTCTTTCTCCTCCACATCGGCCTCGCCAGCGGCTTCGGCGCGGTGCTGATGGCGAAGCCTTGGAAGTCGGCGGCACCTGCACCTGAGGCACTCGCATGAAGCCCGTTTCTCGTCGCGAATTTCTGCTCACGGGAGCGGCAGCGGTTGCGTTTAGCGCGGTCATTTTTCGCAGCGCGCAGGGGATGCTCAAAGACGGGCAGCAATACTTCGGCAGGGGCCTCGCCCGTCCGGTTGATGGAAAGCTCCCGCCGCCTGCGAGTGGTGAGCTGGACCCCGTGGCCCACACGCTGAACCGCCTCACTTTTGGCCCCACGCCCGGCGAGTATGGGCGCGTGGCAAAGATGGGCGTCGCCGCATTTATCGAGGAGCAGCTTGCTCCCGAGACGATTGAAAATGGGCTTTGCAACCGAGTGACGGCGCGTTTCTGCGACCTGTGGTATGAGCCGCTCATGGAGCAATACGACGAGGACGAAGAGACGCTCACGCCCATCCTCCGGCAGCTCACGACGCTGCGCGCGATTTATAGCAATCAGCAGCTCTTCGAGGTGATGTGCGAGTTTTGGAGCGACCACTTTAACATAGACCCAGGCAAGGGCGATTGCCGCTGGAGCAAAGTCGGCGACGACCGCGACGTGGTGCGCAAGCACGCGCTCGGCAACTTCCGCGACATGCTCCGCGCCAGCGCGCTCAGCCCCGCGATGCTGTGGTATCTCGACGGCCATGCGAATGAAAAGAGGAAGCCCGAAGACAAGGCGAACGAGAACTACGCCCGCGAGTTGATGGAGCTTCACACGCTCGGCGTCCACGGCGGCTATTCGCAGCAGGACGTGATGGAAGTCGCCCGCTGCCTCACGGGCTGGACGCTGCGCTCGAAGCGCAAGGGCGGCGGGATGTTCGCCAACGCCAAGGGTCGCAGCAAAGGGAAGCTCTTCAACGAACTCGGCGAAGTCTATTTCCGGCCCGAGGCCCACGACGGCGACGCGAAGACTGTGCTCGGCCAAGCCATCCCCGCCGGGCTCGGCGCGGGCGACATCGAGCGCGTGATAGACATCGTCGCCACGCACGCTAGCACCGCGCGGTTCCTCGCCACGAAGCTCTGCAGGCGCTTCATCGCCGATGAGCCTGCGGAGAGCGCCGTCGCCGCTGTCGCGCAAAAGTTCACCGAGAGCAAAGGCGACATCAAGGCCACGCTCCGAGCGCTCTTTGCCACGCCCGAGTTCCTCAGCTCGGCGGGTGAAAAAATGAAGCGCCCCTTCCACTACATCGTCTCCGCGCTCCGCGTCACCAACGCGCAAACCAACGGCGACAAGCCCGTGCTCCAGTTCCTCGAAAAGATGGGCCAAGCGCCCTTCCGCTACCCCACGCCCGACGGCTACCCGCTCGAAGCATCCGCTTGGCACGCCACGCTTTTGTGGCGGTGGAAGTTTGCCCTCGCGCTTTCCAATAACCAAATCGGCGGCACCAGCATCGAGCGCGCAAAACTCCAGCGCCAACTCGGCGGAGACACCGCTCTCATGGCCACCCTGCTCAATCGCCGCGCCTCTGCCGATGAGGCTGACGCTTTCCTAAAATCCGGCGACGGCCTCGCGCTCCTGCTCGCCTCGCCCGGCTTCCAACGCTGCTAAACCATGCTCGCAAATCTCTCTGCAAATCCTGACGACAAACGCACCCTCGTCGTCGTCTTTCTACGCGGCGGCGCGGACGGCCTCACCCTCGTCGTGCCGACCGAAGATGACCATTACTACAAAGCCCGCCCCCGGCTCGCGCTGGGGAAAAAAGACACCATTAAACTCGACGAGAAATTCGGCCTGAACCCGAACCTCGCCCCGCTCGAAGCTGCGTGGAAAGACGGCGACCTCGCCATCATCCACGCCGCAGGCTGCGAGGACACGACGCGCTCGCACTTCGAGGCGCAAGACCTCATGGAGCACGGCGGCTTCGTCGCGGGCGGCTGGCTCGGGCGCTTCCTCCGCGCACGCGGCCCAGCGCGCTCGCCGCTCAGCGCCGTCGCCCTTTCGCCCACCATGCCCGAGGTGCTCTCCGGCGCACCGAGCGCGGCGGCATTTCAGCGCATCGAGGAGTTTTCCATCGGCAAAAAGAGCGCGCCCAATTTCCCCGCCGAACTGCGCCGACTCTACGAGAAAGAAACCGGAGCACTCCGCGACGCTGCGAAAAACACCTTCGCCGCGATCGGGCGCATCGAGGCCATCGATACCAAAGCTGCGCCGGAAAATGGCGCGACCTACGAGGAAAAAGACGGCTTTCACCAAGGGCTCCGGCAGGTCGCCCAGCTCATCCGCGCCGACGTGGGCCTCGACGCTGCAAGTGTGGACCTGAACGGCTGGGACACCCACTTCACCCAGAACCTCGTCATCGACGACAACATCAAAAGCCTCGGCAGCGGCCTCGCCTCCTTCCGCCGCGACATGGGCGCGCGCATGGCGACAACGACCGTCGTCGTGATGAGCGAGTTTGGCCGCCGCCTCGGCGAAAACAGCAGCCTCGGCACCGACCACGGACGCGGTGGCGTCATGTTCGCAATGGGCGGCGGCGTGCGCGGCGGCAAGATGCTCGGCACCTGGAACGGCCTCACCCGCGAGATGCTCGAAGACCCCGGCGACCTCCCCGTCTGGAACAACTACCGCGACATCCTCGCCCCCATCCTCACCCGCCACGGAGCCAACGCCGAAGCGATGGGGAAAATCTTCCCCGACTACGCGCTCAAGCCGCTGGAGGTATAGTCAAAAGCCAAAACGCACGTGAGATTGAACGCGTGGGGCGTGGGGAGTATCGCGTGCGAACTGCGGATGCTGGTGATGACGGCGGGTGGCAACTGGGTAGAGTCCTTGCTGGGCATGCCCCGAGTAGTGAGCACGTCCGGCCTTTCTCCACGCCGTTCCCACGTCACTCAGCAACTTTCCGCTTTTGCTCGAACTACGACGCCGACCTCGATGGGCCTGCGTGGGCGGTCCGTCCCGCAGGACGGGCCAAGGAATTTCTCGCGCAAATGAACAGAGTTCATGTTAGCGCGGTCATATCGCCGATGAACAATTCACAACAAGTCCCTACCCTCCGACGCACGCGCCGCTCGCTATCCACGCTCACCTCGGCGTTTCTTCTCATGCTGGCAGGGCTGAATCCAGCCGCTGGCGAGGATCTAGTCGAACACATGGCGGCGCTGCGGAAAAAGATGCCGCCGGGTTTTACCACGGTGCGACAGGCACCTTTTGTCGTCGTAGGCGATGAGCCTGCGGAGTTGGTGAACCTCCGGGCGACGGCGATTGTGAAGTGGGCGGTGGACCTTTTGAAGAAGGACTTTTTCGCGAAAGACCCAGAGGAGATCATCGATATCTGGCTCTTCAAGGACAAGGAGAGCTACGAAAAGAACACTCTCGAAATTTTCGGCGATAAACCGTCCACTCCGTATGGCTATTACTCTCAACAGCACAACGCGCTGATCATGAACATCGCCACGGGAGGCGGGACGTTGGTGCATGAAATCGTCCACCCTTACATGCGCGCCAACTTCCCCGAGTGCCCGTCGTGGTTCAACGAAGGAATGGGTTCCCTGTTCGAGCAGAGCGCGGAAAAGGACGGCCATATCCGCGGACTGACAAATTGGCGACTGCCGCGACTGCAACAGGGCATCAAAGCCGGAAAGCTCCTGCCGTTTGAGAAACTGACGGCGCTCAATACGGCGGACTTTTACGGCGAAGCGGGCGGATACAGCAGCTACTACGGCCAGTCGCGCTACCTCTGCTATTACCTTCAGGAAAACGGACTGCTGGTGAAGTATTACCGAGACTTTCTCGCAAATCGCAAAGAGGACCCGACCGGGTTTCAGACGCTGAAGAAAGTCCTCGGCGAGCGGGACATGATCGCTTTCACGAAGAAATGGGAGGAGTTCGTGGGAAAGCTGACTTTCCCCTAACGGCTCGGGCAGTTGCCCAATCCCGACCGGTCGGAGACCTGCCTTACTTTGCCGGTCCACTTTTCACCACACCCCCAGCGTCCCAGCGTCGATGTCGGCAGAAACCCGCTGGACACGAGGGGCTTCTTCAGATGCTCTGTGCGGCCTTTTTATATGAGCAACAGAAATGGCATCCTCGCAGGCGGCAACTGGATCGTTGACGCAGTCAAAATCATCGACGTGTGGCCGCAGCAAGACACGCTGGCGAACATCCTCTCGACGACGAAAGGCACGGGCGGCTCGCCTTTTAATATCCTCGTGGACATCGCGCTGATGGGCGCTTCATTCCCGCTGGCGGCGGCGGGCTTGGCGGGGAACGACGAGCTGGGCGACTGGATCGTGGACGTGTGTAAAAAGAACGGCGTGGATACGGCGGCGCTGCTGCGCTCGGCGGATGCGCCGACGAGCTTTACGGATGTGATGACGGTGCAGTCCACGGGGCGGCGGACGTTCTTCCACGCACGCGGGGCGAATGCGCAGCTCGGGCCGGAGCACTTCGATTTCTCCAAGACGCAGGCGCGCATTTTCCACCTCGGATATTTGCTCCTGCTCGACCGTCTGGATGGGCCGAGCGCCACGCATGGGACGGTGGCGGCGGAGGTGCTGGCGGCGGCGAGCGCGGCGGGGCTGAAGACTTCGATCGATTGTGTGAGCGAGGACAGCGACCGCTTTGCGCAGATCGTCCTGCCGACGCTGAAGTATGTGGATTACTGCATCATGAACGAGTTCGAGGCGGGGCGCTGCACGGGGCGGAAGGTGCATACTGCGGAGGGTAAACTGGACCGCACGGAGCTGCGCGCGGCGATGCAATCGCTGCTGGATGCGGGCGTGCGCGAGCGGGTGGTCGTCCATTTCCCGGATGGCGGCGTGGCGCTGGGGCGCGATGGAAAGTGGGACGAGCACGGCTCGGTGGCGCTGCCTGCGAGCGGCTACATCGTGGGCGCGGCGGGCGCGGGCGATGCGTTTGCGGCGGGCGTACTGCTGGGATGGCACGAGGGGCGCCCGATGGCGGAGCAGCTCCGCTACGGGGTGTGCGCGGCGGCGGCGAATCTGAGCGATGAGACGTGTACGGGCGGTCTGCGTCCGCTGGCGGAGTGCCTCGCCTTGGGGTCGCAGTTCGGCTTTCGCGGGTAAAGGGAGCGTCTGCACTGCGAAGCGAATTTTATGAAACTCCGGCTCTTTCTCTTCGCGTTCGTGGCGGCTTTCGTGGGGGCGGTCCCGGCTGCGGAGCGTCCGAATATACTCTTCGCCATCGCGGATGATTGGGGCAAACACGCGAGCGCTTACGGGACGCGATGGGTGAAGACTCCGGCGTTCGACCGTGTGGCCAGGGAGGGCATTCTTTTTAATAACGCCTACACGCCGAACGCGAAGTGTGCGCCGTCGCGAGCGTGCATTTTGACAGGGCGCAATTCGTGGCAGCTCAAGGAAGCGGCCAACCACGTCTGCTATTTCCCGCCGGAGTTTAAGGGCTGGGGCGAGACGCTGGCGGAGCACTCGTGGTTCGTCGGGCACACGATGAAGGGCTGGGGGCCGGGCGTGGCAAAGGATGCGAGCGGCAATGCGCGGCAGATGACGGGCCGGGCGTTCAATGCGCGCAAGGCCGAGCCGCCGACGTCGGAGATTTCGAGCAATGATTACGCGGGGAATTTCGCGGCCTTTCTCGATGCCGCGCCTGCGGGCCA
>CAMDQC010000189.1 GCA_945905735.1 Prosthecobacter debontii | reverse complement strand
GGGATTGCTCCCAGTCGAGGGCGAGGTCGCGCAGGTCGCGCCGGAGCGACCAGAGATCGAGCGCGGCGTTCGCGCTGAAAAGCCAGCGGCTGTCGGGACTGAAGGCGAAGCGGCTGCCGAGCGCGAAGGCGTCGAACGTGAGCAACTCTTCGAGCGTCGTGGCATCGAGCAGGCGTGTAGGCGCGTGGTCGTCGGTAAGCACGAGCAGGTGGCCATCGGGCGAGAAGACGGCTTGCCCCGGCGCACCCGACGGTGCGCGGCGCGCGATGCGGCGCTGCACGGCCCCGATCGAGGGATCGAGGAAGACGAACTCGCGCGCGGTGCCGGCGACGAGGCTTTTTCCATCGGGCGAAAAGGCGACCTGAGCGTGAATCTCGACGGCGATCTCGCGACGCTGCGCGGGATCGTGCGCGGGCCAAAGCCAGACGGCGGGCGTTTTCCACGAGCCAGCCGCGAGCCAGCGCGCATCGGGGCTGAAAGCCAGCCAGTTCAGCACGGCGGGTGCGGGGAAGATCGTCTCGCCGCCCGCATCGGCAAAGCGGCGCACGCCCGCGCCATCAATCCACCACAGCGCCTCGCCGCCGCGCACCGCCGCGCGGGCATCGCGATCGGGCGCTTCGCCCGGCGTGTGCGGCGGGCCGATCACGAGCGCGCCGCCCGCCGCGCGCACCGGCCAGCGGCGGCACGCGGTTTCGCTGCCCAGCAGCAGCGCATCGCCATCAAACGCCGCCGAATGAGTGCGACTCCCGCCGCGCAGCGCGAGCGCGCGGCCCGTGCGCCAGTCGTAGCACGCGAAGCCCGCGCCCGTGCCCTGCGCGAGCAGGCGGCGGTCGGCGCTGAGCTGGAGCGGCAGCAGCAGGCTCGCGCCGGGCGGTGCGGAGAAATCGCGCCAGCCGCCGGGTAGCGCGACTTCGCAGCGCAGCACGTCGCCGTTGTAGGCGGCGAGCGCGAGTTGCGAGCCGTCCGCATTGAAAATGAGCGGCACGCCCGCCGTGGGGAGCGTCACCGCCGCGTGGCCGGTGGCGGTGCTCCAGAGTTTCAGCGTGCCGTCCCAACCCGTGCTCGCGAGCCAGTCGCCGGAGGGATGAAACGCGACATCGTGAACCACCGTCGCGTGCCCGCGCTGGTGATGCCGCAGCGCACCTGCGCGTAAATCCCAAAGCAACACCGAGCCATCGCCGCAGCCTGCTGCCAGCAGATCGCCGCGACGGCTGAGCGCGAAGCTGCCGATTGTTTCTGCCACTGCAAAGCGATGCTCGATTTTGCCGGTGTCAGTGCGGAAAACTCCAAGGCCGCGATCATGCGCCCACGCCAGCCGCGTGCCGCCGCCATCCGCCGTGGCCGATGAAACCGCGTGCGGCAGCGGCACTTCGCGGAGCACTGCGCCGGTCGCGGCATCCAGCTCGGCGAGCACGCCGCGTGTGAGCACCGCACGGACGCATCCGCCTTCACTGCGGACTGCCGTGGCGACTGCGGAGTTCCCCCAAAGTTGTCGCCCGCTCCGCCATTCCCACATCCGCGCGACGCCATCGCGCCCGTGGCTGATGATGCGATCCGCGCCGTGAAAATGCGCACGCCGTTGCTCGCCGAACTCCACCGGCGAACGCCACTGCGCCACGACCGCGCCGCTGCGCGTGTCGTGAATGAGGATCGTCCCGTCGCGCTGACAGCGGGCGAATTGATCCAGTGTCGGCGCGAAATCCGTGGGCGCATCTTCCTCCAGAAATCCGAACGCGCCGCGCGACACGACGCGCACATCCGGCAGTCGCAGCGCCGCCGCAGCGATGCGTCGCGCATCCGCCGAAGGCTCGCAGGCGGCGACACGGCGCACGAGATCGAGCACCGCGAGCCGCTGCCCCGCGTGCCCGCTGCGAACCAGAGCATCCGCCTGCGCGAGCGATGCCTCGCTTTCCGCCTGCTCCGCACGCACACGCAGCGAGTGCTCGCGCCCGTGCTGCCAGCGCGTGAACGCCCACGCGCCCAACGCCGCGAGCGCCGCACACACGAGCACCGCCACCGCCCGCCGCGCCACGCGGAGCTGGCGCTCAATGCCGCCCGCCGCGCCACGCGGAGCTGGCGCTCAATGCCGCGCGCCCGCCGCAGCGAGCGCCCCGCCTGCAATTGTGCGAGGTCGGCTGCCAGCTCTACCGCGCTGGCGTAGCGCAGGGCGGTATCTGCTTCGCACGCTCGCAGCAGCACTTCGTTGAATTCCAGCGCCGCCGCGTCACGCGCCCACGCCGCCGGTATCGCCGGGAAATCGTGCCGATCTTTTCCCGTCGCGATTTCATAGAGCACCTTCCCCAGCCCGAACACGTCGGCCTGCGGAGCGCCAGTGCCTTCACGCGGGACGAAACCCTCGGTGCCGACGACGCTGCGCACGTCGCCCGCCAGTCCCACGAGTCCGATGTCCGCGAGTTTTGCGCGCCCATTGACAAAAATGATATTCGACGGTTTGAGGTCGCGATGCACCAGCCCGTGTCGGTGTAAATGCGCGAGCCCCTGCGCAAGCGCGAGGCCGATGGCAGTGCAATCCGCGATAGACTGCGGGCCATGTGCGGCGAGGTCCGAGCGTAGGGTGCGCGTCTTGTATTCTGCCGCATCCGCGCACTGAGCATCCACCGGGTCTGCGAGTTCCATGATGTAATGAAAATGTGCCCCTCCTTCCCCCCAGCCCGCGTGGAGCACCTGCACGAGCGCATCGTGCGTGCGAGAGAGCGGCTCGTAGCGGCGGATACCTTCGAACTCCCGCTCAAATGGACGCGCCTCCTGAAAATCCTCCCGGCGCACCACCTTCACTGCCCTCAACGTGCCGAGCGTACTCCGCGCAAGCCACACTTCGCCGTAGCTGCCCCGCCCGATGATGCGCAGCAACTCGTGATCGGCCACCGGTGGCGCGGCGCGGTCCGGTGCGGCGTGTGGGCCGGAGTTCGCTTCGATTCGGGTGACGGATGGGATGGGCATGGTGCTTAAGACATATCCGCACACGGCGGACGTTTGTTTCAGCAATTCATCTCGGCTTGGATCTTGTTGATTTCATCGACGAGCATCTTCGCGATCCGGTGCTTGGTGACGCGGACGTTGAGCTGCGAGATATTAAGCGCGCGTGCGACTGCCGCGATGTCGAGGCCTTGATTCACACTCAGATCAAACACCTGAAACTGGCGCGGCTTCACTTTCTCCTTCACGCGCGCCACCGCCGTATCGAGCAGGCTGCGCCGCCATTCCTCATCCCAAAGCGTTTCGAGGTCCGCTGGTGCCGAAAGTTCGCCGCCTCCCTCGCCCCCGGTCGCACCGGGGATTCGGCAGCCCTTGCGCCGCAGGAAATCCACGGACCGGGAGTGGATGACCCGCATGAGCCACGCTTTGAACGAGCCGTTCACCGGGTCGTAGATAAAGCCGTGCATCTTCTTCGCGACGCTCACGACGACCTCCTGCACCACCTCCTCGGCCTCATCGCGACGCAACCCGCAGCGCATGGAGGCGCTAAAAATAAAGCGGCCATACGTGTCAAAAAAATCGCGCCAGCCCACAGCATCGCTCCAGTGTCCCAACCGTGCGAGCAGGCTGCGCCGCGTGGGGAGGAATTCATCGGTATCTTGTTCCGGCATCGGTAAACTATGCCCACCCATCGCGTCCGCGACAATGCACAACCATCCTCCGCCCGGCAAAAATCCGGTGGTGAGTCAGCATTTTGCAGGGAGACGGACCGCACCTGTGATTCGTCTAACCGAAAAAGGCTGGCCCATTTGAACTCTGCACTAGCGCAACGGGCAGCGGTCCCATACAAAAAGCGGCCAATTTTTTATGCCGAAAACTGCCACCAAAATTTTACCTGCCAAGAAACTGCTCGTCGCAAACCGCTCTGAGATTGCCATCCGCATCATGCGGGCGGCTACGGAGTTGGGGCTGCGGACGGTCGCGATTTATGCGGAGGAGGATAAATTTTCCATGCACCGTTTTAAGGCGGATGAGGCTTATCGCGTGGGCGAGGGCAAGGGACCGGTGGGGGCGTATCTCGACATCGAGAGCATCGTGGCGCTGGCGAAGGCGAAGGGCGTGGACATGATTCATCCGGGCTACGGGTTCCTTTCGGAGAATGCGAAATTCGCGGCGGCTTGTGCGGAGGCGGGCATTCAGTTTGTGGGGCCGAAGCCGGAGTTGCTCGACCTCATGGGCGATAAAGTCGCGGCGCGTGCGCTGACTCAGAAGCTGAAAATCCCGACGTTGCCGGGCACCGAAGACCCGGTGTCGGACCGCAAGGCTGCGGTGAAGATCGCGGCGGCGATTGGCTTTCCGCTCATTATTAAAGCGGCGTTTGGCGGCGGTGGGCGCGGGATGCGCGTGGTGCATAAGGCGGGCGATCTCGACACGCTGCTCGACGAGGCGCAGGGCGAGGCGGAGCGTGCGTTTGGAAATGGGGCGGTGTTTTTGGAGAAGTATATCCCTCGCGCGAAGCACATCGAAGTGCAGGTGCTCGGCGACCATCACGGCAACGCGGTTCATTTGCACGAGCGCGATTGTTCGGTGCAGCGGCGGCATCAAAAAGTGGTGGAGATCGCGCCGAGTTTTGGGCTGCCGGACAAGGTGCGTCACGAGCTGTGCGAAGCGGCGGCGCGCGTCGCGAAGGAGATCGGATACAACAACGCGGGGACCGTGGAGTATTTGCTGAACCTCGATACGAACGAGTGGTTTTTCATCGAGATGAATCCCCGTATTCAAGTGGAGCACACGGTTACGGAGGAAATCACGGGCGTGGATTTGGTGCGCTCGCAGATTCTCATCGCGATGGGGCACGCGCTGGACAGCGAGGCGGTGGGCATCCCGCCGCAAGCGGAGATTCCGCGTCAGGGCTTCGCGGTGCAGTGCCGCGTGACGACGGAGGACCCGGCGAACAAGTTCACGCCGAGCTACGGCAAGATCATCACGTATCGCAGCGCGGGCGGCTACGGAGTGCGCTTGGATGCAGGCATGGGCGACCCCGGCGCGGTGATTACGCCGTTTTACGATTCGCTGTTGGTGAAGATCACGACGAAGGGTTCGACGTTCCCGATGGCGCTCGACCGCATGGACCGCGCGTTGCGCGAAATGCGAATCCGTGGCGTGAAGACAAACATCCCGTTTGTGGAAAACGTGATCAATCACCCGACGTTCCGCAGCGGCAACGCGACGACGACGATGATCGACACGACGCCTGCGTTATTCGATTTCAAACTGCGCCGTGACCGCGCTACGAAGCTCTTAAACTTTCTCGGCAATGTGATCGTGAACGGGAATCCGCACGCAAAGGGATTCAAGCCTTCGGTACCATTCACGACGGCGAAAGTGCCGCACGCAAAAGATCTGCCGGCCAAAGGCACGCGCAATTTGCTCCTGGAGCTCGGGCCGAAGAAATTCGCCGAATGGACGCTGAAACAGAAGCGCCTGCTCATCACGGATACGACGTTCCGAGATGCGCATCAGTCGCTCATGGCGACGCGCGTGCGCACTTACGACATGCTCGCGATCGCGCCGACCGTGGCCTCGCGCACGCCTGAACTTTTCTCGCTCGAAATGTGGGGCGGCGCGACGTTTGACACGGCGATGCGCTTCTTAAATGAAGACCCGTGGCTGCGTCTGCGGGCGCTGCGCCAAGCCGTGCCGAACATTTGTTTTCAAATGCTCCTGCGCGGCGCGAACGCTGTCGGATACACGAGCTATCCGGCAAATGTCGTATCCGGATTCGTGAAGCACGCAGCCGAAGCGGGCATGGATATTTTTCGCGTGTTCGATTCGCTCAACGACCTCGGCAACATGAAGGCCGCCATGGAAGCGGTGCAGGATACGCACGGGATTTGCGAAGGCGCACTGTGCTACACCGGCGACATCCTCGACCCGACCCGCACGAAGTATTCGCTCAAGTATTACGTCTCGCTCGCAAAGGAGCTGGAGAAGATGGGCGCGCACATGCTGGCCATCAAAGACATGGCGGGCCTATGCCGTCCGTATGCAGCGAAGGCGCTCGTGAAGGCGCTGAAGGATGAGATTGGAATCCCCGTTCATTTCCACACGCACGACACGAGCGGCATCAATGCAGCGTCCATTTTGCAAGCGAGCGAAGCAGGCGTGGATGTGGTTGATTTAGCCATCGCTTCGATGAGCGGCAGCACGAGCCAGCCAAACATGAACAGCATCGTCGCCGCGCTGCAAAACACCCCACGCGCCACCGGCCTCGACCTCGATACGCTGAACGAATTCTCCGATTACTGGGAGCACGTCCGTCCGTTCTACACGCCGTTTGACACCGCGCCAAAAACGGGCAGCGCTGAAGTCTATCTGCACGAAATGCCCGGCGGCCAATACACGAACCTCAAAGAGCAGGCCGCCAGCATGGGACTCGGCGGACGCTGGCCGGAAATCGCCCGCTGCTATCGCGAAGTGAACGACCTTTTCGGCGACATCGTAAAAGTCACACCGTCCAGCAAAGTCGTCGGCGACATGGCGCTGTTCCTTTTCACGCGCGGCATCAAGCCCGCCGACGTCGTGAACCTCGAACCCGGCAGCATCGCATTCCCCGAGAGCGTCATCGACATGCTCAGCGGCGGACTCGGCGAGCCGATGGACGGCTTCCCACGCGACGTCGTCCGCGCAGTGCTCGGAAACGCGAAAGTAAAACGCACCAAGCCCGAGCCCGTAAAGCTCAAGGACGTGAAGGCCGAAGTCGCCGAGAAAACAAAGCGCGAAGCCACCGAGGACGATCTCTATTCGCACCTCATGTACCCGACGGTGTTCGCCGATTTCGCGAAGTTCCAATCGAGCTTCAGCGACGTGAGTTGCCTGCCGACGCCCGCATTTTTCTACGGCCTGCGCCCCGGCGAAGAAGTGGCGGTTAGCATCGAGGAAGGCAAAATCCTCATCATCAAACTCATCAACATCGGCACCCCCGACAAAGACGGACGCCGCGTAATCACCTTCGACCTAAACGGCCTCCCACGCGAAGCGACGGTGCTCGATAAGAGCATCAACAAAGAAGTCAAATCCCGCCCCAAAGCCGCCGCCAGCGACCCCCTACAAATCGGCGCACCGATTCCCGGAATGATCACGGTAATGAACGCCAGCGTAGGCAAAGCCGTAACCAAAGGCGAAAAACTTGCCACGCTCGAAGCGATGAAAATGCAAACCAACATCCTAGCCCCCGCCGACGGCACAGTCGCCGAAGTGCTGGCAGGCGTCGGCGAAGCAGTGGAGGCGGGCGATTTGATGATCAAGCTCCGGGCTTAAACGAAATCGGCGTTGCCTTTGCTCTGCTCCGCGACTATCGCTTGGACTGTATGACTGCTCCGTTGCTGAACACGAATATGGATCACAAGCGGGAGGTTTCTGCTCTGAAACGAGCAATCGCAAAGGCAGATAAGGAACCCGGTGCCGCTTTAAAAATGCTGGTTGCGACAGGTATGTACACGCGTGCCGGGAAGCTCAAAAAGCAATTCCGCTGATGCACGCGCCCCAGATCATCTTCGGCTATCACGGCTGCGATGCTTCCGTGGTCCGAATGGCTCTGGATGGCGGCGACATCAACCCGAGCATCAACGCCTACGACTGGCTCGGTCACGGAATTTATTTTTGGGAACGAAGCGCCGTCCGCGCTCTGAAATGGGCGACCGAGATGGCTCACACTCCGCACTCCCCGGTCCAAAAACCGGCTGTGCTTGGCGCTGTGATTGACTTGGGCCATTGCCTCGATCTTGCCGATCCCGATAGCGCCGAATCCGTGACTATCGCCTACCACGATTTTCTCCGCCGTTGCCGCGAAGCGGGCGATACGCCGCCGAAAAACAAAGGACCGGAATCCAAAGCGCGATTCCTGGATTGCGCGGTCATCAACCACTTGCATCACCTCCGCGAATCAGTCGGTGAACAGCCCTACGACAGCGTTCGGGGATTCTTCAACGAAGGCAAACCCGTTTATCCCACCGCCGGACTCCGCACGTTGGACCACGTTCAAATTTGCATCCGAAACCCGCGCTGCATCACAGACTACTTCCGACCGAAAGTTCGGTGACGGTTTTTTTCTCTGCGCCGTTGATCGTGCTGCCATGAATGATCCAATCGGAGAAGAAGTGCGCCGCCAGCGTCGCCGCATCGTTGCCGTAAAATAAAAACAACTTCGCGCTTGCTAACCCAAGTTCCGCAGTTCGCTGTTGGCGCGGGAAAACTTTTCTCTGACGGGCTTCGTTTGTGCGGGGGTGGTGTCTCTGTTGGCCTGCGGGTTTGGGCGTTGTAGTGAAGAAGACCCCATTGCGGAACGCGGCGCGTGG
>CAMDQC010000188.1 GCA_945905735.1 Prosthecobacter debontii | reverse complement strand
CTCGCCCTCACGGCTTGACCGTGCCCGCATCGCACCAAAACGGGGCAAAAACAGCAATTTCTCGATGACTTTCCGCCTCAGAACCCCACTCACTACCACCCTGCCTCGCGCTTCTCTGCTCAACTCGCTTTATTCAGCGTTTCCCTAAGACGCAGCCGACGGGAAAAACGTTCGACGTGTCTGTAAAATGTAACACAACACGGGTGTGACCGCGTGGTGATGTGCAAGTGCGAAAGGAGCGGGGCTTTCATAGCCCCGTTGCCACGTCAGTGGCAAAGCGCGTTGCCGCTAGCGCGACAAACGGGGCTATAAAAGCCCCGCTCCTTTCAAACGCAAGCCGCGCTCACATCACAGCGCGGTCACACCCGGTGCGAAGGTGCGAACGGAGCCGCGAAAGTAGGACAGGTTTCCAACCTGTCACCAGCGAGACTATCCGTGAAGCTGGTCATTGTTCGAGTCGGCACGGTGAGGACGGGTTGGAAACCCGTCTTACTTTGGAGTTCCGCCTTCAGGCGGTCACGCGCTTTCCTGCTTCATCGCCCACTCCACCGGCTGAAGCCGGAACTCCGAACGATGGGCACGCTCTGTTTGCAATTCTCATGCACATCCTTCATTACGGCTGCGCGCCATCTCGAAATCACTACTTTCCACATGAACAAACGCCGCCTCACTCAACGCCTCCGAACCAAACAGAACATCGAAACCTCCTGCGGATTCCTGCGCTCATCCGTCGGGATTCTCACCCTCGCGGGACTTGCCTCTTCGGCGTTTGCGCAAGACGCGCAGCTTCTTGAAGCAGAGAACATCGTGCAGGTGGCGAAGGGCGGGACGGCGACGTGGGCGGCGGCGACTGATGCGCAGTCGCTCACCATCAGCGACCGCATTCGCACGCGGCAGAAGAGCCGGGCGACGGTGAAGCTCACGGACCTTTATACGATGCGGATGGAGCAGTTCACGACTATCGAGATTTCGCCGAAGCTGGTGAGTGGGGGGAAGCCGCAGCTCGATATTTCCGGCGGTGCGGCGTTCATCTTTAGCCGCGAGGAGGGCGGGGAAATCGGCATCAAGACTCCGGCGGCGAACGGTGCGCTGAAGGGAACGCAGCTTTTTGTGCAAGTATCGGGTGGGCGCTCTTTCTTCCAGGTGATCGAGGGCAGCGTGGAGATGGGGAACGCGCAGGGGCGCGTCTTGCTGAAGGCGGGCGAAGCGGGAGAAGCCGCGCCGGGCCGTGCGCCGAAAAAGACGGCGTCCATCTCCGCGAAGAACATCCTGCAATGGGCGCTCTACTATCCCGCAGTGATCGACCCGTCGGAACTCGGCATGGGCGCGGCGGAGGAACGGGCGGTGGCTGCATCGCTGGCGGCGTATCGCGAGGGCAACTTGCTCGGTGCGCTGGAAACTTACCCGAACCGCGCGCCGGGGAACGCGGGCGGCAGGCTGTATAAAGCGGGCGTCCTCCTCGCGGTGGGGCGCGTGGATGAGGCGGGTGCGGCGTTGCGTTCGGTGGATGCGAGCCATCCGGGACGCCGCGCGCTGGAGCGGATGATCGCGGCGGTGAACCAAAGTAGCACAGCCGTCCCGGCTGTGGGGGCAGCAGGCGTCTCGCCTGCTGCATCGGGCGGGACGCCCAATGGCCCCACAGGCGAGACGCCTGTGCCACGGGGCACGACGGCCTCGGAGGCGCTGGCGGAGAGCTACTTTGCGCAGTCGCGGGGGAATCTGGAGGGGGCGCGCACGGCGGCGCGGCGGGCGGCGGAGCTGGCTCCGCAAAATGGCTATGCGTGGACGCGCGTGGCGGAGCTGGAGTTTTCGTTTGGGCGCACTTCGGCGGCGCGTGAGGCGCTGGAGCGCGGGCTTTCGCTGACGCCGAAAAACGCGCAGGCTCATGCGTTGCGCGGTTTTATTCTGAGCGCGGAAAATCGCATCCCTGCGGCGCACGATGCGTTTAGCGAAGCCGTCCGGCTCGACGGTGCGCTGGGCAATGCGTGGCTCGGGCGCGGGCTGGTGCGAATCAAAAGCGGGCGGACTGCGGAAGGCCGCGCCGACTTGCAGACGGCAGCGACGGTGGAGCCGACCTCGGCGATTTTTCACAGCTATCTCGGCAAGGCGTTCAGCGCGGAAGGGCGCGAGACGGATGCGCGGAAGGACCTCGACCTCGCGAAGCAACTCGACCCGAACGACCCGACGCCGTGGCTCTACTCGGCGGTGCAAAACCAGCAGGAGAATCGCTACAACACGGCGATTGGCGACATCACGGAATCGCTCCGACTGAACGACAACCGCCGCATTTATCGCTCGCAGTTTTTGCTGGATCAGGATCGTGCCGTCCGCAGCTCGAACCTCGCGAAGGTGTATCAAAATGCGGGCATGACGGACTTGGCGGTACGCGAGGCGACGCGGGCGGTGGAAAGCGATTACACGAACGCTTCGGCGCATCTTTTTCTCGCCAATAGCTTCGACGCGCTGCGCGACCCGAACCGCATTTCGCTGCGCTTTGAGACGGTGTGGTTTAACGAACTGCTTTTGGCGTATCTGCTCGCGCCGGTCGGTGGCGGGCCGCTGTCGCAGTTTGTCTCGCAGCAAGAATACTCGAAGCTGCTGGAGGCCGACGGCGTGGGCGGAAGCTACTCCGGCGAGTGGCGGGATAATGGACGGCTCGACCAGCGGGCGTCGGTTTTCGCGACGTATGGGCGGCTGAGTCTCGGCTTCGATGTCTCCTATCTTTACGACAACGGCGACCGGCCAAACAGCGAGACTTCGCGCGAGGAGGTGTATTGGCAGGCGAAGTATCAGGTGTCGCCGGACGATGTGTTTTACACGCTGGGAAAATGGCAGGACCAGGAGAGCGGCGACCTATTCCAAAATTATAACAATCTACCGGGAAGCCTCGGGGTGGACTTCGAGGAAAAGCAGGAGCCGGCGCTGCTGCTGGGCGGGTGGAATCATCGCTGGGCACCGGGCGTGCATACGCTTTTCCTCGGCGGACGGCTGGCGGCGGAGCAGTTGCTCACGGACCCGGTGACGAATCAACTCCTGCTCGGGCGCGTGCCGAATCCGAAGCTGGATGCGTTTTTGAATCAGCCTGCTGTGCCCGGCCAATCGCCAGCGGTGGTTCAGAATCCCGACGAATCGCTCACCTACTCTCGTGAGTTCCTGCGCGGCATCGCGCCATTTCTCGGGCGGGGGTCGGCGGCGTCTGTAAATGGGGAGCAGTTCAGCTTTGCGACGCTGCGGCAGTTCGAGATTTATTCCGGCGAGGTGCAGCACATTTGGGATACGAAGTACAACACGCTCATCGTAGGCGGGCGCTGGCAGAGTGGTGAGTTCGAGACCGACACCCGGCTCGGGCTGCTGAATCCGGTGAACCAAGGGCTCTACCCACTGCCAGCCGTGAGCCAGCATGTGAGCGTGGATTTCAACCGGCAGAGCCTCTACGCCTACGACTTCATCAAGCCTGCGCCGTGGATCACGCTCATCGCCGGTGCGTCGTGGGACCACATCGAGCGCCCGGAGAACTTCCGCAATCCGCCGGTGAGCGATCGGCAGAAAGAGGTCGAGCGGCTGAACGGGAAGTTTGGGTTCACGCTCGCGCCGTCGCGCTGGTTCACGATGCGCGGGGTTTATACCGAAGGGCTCGGCGGGGTGACGTTTGATGAAAGCGTGCGGCTGGAGCCCGCGCAGCTTGCGGGGTTTAATCAGGCATTTCGCACCATCATCTCCGAGGACATCGCGGGCTCGGTGGAGACGCCGCTTTATAAAAACTGGGGCCTCAGCATCGAGGGCTCGCTGCCGACGCGGACGTGGTGGGGTGCGTCGTTTAACATCCTGGAGCAAGACGTGGAGCGCACGCAGGGCGCGTTCGATTTGATCAGCCATCCCATTTTCCCCGCCGGTGCCGCATCGCTGGCCAGCGGCACGACGCAGACGCTCGCCTACCGCGAGGAGGCGCTTAGCGCGGGGATCAATCAGCTCATCGGGAGCGAGTGGGCCGCCGGAGTCGGCTACCGGCACACCTACGCGGAGCTGCGGACCATTTTCCCGCAAGTGCCGGTGAGCGTCGCGACGGGTGCGGATAAATTTGACCAAGCCGTGCTGCACGAAGGCACCTTCTACGTGAACTGGAACTCGCCCTCGGGCTTGTTCGCCCGCGTGGAAGCGAACTGGTATTCGCAGGAGCTCGATGGCGCAATCGGCGGCGCTCGCATTGACGCGCCGCCGGGCGATGACTTCTGGCAGGTGAATGCGCAGGTCGGCTATCGCTTCCGGCGCAACTTGTGCGAGGTCAGCGCGGGCGTGCTGAATGTGGCCGACACGGACTACCAGCTCAGTCCCCTCACCTATCTGCGGGAGCTGCCGCACGAGCGGACGTTCTTTGTGCGCTGCCGGTTCAGCTTCTAAAAAATGCCCGCATCCAAGCAGACACGCCGCCGCTTCCTCAGTATCATCCAAAACTCGGAACGGCGCACTCGCGTCGTGGCGGCGATTATCGGGCTGCTCCTTGCCGTCGCTTCGGGTGTGCTCGCTTTGACGCGACTCGGCGGCGGTGTTGTCACGCTCAGCTACGACCTCCCGTTCATCTTCCACCGGGTCGGCACGCCCGACAACATCGCCATCATCTGTATGGACGAAACCGACGGGGACGCCGTGGACCGCAAGGCGCAGCCCAAACTGCTCGACATGCTGAGCGAAAATGGCGCAACCGCAGTGCTCTACGATCTCGATTTTCAGTCGGCGTGGAAGGACCCGAAAGTGGACGAGGCATTCGCAGCTTCCATCCGCAAGTTCCGCGGGGTGGACGCGGATAACAAGCCGCTCGCCGGGCAGAAACAACGCCCCGTGTTCTTCGCCTTCGTTCGCGAATCCATCCGGAAAACCGGCATCCAAGGCGAGCGACTCTTCCCTCCCACCGACGTGATCGCCGACGCTGGCGATCCGTCTGGCGAAGACAAAGGGATCGTCGCATTTCTCCACGACGAACGATTCACCGTCCGCGAACTCACCACCGGCACCCCGGACGAAGCCTCCATGACGTGGAAGGCCGCCGTCGCCCTCGGCGCAAACCTCGATGAAAGTACACGCCTCAAGCCGCGCTGGCTGAACTACGCCGGGCCGACACCGGACCCCGCCGACCCCAATGCCACGCCCGCCATCGCTTCCTATCACTGGAAGGATTTGAAGGAAGGGATCGCTCCCGGTTTGCTCCGAAATAAGATCGTCATCGTCGGCGGGTCGCCGGGAATTGTCGGGGCGGCTGCGGGCGAGGATTTGTTCTCCACGCCGTTTCACCGCTTCCATCACCGGAGCAATCTGCCGCTCATGAGCGGCGTCGAGCTTCAGGCCAACGCACTGGCAAACCTCATGCGTGGCAACTGGCTCACGCGCACGCCGGTTGGCGTGGAATACGCATTTATCATCGGCGCGGGCATCGTCGCCGGGATGCTGCTGTCGTGCTTTCGCCCCTTCAAGGCCGTGGGCGTCGCCACTGCCGTCGCCGTAGCCCTCGTCTCTTACGGGGTTTGGAAAGTGCATTTCGTCGGCGTGTGGTTCCCATGGAGCGTCCCGGCATTTGTGCAGATTCCGGTGGCGCTCGTGTGGGCCATCGGGAGCAACGCCTACATTGAGCGCTTTCTCAAACTCCGTCTCACCGAGGAGCAAGGGCGTCTCAAGGAGGCGTTCTCCCGCCTCGTCTCCCCAAAGGTTCTTCAGCAACTCGAACTCAGCGGCTACGATGTGAAACCGGGCGGCGATCGCGTCATAGCGGCGATCATGTTCACGGACATCGAAGGCTTCACTGAGATGAGCGAGAAGGTGCGCAACCCAGAGCAAATCGTCGCCACGCTCAACGACTATTTCAAGCGCACGACCCGCCACATTTTCGACTACAACGGGACCATCACGAAGTTCATCGGCGATGCCATCGTCGCCGTCTGGGGCGCCCCAGTAGCGGACCCAGAGGCAGCAAAAAACGCAGTGAACGCCGCATGGAAACTCCACGAGTCCGACAAGCTCGTCGTGGACGGCCAAGAACTGCGCACGCGGGTCGGCATCCACTTTGGCGATGTCGTCGCGGGCTACATCGGCACCGAGCAGCACAGCGACTACACCGTCATCGGCGACGCCGTGAACAGCGCCGCGCGCCTCGAAGGGCTCAACAAAATGTTCGGCACCAGCATCCTCATCACCGAGGAAGTAAAGCAGCACATCGGCACCGACTACCGGACGCGCCGCGTCGGCAAATTCCGCATGAAAGGCCGCAGCGAAATCAGCATCGTCCACGAACTCCTCGGCCCCGCCCGACAGGAAGCCGAGCCCGACTGGATCGTGGCCCACCACGAAGCCCTAGCCGCCCTCGAAAAGAACGACCGCCCCGCCGCGCAAAAACTCTTCGAGGAAGCCAACACCCGCCGAGGCCGCAAAGGCGACCCCGTCGCCGCATACTACCTCGCACATCTCGCCGACGGGAAACCCACTGCGGATGGAGTCATTGATTTGCTGTCGAAGTAGCAGCGCAGGAAAGACGGTGGCCTTTGCGAGCCGACGGCGAAGCCTTTGGACTGCGTGCAGCCTGCTGCCGCTTTTCGTCCCGTCTCGGCGGGACTGGCGGCGGGTCGTTTGGCGCACCGAAACAGCGGATCCTTTCGTGTGTGCGAGGCGCTCGGCGTTGAGTGTTGAGGAGCATCCGTCCTACTCACCGCCAGCAGGCTGGCTGGAGAAAGCTACAGCAGGCTGTAGCAGTCCAAGGGCTTCGCCGCTGGCTCGTCCTGCTTCCTCGCGCAGGAACACAGGCGAACATAAGCCCTCGGGGGAGACTGTCGCGGGGGAGCGCGACCATCTTGGTTGCTGTGTCCGGCATCCTGCCGGACACACGTTGGACGCGGCGCACTTGGGAGCCAGGCCGGTTTCGCGAGGGGCGCAGCTCTCGCTCACCGGCAGGATGCCCGCGCTCCCCCGCGACAGTCTTTCGTGCTTCTGCGACGCTGACTTGGAAACTCGTATGGACTCTATTCCACTTACCACCACACCCGCCTTCACGAAACTCCGCACCACGAAACTGAGCACTTGCGCGGGGCGGAGCGGCAGCAATAAAACCGGAATGTGGCAGGACTGATATTCTGCCGCTCCATCCAACGCTTCACATTTTGAACTTCCCTGCCTTTATCCGCCATTTCCCGGCGTTTGCTCTCTGCTTTGCGGCGTTTTTGCGCCTTTTCACACTCCCCGCTTCGGCGCAGGTTTTTGAGAAGGTGTTTAGCTTTACTGAGGCTTCCCGCACCGGTTCAAACAAGGGGTTTTCTCCTTATGCCGACTTGGTGCAGGGTTGCGAGGCACGAGCTACCCTGAGTCCATGCCGCCAGATGGCATTTACCCCGCAAGGGGTTTCATCCGGGGCGTGCGTCTTGATGCAACCCCTTGCGGGGTAAATCATGTTTGTGCAGGCTTCCCAAGGTAGATGCTCGTTCCTCGCATCAACCGTTGGGCTGATAGATGCAACACCTTCGGCGTAAGGTTCGCAAGCGAGTGCTCGGAAACGTCAATCTGTCTGGCACCACCGATCACGAATCCTGTTATTCAGGAGACCTCGTCGTGTCTTGTTGCATGATGGTTCCAATGAAATCGCAGTCTCTGAGCAAGAGCCGCAGCTCCAGCAGCCGGAATCGCGGTGATAAAAATACCAATGGATAAAAGGCACCCACAGGCTAAGGCTCGGGAAAGGTCGCGCCTCTCCGAGAAGTCCCATGCGACTAGTCCGCCGAGTATGACGGCACAACTGATGATGGGTGCTAAAAGAATAGCAGCAGCCGAACGCGAGCCACTCGGCGAAACCGATAGTCCGAGAAGCGCTCCAATGACACACGACGCGCCTACAGAAAGGCTGAGATCGACGATCTCCGCACGAGTGATATCGCCTGGCAGTAAGCCGTAATAAATGAATGGAACGCCAATCGTGCCCGCGATGAAGCGAATCGATCGAAGCGGGGACGCGGTCTGGTAGCGTGACCGAAGTTGGAGCGCCGAATCAACTCGTCCGGTCGTGAAGCTGTAGCCGCAGTCGCATAATTCTGCGGCCGTTGGGTTGGTCAGTCGGCAATTGGGACATGCATTGCTCATGAGTGTGTCCGAGGCCTAAATTCCCCTTACCCGACGGGAAACTTCTGGCTCCCCGCTGTTTAGAGTGGGATTCAGAGAGGAACGGCATTGATGAACTGGGCCGGATTCTTGGGGGAACAATTACGCTGACGCGGGAGAGGAAAACGCCTACCCAAAGGAGACACCATTGGAAGCAAACGCATTATTCGAACT
>CAMDQC010000187.1 GCA_945905735.1 Prosthecobacter debontii | reverse complement strand
CCAGTCGCTCCGGTAATCGTCGCGCCATCGGATTCCGTGATAAACACGTCGCCTGTGCCTGTGCCTGTGAAGACAATCGCCGTGCCCGAAGTCAGCAACGCATTGCCCGAAGCTCCGAGGTCCCCATCCGCCCCGCCTGCTGTGAAAGTCAGCGTCGTCCCTGTCACCTCCGCCCCAGCGCCGCTGCGCAAGATGTCGCCTGCCGTCGCCGTGATACTCACCGTTCCTGAGGCAGCCACGCCTGTCGTCACAAGCGTCCAATCCCCCGTCGTCGTCGTCAGCGTGATATTCCCCGCCGTCGCCGTGCTCGTCACATTTGCGCCGTTCGCCTCGGTGATGAATTGATCTCCGCTGCTCGCGATGTCGAGGGCCGTCGCCGCTGTATTCACTGCCGCACCGGAAGCACCGATGCTGCCGCTCGTCGCCGACAACGTCACAGTCGTGCCGCTCACGGTTCCCGCCGAGCGAGTGATGTTTACATTCGTAGTGAACGAAACAGTTCCGCTGGCCGCCGAGACGTTACCGGCGAGCGCAATGCTGCCCGTGTTCGTCAGCGTGATATTTCCCGAAGTCGAAGCCGCCAAGCTCGTGATGCTCAGCGCCCCCGCATTTACGAGATCAATGCCGCCATTCGTCGAAGTCGCCGAGAGGTTGCTCAGCGCAGTCTCGATTACCTCAGCCGCGCCGATGCCGGTCGCCGCTGTCAGCGAAAGCGTGCTCGCCGTGACATCCGCACCCACATCCGCGCCCGACTCCTCAATGCTTTCCGCCGAGCTGATCGTCACCGTGTCGCCCGAGGCGGTCACACTATCCACGAGCACGTTTCCGCTTGTCGTGGTGGTGAGCGAAACGTTGCGGCTCGATCCGCCAGCCGTAACCGTCGTCGCAGTCAAGTCGCCCGATGTCGCACTGAGCGTAATCGCGCCGTCTGTCGTCGTCACCGAGACCGCGTCCAGTCCGCCCGTCGCGTCGTTGATGGTAATTGCAGCACCCGCGCCCGACGTGGAGGCCGTAACTGCTCCAGTAAAATCATTACCCAGCGCCAGACTGATCGCCGCGCTACCGCCCGTGAGCGTCACCGCTCCAGCGGACGCAGCCTGCGTGATGGTTCCCGTCTGCGAAATCCCTGCACCTGTCAGCGAGAGTGTTCCCGTGCCGACGCTGCTCGTCGCGATGCTGAGCGCCACGCTGTTCACCAAGGAAACATTGTTCGCGGCGCTATTCGTCAACGCGACCGCCCCGCCAAAGTTATTGCCGACATTCGTGAGCGTAATCAACGCCTCGCCCGAGTCGAGCGCCGATGTCGAGGTGACAGCTACCGCGCCACTCTGAGTCAATGCGCCGCTCGTCGTGACGGCCAATGTTCCACTCACCGCCGAAGCGCCCAAAATCAGCGCGTCGGCATCAGTCACCGCGACGCTGTTTCCGCTCGTCACAGCAAAGGTCGAGAAATCGTTTGCGGAATTCAGCGTGATGTTGTTGCCCGAGCCCGCCGCAAACGTCGCCGTACCCGTCACCGTCAACGCCCCGCTCTGCGTGATCGCCCCGCTCGTCGTCACGCCCAACGTTCCACTCACCGTCGAGGCTCCGAGCACCAGCGCGTTGCTGTCGGTCACGCTCACATTATTGCCCGTCGTCACCGCGAACGTCGAAAAGTTGTTCGCCGAGCCCAGCGTGATGTCATTCCCCGAGCCCGCCGCCACGGTCGTTGTTCCCGTCACCGTCAGCGCTCCGCTCTGCGTGATCGCCCCAGCCGTCGAAACGTCCAAAGTCCCGCTCACGGTCGAAGTGCCGAGGATCAGCCCATCCGCATCCGCCAGCGAAACATTGTTCCCGCTGGTGACCGTCACCGTGCTGAAAGTATTCGCCGGGTTTGCCAGCGTCAGATTATTCCCCGAGCCCACCGCCAGCGTCGCCGTGCCGCTGACCGAAATCACACCGCTTTGCGTCAACGCGCCGCTCGCCGTCACGCCCAAAGTCCCGCTCACCGTCGAAGCGCCGAGCACCAGCGCGTTACTATCCGTCACCGCCACGTTGTTGCCGGTGGTGATGAGCAGCGTGGAGAAATCATTCGCTCCGCTCAGCGTAATATCATTCGCCGAGCCCGCCGCAAACGTCGCCGTGCCGGGGACCGTCACCGCGCCCGAAAGATTGACCGCGCCATTCGCCAACACGCTCAGATTTTTGCCCGAGGCTAAAGTGACCGCGCCGGAGCCGGACACGCCTGCACCCGTCGTGAGCGAAAGATCATTCGCGTGCGTGATCGCCGCGCTGACGGAAATCGCCCCGCTGTTGCTATCGCCAATCTGCACCGTCCCGGCTGTGATGAGATCGAGTTCCGCGTCCGAAAGATTCAGCGTCGCGCCTGTGCCGGCTGTCGAGCCGAGGTCGATGCCCACGCCGTTTGTGAGCTGCCGCACCGTCGCCGTTCCTGTCGTCTGGATCGTGGTATTTCCGAGCGCAATGCTATCCGCCGCAATCGTGATCTCCCCCGTCGCCGAGCCCCCGCCCACCGTGATGTCGTTCGCCCCGCTACCCGTTCCGAACGCGTGAGAGTTCGCACCCGCCGTCGCCGTGATCGTCAAATTCCCGTCCCCACCCGTCAGCACATCCGCATTGTCGAAGAGCGCCACGCCTTCATTCGCCGAACCACTCGCGCCCGCTGCGCCTGTGCCCGTGATGCTCACGCTGCCGTTGCCCGTCGCCTGCACCAGCGAGTTGAGCTGCACCTTCACCCCGTACGCATTCGATCCCGTCGCGCTGCTGCTGCCGGTGATCGCAATCGCCCCCGTCGCCGTATTCACCGAAGTCCCGCTATAAAGCGAAACGCCCGTCGTGAAGTTGTCGCTCACCGCGCCGCCCGTTCCCACGAGCGTTACATTTCCGCTCGTCGTCGTGATGCTCGTCGAGTTCGCCAAATCAATACCGATGCTCGCCCCGCCGCCGTTCGTCGCATCGCCCTGCCCGCGAATGCTGATATTTCCCGCATCCGTAGAAAGCGTCACCCCATCAAAAAGAACGCCTTTATCCGTCGGCCCGAAGACCGCCGTCGTGCTAGGCGAAGCCCCGCCGCCGATGGTGAAATCGCCGCCATTCGTCGTAATCGTCGTGCCGCCGGAACTGATGAACACACCGCCGCTGCCACTCGCATCGCGGTCCGCATTCAAGATCACATTCAGTTTGTTCGAGCTGCTCGTGAGGTCCGCACCGCTGTTGATGACGATGCTACCGCTTGCCCGAAACTCCGCCGTCGCATCCCCACCGCTCGTCTTCGAAATGTTACCCGTCAGCGTCAAATCCCCGCCCGTCGCTTCGATGAAGAGCCCGCCGCCACCAATGGTAAAAGCAGGTAAATTTTGCACGGTGTCGTAATCCGAAGCCGACAACCCGTCGAACGACTGCAACCCTGCGTTGAAAAGGATGTCGTCCGTCCCGCCGCCGCCCGTGAAAGTCAGGGTGCCACCGTCGATGACCGTCTTGCGAATGCGCACTTCGTTCCCATCAACCACTACGACATCGCCGCCGGCAAAGCCCGATGTGGTCAATCCACCACTGTTGTAGAATCCAGTGAAGTCGGCATCGAAATTGAACACCGACGTGTTGTCGCCCGAGCCGTCGCCGACAAACGTAGCATTCTCCCCAGCGTTCAAAGTAAGGACGGCTGCTGGCGCAATACGTCCTTCGAGCGCTTCAGGCTGAAGTGCCGCTTTTTTCCCCAGCGGCAGAGCAGCGATTTCGCGCTTTTTGAGAGACTTGAGGAATTGTTGCCATGCGGTGGGTTTGAGATTGGTCGGCTTCATAAAGTTGGTGGACTGGGCTTTGGGCTTTTAGTTGAAAGGTTGTTTGGTGGAAAATGACTTTTAACGGGGAGCAATTATTGTGCGGGCAGACACGCGATCTTCTCTGATGCAATGGGCTGGTACAGAGGAAAGCGCAAGGGCAGCGAGAGAGTATGTGGGTCTCATTCGGAAGTTAATCGGTATCAGGTGTTTTAGGAGCTAGAGTTCAGTAACGTTTTTATCAGGTCGGTGCCTCAGGAAAGTCAACGGTTTTCCCGTCCACGATAGAGTTCCCACGTAGAATAAATGTCTGGACCTTAACCTGAAAGGATTTCCCGGCATTTCAACCGGTATTCTGTGACATTTTGGAAAGCGCTGCGAATTTGGGGGAAATTCCGACCGACCGACACCGAGGATCGGGGTCCGTTCACCCCTTATCCCGGCATCGCCCGCTCGGCCATTTTGCGCGCCGGGTGCTCTTCGGGGCGGGCATGGATGTAGGTGGCGGTCCACTCGGCGAGGCGACGGCCGAGTTTGCGGCAGGCGGCTTTGATTTCTTCGTCCCGGGGCTCACGGACTGCAATAGCCCCGTAGTGGGCGGTGGTGAGTTTACCCGCGTAATCGGTGACGCCGAAGACGAGAAAGCCGAAGTTCATGAGCACGGTGAGGATGCTGAGGCACGCCATCTCCTGCCCGCCGCCAAAGCCCCCGGCACTGGAAAATGCGCAGGCGATTTTGCCGTCCACCTTCATCCACTGGGCGTGCATCGTCTCGTCCCAAAAGCGTTTCATTTTCCACGATAGGATGCCCATGTTCGTGGGACTGCCGACGGCGAGGCCATCGCACCAGACGACATCGTCCGCGCTGGCCTCGTCAATATGGCGGAGGCGGACCTCCGTATCGCCGATGGTCTGCGCGCCTTCGGCGATGAGCGCGGCCATGCTGCGCGTGTTGCCGGAGGCGGAGTCGAAAAGGACGAGGATTTTGTTCATGCGGCGGCGAGGATGGCGGATGGACGGCGCGAAACGCAAGGAGCCGCGTTCTTTCGCATTGCATCCGAGCGCACTCTGGCGAATCTCGCGCCCTATTTTCCAACCCATGAGACTCATCGCACTTCTCTCGCTTACCGCCGTCACACTCACCTTTGCCGATACGAATTGGCCCGAATTTCGCGGCCCGCGCGGCGATGGGTCCTCGGACTCCAAAGGGCTCGCCATCGAGATGGGCGAAGGGAAGAACGTGAAGTGGAAAACGCCCGTCGCCGGCAAAGCGTGGTCCTCGCCCGTCGTGTGGGGAAGCAGCGTGTGGGCGACGACGGCCACGGAAGACGGGAAGCAACTCGGCATCGTGCAGCTTGATCTAGCGACGGGGAAAATCGCGCTCGAAAAGAAACTGTTCGACGTGGAGAAGCCGCAGTTTTGCCACAAGTTCAACAGCTACGGCTCGCCCACGCCCGCCATCGAAGAAGGGCGCATCTACGTGAGCTTCGGCTCGCCGGGGATCGCCGCGCTGGACACCGCGAGCGGCAAGGTGCTGTGGGAGCGGCGCGACTTTGTGTGCAACCATTTCCGTGGCGCAGGAAGCTCGCCGATCTTGTGGAAAAACTTGCTCATTCTCCCCTTCGACGGCAGCGATGTGCAGTTCATCGTCGCGCTCGATAAAGTGACCGGGAAGACCGTGTGGAAAGTGGACCGCTCCATTGATTTCAAAGACATCCAGCCCGACGGCAAACCGGAGGCTGATGGCGACTGGCGCAAAGGCTTCGCCACCGCGCACGTCACGGAATTTGCGGGCAAGCCGCTACTCATTTCCAGCGGAGCAAAGGCGCACTACGGCTACGAGCCCGCGACGGGGAAAGAGCTGTGGCGCTTTGAAGAACGCGGCGCACACAGCGCCGCGGCGCGGCCCGTGGTCGGCGACGGGGTGGCGTTTTTCCCGATCGGTTTCGGCAAGGGGCAAGTCATCGCGCTCAAGCTCGGCGGCAGCGGACTGCTGGAGGAATCGAGCATCGCATGGCGCTCGCCGAAGAGTGCGCCGAACAAGCCCTCCGTCTGCTACGACGGCAAGCGTGTCTTCATTCTCAACGACGGAGGCATGGCCGGAGCCGTGAACGCAAAGACCGGCGAAGACCTCTGGCGCGAGCGCATCGGCGGCAACTACTCCGCCTCCCCGCTCCTCGCTGAGGGCCGCATCTATTTATTCAGCGAAGAGGGGAAAGTGACCGTCCTCGCTGCGGGCGACACCTTCCAAAAGCTCGGCGAAGGCAAATTCGACGACGGCTTCATGGCCTCCCCCGCCGTCTCCGGAAAATCGCTCATCCTCCGCACCAAGACCGCCATCTACCGCGTCGAGCAGTGATGACTCATCGCCCTGTCGCGGCAAGCGGGCGCGTGAATCTTTTCCGAAGTGCGCTCAACGTCACCCAGCCAAGCACGCAGCCGAGAGCATAGGGTGGAAAATCCGCCCATAGGAATGTGGTGCCGAGAATGACCCGCCCCAGCCACGTCGCGCGGAGTGCGAGAAGGAAGGGCGCTTTGCAGAGTTGCAGGAATTCGATGGCGGTGGAGGCGATGAACACTCCCACGGCGCATTTTCCCAGCGAGAGCTTCGGGCGGATGAATGCGACGATCATCATCCAAAGGATTTGATAACAAACAGCCCCGGCGATGTCCTGCAGCAGCGGCGCATTCAGCGCCCTGGAAAACCGGACGCCATACCCAAGCGGGATGATGCACACGATGCCAGCGAAGAGGGCTTGGCGGTAGGGTCTGGTACGGAACAAATGTCCCTCGCCGGCTTCATCGCGGCTCACTGGGTTTTCGCGGCGGGCGTCGGTGGTTTCGACATTTCAAATGTCGTCCGACGCAACGGCGCGAATAAGCCGTAGCCCACAAAGAGCATGACGAGCAGATTGAGCGCGATGAGCGTCGCGAGCGGCTTTCGAGTTTGCGGTGGCCGGGTCACACGTCTCAGGAAGAAGACGAGCGCGACACCGAGCAGAATCGGTGACCAGATTTTCGCGGCGAGGGCGATTCTTGTGACAAGGGGAAACTCCATGTCCGCGCCGTAAAATCCGTCGTAGATGGAGACGAACTTCACGCTAGCGATATAGCACATCGCGCCGGTTATGATTGTGGCGCCGGAGCCGATGATGAGTTCGCTCTGGGGGCGAGTGGTTTTGAGGTTCATGTTTCGTTACTCCACCCGCTTCGCTATCGCCTGCGCTTGCAGCGCCAGCTCGGCGGCGAGGAAGGTGTGGTGCTGGGTCATGGCGGTTTCGGTGCGGTTGAGGCAGTCGAGGATGAGCTGGCCGAAGTAGGGGAAGCCGACTTCGCCGTGGCAGCGGATGTGGTGCTCGCCGGCGTCATCGACGAGGAAGAGGTGGTCGCCTTCGGCCTCCGCGCCGAGGTTGAGGTATTTGCGGACTTCGATGTAGCCCTTGGTGCCGACGATGAAGGTGCGGCCGTCGCCCCAGGTGCGGAGGCCTTGCGGGTTCAGCCAATCGACGCGGACGTAGTTGGTGGCTCCGTTGTCGGCGAGGAGGTTGCATTCGCCCCAATCTTCAAATTCGGGGAATTGTTTGTGGTGGTAGTTGGCGACGGCGGCGTGGGTGATGGTGGCGCTTTTGGCTCCGGTGTAGGTGAGGAATTGCTCGAACTGGTGGCTGCCGATGTCGGTGAGGATGCCGCCGCATTTTTCGCGGCTCCAGAACCACGCGGGGCGGGTGGCGGGGTTGCTGCGGTGGGGGCCCATGCCCATGACTTGGACGACGCGGCCGATGGCTCCCTGGTCGATGAGTTGTCCGGCGCGGACGCTGGCTTCGACGTGGAGTCGCTCGGAGAAATAGACCATGTATTTGCGGCCGGTCTCGGCGACGACGCGGCGCGCTTCGGCGAGTTGGTCGAGGGTGGTGAATGGGGTTTTGTCGGTGAAGTAGTCTTTGCCGGCGGCCATGACGCGGCAGCCGAGCGGCCCGCGGTCGGACGGGATGGCGGCGGCGTTGATGAGGTGGACGTCTTTTTTGTCGAGCAGTTCGTCGAGCGTGGCGACGGGCTGGGCCTGCGGGTATTTCTCGATGAACTTCGCGACGCGCGCCGGGTCGGAGTCCCAGACGTAGCGGCATTCGCCACCGGCTTCGACGAGGCCCTGGGTCTGGCCGTAGATGTGGCCGTGTTCGAGTGCGGCGGCGGCGAAGACAAATTCGCCGGGCGCGACGACTGGTGCAGGTTTGCCCACGGGGGCGTAGTTCATTCCGTCAGATTTTTGATGTGCCATGCGTTAGTTGAGAGTTGAGTGTTGAGTGTTGAGAGTCCGGTAGCGCCTTCGGCGCGATAGCCATGCGGGAGGCGTTAGCGGGGATTGCGGAGGGCGGAAAGCGGAAAGCGGATTGCAGAACGGTTCGCTGGCGCTAAGCAGTGTGGCGTCTCAAATGAATCCGCACCAACCGCAATCTAGCCGTTTCGAGCTTTGCCCGCATTGTCAGGCTCCGGTCGTGGGCTGGAAGCGGCGGTGGTTTCGGGACAACACGTATCACTGCGAGGCGTGTGGTGGCGATTCGCGACCGATGTTTCCACGATGGTCTCCACTAAAGTTCGGATGGTTTGTGGTGTGGTTCATCGGAACCGTGGAACTCAAGTATCGCGGTTACGACGGTTTTGTTTGGATGCTCGTGTGGGGAATCCCGGTGGCCATTTTCTTTGGTGCGATGGAACTCAGCCAACCGCTGCGGAAAATCATTCGGGAGAAACCGCTTTCCTATCCCGAGACCGATCCAAATCCCCGCGACTGTGGCTCCTGCGGAATCACACTTAACCCAAGTTCCGCAGTTCGCGGAGGCCGGTTCCGCATTCATGCGGGTCCCTGGGCGGCGAACTCGATTTTTCTGCACTACATTTGCTGAACTTCGGCGGCGCTTGCCGTCGGTGGGGTGGCGAGGATCCGGTTGCGCGTGGGCAGT
>CAMDQC010000186.1 GCA_945905735.1 Prosthecobacter debontii | reverse complement strand
GCGGACGTGGGCTTTGCCTTCGACGGCGGTCATGCCGAGTTCGTCGGTGGCGCCGATGGTGTGGCCGGCGTTGCAGCCGCCGCCGGCGAGCCACATGGTCATGGCGTTTGGGTTATGATCGCGGCCGTAGGCAGTGCCGCCGCGCACGCCGTTGTCGGGCGTGCGGCCAAACTCGCCGCCCCAGACGATGAGCGTGCTCTCCAGCAGGCCGCGCTGTTTGAGGTCGGTGATGAGTGCGGCGATGGGCTGGTCCACGCCGCGCACGAGGTTGCCGTGGGCGCGCTCGATGTAGTCGTGGCTGTCCCATGAGCCGTTGTAGAGCTGCACGAAGCGCACACCTTTCTCCACGAGCTTGCGGGCGAGCAGACATTTGCGGCCAAACGAATCCGTGGCGTCCTTGCCGATGCCGTAGAGCGCCTTCGTTGCCGCGTCCTCTTTGGAAAGGTCGAGCGTCTCGGGCACTTGCATCTGCATGCGGAAGGCGAGCTCGTAGTTGTCCATGCGCGCGGCGAGATCGTCGTGGCCAGGATGCTGCGCGGCGTGCGCGGTGTTGAGCTTGGCGATGAGGTCGAGGTTCTTTCGCTGGCGCTCGGTGCTGATTCCGGCGGGCGGCGTGAGATCGAGAATGGGCGAGCCTTTCGCGCGCAGCGGTGTGCCTTGGAAACTCGCGGGCAGGTAGCCGTTGCTCCAGTTCGCCGCGCCGCCTTGCGGGTAGCTGACCTCGGGCAGCACGATGAAGCCGGGAAGGTCTTGATTGAGCGTGCCGAGACCGTAATTCACCCACGCGCCGAGGCCGGGGTCGCCGCCGAAGCGATTGCCGCAGTTCATTTGATACATCGCGGTCGGGTGGTTCACGCTGTCCACGGTGCAGCCGCGGAAGAAGCAAATTTCGTCGGCGACCTTCGCGAGATGCGTCCAATTCTCCGCTATGTCCGCGCCGCTCTGGCCGGCCTTGATGAACTTGAAGGGGCTCTGCACATAGTAGCGTTTGCCGCTTTCCATCGCGGACTTCTGCCTGCCCTCACGCACGAACTCCTTGAGATGCATCTTGGCCAGCATGGGCTTCGGGTCGAAGGTGTCGATGTGCGAAGGCCCGCCTTCCATCATGAGGAAAATGACGTTCTTCGCCTTCGCCGGGAAATGACCGGCGTGCGGCGCGAGCGGGTTCTTCTTTTCCTCCGCGGCGAGCAAAGAACTGAACGCCACGCTGCCGACCGATGCACCGAGGCTGTAGAGGAACTGACGACGCTGCATTTGCACCGCAGAGGCGGGATGAACGCAGAGAATGTTTTGGGAATGGAACGCGGTATCGTCTCTGCGTCCTTCCCGCCTCTGCGGTGTAAAGTCCTGCGGTTTCATCGGGTGAGGCGGCGGATGCCGCGGGTGAGCGTTGGTGAGTTAAAGTTGAGCAGCAAGCCGTAGGGCCAGTTACCCTGCCGGATCCGGGCGAGCAGACGCGCTTCGTGAAGGTCGCTCAGTTCGCCAACGCTGAGGCATTGCACCGGCACTGAATCGGCGACTAGCAAAGAAACCTCCGCCGATTGCCCGAGCGGCTGTCCGTCACACAATAATGGAACTTGATACTGCCGTATGAAGGGAATCCTGCGCCGTAGCAATTCATGGCAAAGGCATTCTTCGTAGGCGCTTCGCAAGAGACCCGGGCCGAGGTGTCGGTGAATCTCGATGGCGGCGTCCAAGATTTCCCGTGACAACGCGTCGAACCCATCTGGAAGCTGCTCAGAGTCTTCCCGACGCGCGGTTGCCGTAGTCTGCACCTTCCTCCGGATTCCTTGTTTCAAAACGGCGACTTCGAAATTGATGAGCAGACCGAGTGGAAAGGAGCCGAGTCGCATGTACGTCAGCAACTGGGCATCGTGAATCGGCAGAGTAGCCTCGACGGCTTTCAATTCCAGCGGCAGTCGGGCATCTACCAAAACATCGAGACGAAATCCGGCGTCGAGCGTTGTGTCTTTGTAAACTAGCGGCAACGGCACCTGACATTCGTGAGGGATTTTTTCCGCAGTGAGGCGCTTGGACAACGCTGCCTCATATGCAGCCTCGTCCACACCGGGCCCCAACTGCCGATGCACCGCAATAGCGGCACCGATGACGGCCCCACTTAGCTGATTATCATGGTCAACATTCATAGCTTTCAAATGAAGGATGGCTGCATTTGCACCGTGAAGGAAGAAAGGGAAATCATTCCCAAAATAATCCTCTGCGCTCATCCCGCCTCTGCGGTGCAATCCCGGTTTCTTTAATAAACATACGCAAATTCGTTGGAGTTGAGCAGCGCGAGGCAGACATCGGCGAGGGCGCGGGTGCGGGCGGGGACGGCGGCGGGCTGTAGGTCGGCGACGAACTCGGCGTAGGCGTGGAGCTTTTCGCTGAAGGAAAATTTCTCGCCAGTGTTTTCCTCCACGGCTTCGCGCCGGACTTCGAGCGGCGGCTTTTGCGGCGGCGGGATTTTGTCGCCGAGCAGCGCTTCGATGTCGCGCCAGTGGGCGAGGCAGCTTTGCAGTTCATCGGGTGAAGGCGGACGCGAAAAGACGAGCGCGAAGACGCGCGTGATGGCCTGCTCGTCGCTCTTGGTTTCCTTCATCGCGCGGTTGGCAAGAGCGAGCGCCCGCGAGTGGGTGGACTGGCCGTTGAACAAACTGAAGACCTGCGGCGTGACCGTGGAAGCCTCGCGACGCTCGCAGGAGAAATCCGGCGCGGGCGCGTTGAAGACTTCCTGCAACGGGTCGGGCAGACCTCGAATTTTCAGCGCGTAGAGCGAGCGTCGATGACGCTGCGCGGGCAGCGGATTCGGCGTCCACGCTGCGGCGAAGGTGCCCATGACCTGACGCGGTTGCAGCGCGGCTTCGAGATTGATCTCGGGCCGGTTGGGAATGCCGCCGAGCGTGAAATTCAGTTCGCCCGTCGCTGTGAGCATGGCATCGCGCAATTCCTCGGCGGTGAGCCGGCGGGGTTTGAAAAGCAAGTAATCAGTAATCAGTGATTCAGTATTCAGTGGTGCCTTTTTACTGATCACTGACGACTGATTACTGATTACTGAACTCCGCCGATACGCCTCCGAGTTCATGATGATCCGGTGCATCGCTTTGAGGCTCCAGCCCTTCTCCACAAACGTCGCTGCGAGCCAGTCGAGCAACTCGGGATGCGTGGGCTTCTTTCCCGTGCTGCCGAAGTTGTTCGGATTGCCCGCGATGGGCCGGTCGAAATGCCAGAGCCAAATCCGATTCACGATTGATCGCGTGGTCAGCGGATTGTCCGCGCTCGCGACCCAGTCGGAGAAGGCTTTGCGCCGACCTTCGATTCCGTCGGGAATCGCGGGGGTCCCAGCGACCGCGACCGCGCTCAACACGCCGGGCTTCACCTTCTCCCCTGCCCCAAACGGATCGCCTCCCGTGAGGATGCACGTCTGCTCCAACTCGCCCTTCTCCATGCGATCCTGCGGAATCCGCAGCGGTGCAAACACCGCGGTCATCTGCGGAGTGCGTCCATTGTAAACGGCGAAGGCAAACGGCTCGTAGCGCTCCAACTCCCACTTCAATCGCTCCAAGCCCTTTCGCGCCACCCGCTCGTTGCCGTAATCCTCGGGGAGGAAGCCGTGGAGCTTCGGCGGGAACTGATCTTCAGCCACGCCCTGCCGCGTCATCGCGTTGCGTGCTATATCGAACACGCCGTCGAAATCGCGCCGCTTGCCGCCGCGCTCCTGCGCTCGCGCTTCGGCGATGGCCGCATTCCACTTTGTCGGATCGATCTTTTTCTCCGCAAACCAGCCTTCCGCATTCTTCACGAGTTTGTCGTCGAGACGCTGCAACGTCGCGAGATACTCCGCGCGGCGCGGTTCGAGAAACTTCTTCTCCTCAAAGCCCGCCGTATTTTCCTCCCGCAAAAATGGCGCGGCTCGTTCGCTGAGTTGCGTCGTCGCGAAGACCGCCTGCACCGAATAGTAATCGCGCGTCGGCACCGGATCGAATTTGTGATCGTGACACCGTGCGCATTGCAGCGAATGCGAGAGAAACGTCTCGCCCACGCCATTCGTCACATCGTCCAGGAACCGCTGCCTTGCGACTTTCGCAACCTCCATCCCGGTCAGCTCCCACGGGCCCATCCGCAGAAAGCCTGTGGCCACAAGCATCTCGGGATTCTCTGGCTCGATCTCATCTCCCGCGATCTGCTCGCGAACGAACCGGTCGTAGGGTTTGTCGCCGTTGAACGAGCGCACCACGTAATCGCGATAGCGCCACGCATTGCCGCGCTCGTAGTCATTCGCAAGGCCACTGCTGTCTGCATAGCGCGTCACGTCGAGCCAGTGCTGCGCCATGCGTTCACCGTAATGCGGCGACGCGAGCAGACGCTCGACAACCGCGGCAAACGCCTCGGTGTCCGTCCGCGGGTCTTTCACAAACGCTTCCACTTCCTCCGGCTTCGGCGGCAGGCCGATGAGATCAAACGTCGCACGGCGAATGAGCGTCACGCGGTCCGCTGCCGGCGCCGATGCGAGTCCGGCGGGCATTTTCGCAGCGATGAGGGCGTCGATGGGATTGCCGCTCGCCATCGGCGGCGTTGGCTTCTTCACCGGCTGATACGCCCACATCCCGTCGGGCTTGTATTTCCGATTCGTCCACTCCGGCGACAGACCGCCCGCCGTCTTCATCACCACCCCATCCTCCGCCGACCACGCCGTCTCGTTCGCTTTCGCGACGACCTGAACGCGCGCGTCATCCGGCCACGGCGCACCGCCCGCGATCCAGTCTTTGATCCAGCCGATTTGCTCCGAGGAAAGTTTGTCAGCCTCCTTTGGCGGCATCGGCTCCCAGTCATCGTGTTTGCGTGTCACCGCGAGATAAAGCGGACTCCCCTCCGGCTTTCCCGCGACTAATCCCGGCTTCTCACTGTCGCCCCCTTTCAGCGTGGACGCCGCCGTCCGCATATCCAGCCCGCCCTTGATCTTCGCCTCATCCTTGCCGTGACACGCGAGACACTTCTCGTGAAACAACGGAGCGATCCGGCGAACAAAGAGCTGCTCGGCTTTTTCGTCGGCGGCATGAAGAGCGTAGTTCGAAGCGAGGAGTGCGATGATGGTGCGAGCGGTGACCATTGGTGTTCAGTGCGCTGTAACATATACAAGAGCGCGTGGCCGAGGAATCAATGCGACTGCACCGAGTTCACGCGCACGGCAATGCGTGACCGCGCGCTACTCGGCTTTGAGGCGAATGCGACGGTATTCCATGGTGCCTCGATCGGCTTCAAGGCCGATGGGACCTGTCTCAGGGAGCTTGAGCGCGGCCTCCAGGACTTCGCCGTTGCAGGTGCAGTGGGCGACGCCGTCTTTCACGATGACGACGATTTGGTTCCAGTCCTGCGCTTTGTAAGACTTGAGTGCTTTGTAGGGGCCGGCGACGAGGTAATCGCGGCACTGGAGCTGCGGCTTGCGGATGAAGATGCCGCTGTCTGCGTTGACGGAGGCGCGAAATTCGAGGCGGAGCTCGAAGTTGGTGGGGAAGAGCTTGGTTGTGTAAAGTTGGCGAAGGTGCGGGCCGCGTTTTTCATCGAAGGGGTTCACGACGAGCATCCCGTCCTTGGCGGTGTAGCGACCGTCGGAGGCTTCGAGCTTCCCGTCGAAGATTTCTTTTTCGTTGTAGGACCATCCGGTGAGGTCTTTGCCGTTAAAGAGCGAGACGAAGCCGGGCTCGAGGGTGAACTCTTCGGCTCGGAGAGCGGCTGCGGTGGCGCTGAGGATGATGGAGGCGAGAAATGTTCTGCGTTTCATAGGGCGCGAAGTATGCCGGGCGCGGGAAACGTGGCACGCAAAATCAACGACCCAATTTATGCAACGCCTGCCACCGTCTCGACCCAGCGCGCCCATAGCCAGCAAAGATCAGAGAGGCGATTGAGGTATCTTGCGATGCTATCGGAAGCCGGAAACCCGCGCTCGCGTAGTTCCCACACGGCGCGCTCGGCTCGGCGACAGGCGACGCGCGCACCGTCGAGCATCGCGCTCCCTTGCGTCGCGCCGGGGGTGGCCCAATGTTTGAAGGAGATGTTTTTCCCTTTCTCCAAGTCATCGATCAACGCGGTGAGTCGATCGACCATTTGCGGGGTGACGAATTGAAACCCTTTCTCCGCATACCTCGCATGGTCCTCAGCGGCGCAGGCCAGTTCGCCCATCAAAATGACGAGCTCATTTTGGATACCGAGGATCTCGCTCGCGAGCCCAGGGTCTTCATTCCAAGCCCGTGCGAGGCCGAGCGCGACATTCAGCTCATCGCACGCCCCGTATGCGGCGACGCGCGCGTCTGTCTTCGGCACACGCCGGTTAAACATCAGGCCCGTAGTTCCATCATCTCCCGTTTTTGTCGCAATAGACATGTGGTGAATACGTCGCTCAAGCCGTTGCGGTGCAATCTATTTTCCCCCGCGCCGTTTCACTTCACCTCGATCTCCCCGACTTCGAAGCCGCCCGCTCCTTTCGCTCCGAGGGGGCTGTAAAATATCAGAGCGGCTTTGTATTTTCCCGCTGGGATATTGGGGTGCGAGGCGGTCCATGTCTCGACGAACTGCCCGAACTCCACGCCGGGGAGCGCCGGACCTTTGAGGATGTAGTAGCTGTCGCCGCTCGCGCTTTGCAGCCACAGTTTTAGCCACGGGAAAGTGGTGCGTTCGTTGCCAAAGTCCCACGTCAGATTCCAGTTCAGCACGTCATCGCCCACAGGCGTGGCGGGCACTAAGGAGATGAGCTGCGTCTGTACATCCAGGCGACGCGGAGTGCCCATCGGTGCAGCACTGCGCACGGGCTCTACACGGCGAAAGTGCGCGCACGCGTTGCGCTGTGTGGCGGGAAAAAGGGCGGATTCTTTCAGCCAGCGGTGCATCAGCGTATCGGAGGAAGGGATCACCTCGCCCGTCTTGAGCACTTGCATCTGCGGATGAAGCGATCCGGCATCCGCGCTGAACGTCCACGTATCTGCGAAATCCACGAGCGCGTGGTCCGTCGGCCACGGCACGTAGCGGGTTCCGCCGAGCGTTTTCAGGCCCATGAGCACAAGCTGGAGGGACTGGAGTTTCTCGCGTTTTGCGACATGCGAGAGGATGCCGAGGCTGGCCGTCACGCTGGCATCCGCAGGCACCGCCGCCACGAGACTTGCGTGGACGCGGCTTGCGCGCCAATTCGCACCAGCGGTGGCGATGGTGCGGCCAGTCCAGTGCATCGGGCCAAACCAAAGCTGCGTAATCACGCACGCCGTGATCATGTAAGTCGCCATCGCATCGCGCCAGAAAAGCCGTGCCGAAGCCTCCGCCGCCGCGAACCACATCAGCGCCAGAAGCGGCGCTCCGTAGTGCCAGTAAATCTGCCACTCCGACAGGCGGGACGACAGCAAGTGCTGGAGAAAAAGCGGCGCAGCAATGATGAGCCAGCGCAGCCGCAGAATGGGAAGGAAGAGAAACGGAATGAGCAAACCCACCACGAGCTTGCCCCCCGTGATTCCCTGCCACAGAGCGCCGAACGCCTTGCCCGCAACCAGCGAGCCCTCATCGTTGCGCAAGTGCGCATACAGACTCCCGTAATCCACGCTGCCACCGTTCCATTTTGGCCCGAGCCAAAGCCCGTAGGCCAGCACCCAGCCGAGCGCCAAAGAACCAGGGAGGATGTTCACCGACATTTGCCATTCGCGGCCTTTGCGCTTTTCGAGCACCCAATGCACGGCGCACATCCACGCCAGCATCAGCGCCACGTTTTCCTTGCACATGAGCGCCAGCAGGAACCACAGGAAATGCAGCCCGGTCATCTGCCGCAGCCGCGCCTCCAGCATCAGCAAGATGAACGGGGCAGCCAGCGTCTCTGGGTGAAACTCGTGCAGCCCGGCGAATCCTGTCGCTGGTGCCAGCAGCACCGCCAGCGCGAGGCCCACGCTCGCTCGCGGGCTAAACTCCATCGCCGCCGCGATGCGGTACGCGGTGAACGGCATCGTCCCCAGCAAGATCGTCTGGATGCCCACGAGCATCATCGGATGCTTCCAAATCCAGAAGAACGGAAGGAGCAGAAACGCAATTGGCTCCGCGTGATTACCCATGATGGACGTATTGAGCAGCGACCCATGCGCCTGCCCGTGCAACGCCTGCCAGAGCCCTTGCACGTACAACGCCAGATCGAACGTCTGATACTGAAACGTCTTCCACCGAAACCACGAATCCGCGAAGACGGTGGTGCAGAAAATCAGTGCGGCCCACCAAATGGTGCGCGGCGATCGTTGGGTCGGCTCATACATGTCGCGCAGCTTCTACGGGATGCCCGCGCGAATTGCCAACGTCCTCATTCGCCATTCTTTCGCCGCGTCACATCGAGGAAATATCGCTCCAAGTTTTGCTGTGGCCTCCCCTCGCCCACCACGCGCCCGCCCTCTGCTGCGACGCGCGCCCGGAACTCCGCTACTAACTTGGGCGACACGTTCTCCAGCACTAGCTCCGTCTGATTTTCAATCGCGATTAAATCGTCCAGCGCTCCCTCGCGGATCAGTTCGCCCCGATCCATGATCCCGATGCGGTCGCAAATCTCCTGCACCTGACTCAGCAAATGCGAGCACAGCAGCACGGTGATTCCTCGTTCCTTAAACTTCAAAATCAAATCCCGAATCTCGTGCGAGCCCGTCGGGTCCACGCCCGCCGTCGGCTCATCTAGAACCAGCAGACGCGGCTCCTGCACAAGCGCCTGCGCCAGTCCGATACGCTGAAGCATCCCCTTCGAGTAGCCGCCCACCCGCCTGTCCTTCGCATCCTCTAGGCCCACGAGTGCCAGCAGCTCCTTAGTCCGCGCATCCAGCAATTTGCCGCCGAGTCCGCA
>CAMDQC010000185.1 GCA_945905735.1 Prosthecobacter debontii | reverse complement strand
ACCGCTGAACTGGAAGTCCGCCGCCAACCAATTCGCCATCCAATTCGGCCCGCGCTTCTGCCAGGCTGCCTCGCCCACAACGCAGGCTCCCTAGCAAATCCATCAACACATCAACCGCCCTTAAACACAAACTTTTAGACAGGTCCGGGGCAGTGCATTGTCAGTTTCCGTAAGGAGCCGGACGGGAGGGGAATTGTCGAATTCCGATTTATCGATCATCCGGCACTCGCGCGTTTCCGTTAGCAGCGCTCGAGAACGACGCGGTGGACGGATGATGAAACAGAGCCACCCAGCGCGTTATATGAAGATGAACTGCATCCTCTTTGCCTCGGCGAAGCGGGTGTGATTCCGCGGATTTCCCGCGTTCATACACTGCAAAAATGCCAGCACCCAAATGGTATTCTCCGCAGCTCCGGCGTGACCTTGTCACCAAGCTGTATTTCCGTGCAAAGGCGGAGGGCGTTCCGATGACACGACTGGCAAACCGCCTGGTCGAGGAATCGTTATCGCGCACATCCGCCGGCGAGGAAAACGCGCCGCGTGTTGCGGAGGAGCCGCAAAACAAAACCGTGCCGGGCTGATTCTCAGCGCCGGTATTCATCAAACAAACAACCCGACGACAGACCCGGCAACTCGCCGGGTTTTGTCGTTTATACAACGAAAGGAGACACACATCATGGCCATCCACTTGGAAGCCAACTACGCGAAGAAACTCGGCCTGCCGAATTACTCTTCGCATCAATACACCGTGAGCATCCGCGCGGAGCTGACCGACCTCTCGCAGGTCGAAGCAGAAAGCGCCCGGCTTTACCGGCTGCTACAGGATGCGGTGGATCGCGAGATCCAGGAGGTCGGGTTCATTCCCGACGCCACGACCTACGGAATGCATCCGCCCACATCGAGTGGCGCGGGTGAGCATCATCGCAATAGCGGTAATGGACATACAAACGGCCATGCGCCGTGTCGTCACGAAAACGGAAATGGCAATGGCGCTGCGAATGGGAGCGGGCAGTGGCGTTGCTCGGAAAAGCAGCAGCAGCTCATCGAGAAAATCGTTCGCGAAAATCACCTCGATAAACGCGACGTCGAACAGCTCTCGATGGATATGTTCGGCGTGGGAGTGAAGCAACTCGATCGGCTGCAAGCGTCCGGGCTGATCGACGAACTGCTGGAGCGTCACGGCAATAAACCACGCGGCCAAAAGCGTCCCTATCGTCGCGAGCCGGTTCGTGTGAACGGGCATGGAGGCGGCGAATGATTGCCGCGATTGAAACTGCGCCTGTCGCGCCGCCGGTGTCAAAGCCGGCGGCGCGTGTGGGGCGGACGAAAGAAGAACTGCTCGCGACCGTATCTGCGTCCCGTCTTGGGACGTGGCTGGGGTGCCGGTTGAAATTCTATTTCCGCTACATGCTCGGCATTCAAAAACCGAACACTCCGGCACGGCATATTGGCAGCGTCGTTCATGCAGTGCTCCAGCAGTGGAGTCTTGCGCGCTGGCGCGGGGCACCGCTGGTTGGCGAGATGGTAGATGCCGTTTTTGACGAAGCATGGACCGCAGTGAACGAGGACGATGAAATCAAATGGGATGAGGATGAGCCGGAGGCAAAGGCGAAAGCCGGAGCGCTCGGACTCGTGCAGATGTATTTGCGCGAGACGCCGATTCCCGTGGATGAACGCCCGGAAGCGGTGGAGGTCATGGTCGAAAAAGATCTGTCCGCACACGGCCTGCCAAAACTCGTCGGCGTCATCGATCTGGTGCGCGCAAATGGGCGCATCGTGGATTTCAAAACCACAGGCAAAACGCCGAATGACGAACTGACGTTGCACACGAACGATGTTCAATTGTCCGCGTATTCGCTGCTCTACCGTGAAGCCACGGACCGCAGCGAGACAGCATTGGAGTTGCACCACTTGGTGAAGCTTAAAACGCCGAAGCTGGTGATTACCGAAGCGCCACCTGCAACGGAGATACAGACCACGCGATTTATGCGTTTGGTCGAGAGCTACGTGCGCGGCGTGCAGGGCAATGACTACGTGCCTGCACCGAGTTTCGCGTGTGCGTCGTGCGAATTCATCAATGAGTGCAAGAGTTGGAAATAACCAAATCAACTACGGGATAGCCCGGTTGCGACAGCGGCCGGGCTGTTTCGTTTCAACGAAAAACAGAAAGGAGAACACATGGAGAATATCACGCTCTATTTCCGGCAGGGTTCGTCGGATAAGGTCTATCAGACCGCAATTGAACCCAAGGATGACGGTCACATTGTCACCTTTGCATACGGTCGGCGCGGCTCAACGCTCGCGACCGGCACCAAGACCACTGCGCCCGTTCCTTACGAGGATGCGAAGCGCATTTACGACAAGCTCGTCGCGGAGAAATCCGCGAAGGGTTACACGCTGGGTGAATCCGGCACTCCGTATCAGCACACCGAACGGGAAACACAGTTCAGTGGAATTACACCGCAACTGCTGAATCCCGTGGTTCCAGACGAAGCAGCACAGCTCGCGACCAATAGCGATTGGTGTGTGCAGGAGAAGTTCGACGGTCGCCGGATGCTCGTTCGCAAATACGCGGACGGAATCGATGGCATTAACCGCAAGGGGCTCATCGTGGCGCTGCCGGAACCGGTGGCGCGGGCGGTGGCGCAATTGCCCGGCACGTTCGTCTTCGATGGCGAATGCGTGGGCAATACGCTCATCGTCTTCGACGTGCTCGAATTAGACGGCAGCGATTGCCGCGCACGTCCTTATCGTGACCGGCTGTTTGCGCTCATGCAGAGCGTGCCCGAGGACGGGTCACATCTGCGTTCGCCGGAGACGGCGATGGATACGTCACACAAAGTCGAATTCATCCAGCGAATGCGTCAGGAGAACAAGGAGGGCGTCGTCTTGAAAAGGCTGACGGGCACCTACCTGCCGGGTCGTCCGTCAAGCGGGGGTGACGCGCTCAAATTGAAGTTCGTCGAGAGCGCTTCGTTCGTGATCGCGAAGGTGAACGCAAAACGGAGCGTCTCGCTGCAATTGCTCAGCGGCGCAAAGTGGGTTGATGCGGGCAATGTCACAATTCCGCCAAACCAGGAAATTCCGGCAAAAGGAACCGTTGCGGAGGTAAAATACCTCTACGCGTTTCCGGAAAGCGGGTGCGTCTATCAACCCGTGTATCTCGGTCAACGCGAGGACATCGCCGCCGCCGAGTGCGTTGTCGGACAACTCAAATACAAGGCCGCCGCAGAGGCAGCCTGAAACACTGAAACAAAACGACGCGAACCACCCGGAGTGCGGGTGGTCGCATTTACAATAGAAAGGAGGTATCATCATGCGATTATTCATCATCGTCGCCGCCGCCGGGTTGTTGCTCGGCGGATGCAATCCCGCCCCGGAATCCCGATTCGATACGCAGGCATTTGAGGCAGAGCGTGCGAGACGTGAGCAAGTGGAGGCGCGTCTGACAGAAGAGGAGACGAGCTCGTCGCTCTGGAAGACCGCCGCATTGCTGGCGCTCGGCGCAATCGGAATCGCGCTCATCGTTGGAGCCATGCTCGGCTCCGATGCCCGCAAAGATGCAGACCAGCAATGACGGGGAACTGACCGCGATCCGCGTTCCGGGGCGCATCGCGCGAGCCGTGCAGCACGTGCGGCAAATGCTCGGTGCAAAACCGATACGACGACCGACGGTTGATCCGGCACTCACGCGGCGTGCGCCAATTGAGCGAGCGGCGGAAGTTGTGCGCTATTCGATTGCGCGCGCCGAATACTGGCTCTCACCGGGCGGCACATTGCGGAGCGTCCTTCGACTCTGCATCAAAGCGGCGCTGCTTATCGGTCTGCCGGCGATCATCGTCGGTCCCGTAGTGTTGCTGCTGCTCGAAGGCGCGCTTGCAGCAACTGCGTCACTGGCAGCAATTGCCGCGAATCTCGCGGCACTGAGCATTTCGCTCATCACCGCGGTCATCGGCTTCGCCGTTCTGATCGCACTCATCCGGAGTTTTCTCCGGCGCAAATAACCACGGCTCTCGGGCCGGGTGTGCCATCATCGGTGCGCCCGGCTCGCTGCCGTATTCACACAAACAAAAAACAAGAAAGGAACCATCATCATGAATCCCATCACTCTGCCAGTGGCAGAACTCAAACCGGCCCTTGCCGGACTCGGTAAAATCATCGGCAGACGCTGCACGCTTCCCGTTCTGGGCTGCGTGCGCATCGAACGCACCCGCGAGGGTCGCATCGAACTCACGGGCACCGATCTTGACCGCGCCGCGACGGTGCAACTCCACACGCCCGACCAGGGCGAACCAACCGCGATCCTCGTTCCACTCGAAGACCTCGCAAACCTCGCCAAGAGCAGCGGACGGAATGACACGCTCGCGCTCACGAAAGCGGAGGACCACAAGGCGGTATTCCGGTTTGCGGTCGCTGGTCAAATGCTCGAACACCGCTGCGAATCACTTCCGGTTTCCGAGTTCCCGGAAATGGAATTGGTGCCGGGCAATCAAGTCGTCCTAAATGCGGCACTGCGCGGGTCCATCCACGATGCGCTCGCCTGCGCCAGCACCGACGCCACCCGACTCGTGCTCAACGGCGCGTATCTCGACGTGAGCAAACCCGACGCGCATTACGTCGTTGGAACGGACGGAAGTCATCTGTTCAGTTCCAACTCGTTCACGCTCGCGCTTCCGGAATCGCTTATTCTGCCAACCCATCCATTTCTCGGGTGGCGCGGCTTTAATGAAGACGGCGACTGGAAGCTGCGGCTCAAACCCGCAACGAAAGACAACGCGCCCGTGTTTGAATTGGCGACCGAACATTGGCGTTTTGTCAGCCGCTCGCACGACGGCAATTATCCGAACTGGCGACAGGTCGTTCCAGCGGGTCGGGACTTTACCGGCTGCATTGAAATAGCGCCGGAGTCCATTGATGCGGTGATTCAAACCATCACCCGTCTGCCGGATCACGATGAACGGTATCACGCCATCGGAATTGAGACGCAAAACGGACGGCTGCAACTGCTCGCAAAGTCCGAGCGGGAACAGCCTTGGAAGCCCATCGAAGTGTCCGGCGCAAAAGCCAGCGGCAAAGACGTGAGGACGTTTGTAAACCGGATCACGCTGCTCAAAGCACTGCGCTTCGGGCTCACGCGAATCGACTTCATTGATGCATTGTCCCCGCTGCGCCTCGCGGCCGGTGGACGGCAAATAATCATCATGCCCGTGCGCGTTGAAGGCGAAGCGCCCGCAACCAACAACCCGCCGCCGGCCCCAGCGCCCGCAGCGGTCAATACCAACCCTCCGCCACCAACGGCGGAAAAACCAAAGAAGGAGGAAAACAAAATGCCAGAAAACAACAACGGCGGCGCAAAACCCGCCGAACCCAACAAGGAAGAAGCCAAGCCCGCGCTCGATCTCGCAATTGCGCAGATTGAAATGGTGCGCGGGGATTTCCGCAACGCAGTCGCCGGGCTGAACAAGCTCGGTGATTTGCTCAAACAAGTGCAGCGCGAGCAGAAGACCAGCGAGCGCGATATTTCGTCCGTGCGTGCAACGCTCCGCTCACTTCAGAGCGTCCGCATCTAAATCATAGATCGCGAAGGCCGCACACGGCGCACGGGCCGGATGGACGAAAGTCTGTCCGGCCCGTCGTCGTTCAATCGTGAAACAAACCCGCGCCGGCAATCGTCGGCGCACCAACAGAAAGGAGAAACACCATGGTCGCATTTATTGACCACCAACCCGCACCCACAAAACGCCCCCATCCAAACCTCTGCCTCCACTGCGGAGGACAGAAAGTAGAACGCGCCGAAGTCCAGCTCGTGCCGACGCCTTGCGCAACGGCCACATGGACGCCCATCCCACACCTCGAACTTGTCACCCAAGTCGAGCGCACACTCAGAACGAACGGCCTCGTCGTCGGAACCCAGGCCCACAGCCTGAGCCACGACGGTCAGCGCTATTTCGGACTGATGGAAGTCCTGCGCGAACAAAACGCGGAAGACTACTGCTGGGTGCTCGGCCTGCGAAACAGTCATGACAAAACATTCCCCGCAGGCATTACCGCCGGGGCGAGTGTTTTCGTCTGCGACAACCTCAGCTTTTCCGGTGAGGTAAAGCTGGCGCGCAAACACACCACGCACATCACCCGCGACTTGCCGCGCCTCGTTCAGAGCGCCGTCGGCAAACTCATGGACCGCTGGCACCACCAGGACAACCGCATCGCGACGTATCAACTCGCCGATGTCGAAGACCGAACCGCACACGATCTGATTGTGCGCGCCGTGGATGTGGGTGTGTGCCCAAACAAGCTCGTGCCCCGCGTGCTGCATGAATGGCGCGAACCGCGACACGAAGCATTCTCACCACGGAATGCATGGAGTCTGTTCAACGCATTCACCGAAGCGCTGAAAGGCAACCTCATCGAACTCCCGCGCCGCACGGAAGCATTGCATGGCTTGCTCGATACGCACGTCGGCATTCACTCATGAGCACGCCGACTACGCGTGAGCGCGAGCACTACGGGAAATTGATCGGCCGGCAAATCACGGCGATTCAATGGGAGGAAATGGAAGGAAAGCCGCTGCCTGTCCTCGTCCTCACCGGTTCGGACCGTGATGGGAACGCAGCATCCGCCACCGTGCTCGCCGACCCGGAAGGAAACGGCCCGGGTCATCTGGATCACAATCTCTGATCCACCACATACGCGAAGGCCGGACTGTCCAATCCGGTCCGGCCTTCACGCACAAATCAAACAACCACAGAAAGGAGGGAGCATAATGAGTTTGAGTTTCCATTACGAATTCGGCGCACCCGCCGAAATGTCCGCAGCGCAACTCGAAGAATTCCTGCGCGCCGTTGAACGCGAAGCACAACGACTCGGGTTCAAACCGACGACGGTATTAAACGTGCCGTTCGACACGCCGGAGAGGCGCCAATTCGCAAATCGCCTCGGCGGAGGTATCACGCTTCACGACGAACGACTCAAGGGCATCGCAATTCCCGCACCCGGTCAGCTCCGCAATCACGATCCTGTCTCGGGAGAATGCCGGTTAATTCCCCAGCGTGGCGTCGTCCTCGTCGTGACCGACGAAAACGGCTGCGAAGCGTGCTTCGGCTTTTTTAAATTCCCCAGACACGTCATCGACATCCACGGCGCAATCCTTGCCGACACTGGTCTCAACGGCCGATGGTGGTTCCGTGATTTCGTCAATTCCCCTGATCCGCGTTACCGGGAAATCGTGAGCCGGTTCAAGACAGCGGGATTTGCCACGTTGGTGAAAGATGAATTCGCGTGAATTCAGAAAAGCGGGCCAGTGGGTGGGGCCCGCTTTCTTTTAGCTACCAGATGCAATTTGACGGAATCATTGTGAATTCGACGCAATGTGGAGCAGCCAACCCCAAACTACATTCTCACGCTGGCCGCTCGGACAATCTGTTCCGAGCCATCGCGGAATGTGATCGCGCTTCACCAGAGCGTGGTTTCGTGCAGGAATTCAGCGAACGCGAAATCGGGCGCAGGTAGCAGGGTAGTGGCGGAGGCGGATGGCGCGGCGGTTGGAGATGTGGTCGAGGAAATCAGCGCCGGGGTCCGGCATTCCGAAGGCACGCCAAGCCGAACGGTAGCCGTAATAGTCCACATGCCCCCAGACCTGCCGCTCAGGACGCAGTCGCGCACGCCAGATGGTGGCATCCGGCGCATTCCAGAGCGCGACACCCTAGGTCTCCGGCGGCGCGGAGTGGGAGGCGAGCAGGTCGGCATTCGTCCTCCCGCGCCGGGCCAGCACCGTACCCTGTTACCACAGCACCTTTACGCCGTATGGTGCGAACTCCGAATCACAGGACACCAAGGTCAAATCCTCCGCCAATGCCTGCGCGATCAGCAGCCGGTCAAAAGGGTCGTTGTGATGAAATGGCAGCCGTCGGTGTTCGTGCAGGTGCGGGACGAGAATGGGCAGAATTACGATGTTCGAGGCGTCGAGCCGGGCGGGGAAAAGTTGCTCGAAGGGCTCAGGCAAAGTCAGCTTGCCAAGCGAGTCTTTAATGCCGATTTCCCAAAGCGTGGCCGGACTGACAAAGACCGTGTTTGCCGTATCTTGAATACCCGCACGAGCCGTGGTGCTGAGATGACTGCTACCCGCAAGGAACCAAAGCAGCGCATGAGCATCGAGCAGCAGTTTCACGGGCGGTAGTCGGCGAAGGCTTCGAGCGGAGCATCAAAGTCGTCCGCGAGGGTGATGGCCGGCACCGATCCAAACCCGGGGCGAACCGCAGCAGGCGGAGCCGCCTCTTCCTTGGCCTTCGCTTTCAGGAAGTTCATATAGTGCCACACTTCTCGAAGCAACGGCTCCGGTTGCTGGGACACCTCGGTGATGATGAGTTGCTGAATCGACATGCAGCACTATTACCCCAATCGGCGCCGACTGCCAAGCTCGCGTTTGCCTTTGGAAGCGCCGGATGGAAGTCGCCGTGGGGTTGCTTGCTCGTCCTGCGAGGGCGGCTCACATCTCGGGATAAAACAACGCCTGTGTGTCGCGGAGTCCATCCAGCGTAAATGTTCCAGGCGGGAGGTTCAGCATTTTAGTCAGGTCCATCGGGTCGGCGAGGAGCAGCGGGGTTTCGGCTTGCGGTTTGCCTTCGGCGAAAAAAGCGCGACGCAGCTTTAGCTGTCGGCTTCATGTCCGTTGAGACTTTAGTAATCGCAATCTTCAATCATCGATAGAAATCATCCCGTCTGAGTTTGTTCTCTAGCCCTCTTGGGTTCGCGGTTAGACCTCGAATGTGGATACCTCCAGCACTAAGGACGTCAATCGCTGTGTTAGTGCAGTTGCGGTAGTAGAGGTGGTAGGATGAGCCGCTGAATAAGTCCGATTTCGTAAGCGTGGCGGAGTAGTTGTCAGGCGAAACCGAAAAAGTTCGGCGATAGGTGTAATCTGAGTGGTCTCAGTTCAACACGCTCCCAGAAGCGGGCTATGACGTTCAACGGCCCCGAACTGGCACCGGCGATCTTCACGCCGGACGAATTGAGGAAGATTCTGGCGGTG
>CAMDQC010000184.1 GCA_945905735.1 Prosthecobacter debontii | reverse complement strand
CGATGGGACGGCAGTCACCTGCGCCCACGTTTTGAAATTCACTGACGTTGCGAGCGCCACGATCTCATCGTTTGTGACCGGCCCGGTCTTCATGACCGCTGCGGCTGCGGGACTTTTCCAATACCGCGCCTGTAGTTCCGCCGGGAGCTTGGCAAAAGGCACATTCTGCGCGTGCGCGCCGGCGGACGTGATGATCGAGACCGTCACAGGCGGGCCGAGTTCGCCTTCAAGCACGGTGCCGTCCGCAAGGGTGATCGTTGCTGCACTGGCGAGCGGTGCAGTCATTGCGAGCACGGTGGCCATCGAGGAAAACAAGCCGCTCCGGTGTGTGTTGGTGAAGTTCATGGTATCTGTGATTTGTTGTTGGCGTAGAAATTAGGGAGTTGGTGCTGGGCTTTTTGGAGCTGCCTGGCGACGCATGTGTGTTTTCATTTACTGATAGGACATTTGACTCCAGGCGGGCCAGGGTCAGGGGCTTGGGGGGTTAGGGGTTTTCGCGGCGCGCAAGGGGCGGACTTCGCCGGAGACGCTTCGGATGTGGATGGACTCGTAGGTGACGGAGGAACCTTCACCAACGCAGTGCGCGCCAAGGTGAAGGCGATGCGAATCCTTCGCTCGCCAGTCTCCGTGCGTGGACAGACTCGATAAGGCGCCCCGCCAACGGACCAAATGTTGGCCGTCGCATTTGACCGTAATCTCTGCATTGTTGCCGTTAACGCGGACGCTAATCCCAACCGTGTGCGAGAGACCCGGACGGATGGGAGAGGGTTTGGTACTGGTGGGATTCGTGTCGTCAATCATCGTCTTGCCGTCGATCAATTCCAAGCCAGCCCTGTTGGCGGCAAAATTCAACGTACATTGGCGATCGGCGACGGGAATCGTTACTGCTGGCTGAACGGCACCACGACTGGTGCGGAAGCGGTATTCCAAGTCATAGTCGCCTTCGACGTGGATAGGCGGCAGCAAGCCGTTGCTGGGTCGGTTGCCCGTGGCGATGGCGATGCCCGTATCAACACGCCGCCAGTCACCCACCACCGCGTCCTTCGCGGGATCGATGATACTGGTCACATCGATCCACTTGCGCTCGTCCTGCACCAGCGTGATCGCCCCGGCGGGATCAATTTTCACGTCCTTGATCGTCGCGCCCTCGGCACCGGGGGCCACTGTGTCTTTCACCCGCACGGCCGACGTCCATTGCTTCGCCCCCGTGATCGTCAATCCCTCCACGACCACCCCCGCCGCGTTATCCAGCAGGATCACCGCGGTGTTTTTGCCGCTGCGTGCGCCGGTGCTGCTCGCGGTGTTATTGCGAATCGTCACGCCCTCGGCCGCTCCGATCGTGATCGCGCCGCCGGGCGGGTCCACGAATGTGTTGTTCTCGATCGTAATCCTCCGCGACATCCGTCCCTGAGCTTCTTCGCCGAGTCCTTTGGCGTGAACGCGCACCGCTGCGCCCCTCGACGAATCGCTGTAGCCCATCGAATACCCGCCGCCGGTGAAGCTATTGCCGCGGACGATGATGTCCGACGCTACGGGGCCCTCCGGCCACTCCGGCTCGTTGGCAATCGTCACCCCGAACCCGCCGACCTCCTCGAACTTGTTTCCCTCGATCAGCCCATTTCCCGCGCGGGCCAGCACTCCGTGGCGTCGGTTGTGGTGAAACCAGTTGTTGCGAATCACGAAGCCCGCGCCGCTGGCCGAGAGGTTGTAAATCGTGTCGCCCGTCCGATGATCCGCGCCCGCCTGAATCCCCGCCACAGGCTTCTCGAGCGTGATCAAATAGGAGCCGCCGCTCGTCGTCACCTCGGCGGCTTTGACCTCGCCCACGATCCGTCCTTCGCGCGGATTCAGAATTTGCAGCTCGTCCCCCGCGCGCACTGCCGTCCCGGTCGAGCACAGCAATTTCCCGTCGGGCCGCACCTCCTGAATCACGAGCGGATAGCAGTAGAGATTGATCGCGTCGTCGGCCATGGCCGAAAACTCGCAGTCCTCCACGAGCGGACCGATTCGGTTTTGCTGGCAATGAATACCGTCGGCATTGCTCGCGATGAGCCGCGTCGTCCCCGGCCGCCGCACGATCTTCAATCCCTTGAACCGCATCTTTTCGCACCCCGCCACAACCGTGACCGGCGACGCCGAGGCATGCACCGTCACATTCTCAAACCCCGACTCGCGGCAGTCCCCGAACCGCGAAAACCCCGAGGCCCCGCGCGCCGTCACCACGAACCGGTCGCCCGCCGCCAGCGTCTTCGCCTTGTCCCGCTCTTTCGCGGACAGGATCATCCGCCATTCCCCCGCGGTCTCCGACGGCTTCCAATCCTCCAGCTTGTAATAATCGGGCGCGTCCGATTTCAGCCGGTCCCCCGCGGGCCGAAAGGCAACGCCCATTTGAATGTAAGGCTCCGGCACCCTGAACCATTTTTCCGCCAGCGACGGGTAGCCTTCGTCAATCGTCATCGTGAAAGTCCCCGCCGCCTCGTCCACCGTCTTGATCGTCCCTTGCGTGAACGGCAGCGGGTCGGAATCAATAATCAGGTCTTTCAGAAAAACGCCGTCGCCGCCGTTGATGATGATCCCGCCCTTATCGGGAAGACCGAAAATAAGCTCCGTCTCGCCCGGCACTCCGCGCACCGTCAGCCCCTTCGCGCCGCCGATGCCGAGTTGCCAGCTCGCGTCGCCCGCAGTCGCGATCCGAAATCTCCCCGCCGGCAGCCGCACCTCCGCGCCCGGTCCGGCGGCAATCGCTTTTCCGATCGCCTCGCGCAAAGCCGGCCCCGCGTCCGCTTTTCCGTTGCGCAACGCGGGATCGTTAATCTCGAAAACCGGAGCTGCCGCAGCCGCCGGGACTTCCTTCTTCACCACGGGCCCCGGCTCGACCATCGGAGCGGGCGCGGCGCTCAACTCGTCGGCAAGCCGCATCGGCCAGTCCGCTGCGCGGAAAAATGCCGGGTTGGTTTTCTTGCGTCGGGCGACTTCCGCGACGAACGCATTGTTGAGCGCGGAACCGGCCACAGCGAGTTCGGGATACTTCTTGATCGCCTGCTGCTGCGAAACCGCGACGGTCTGCGCGGAGACGTGGGAAACGGCGAGCGGCGCGAACAGCAGGGCGGCGATGAGTGTGAGTGTGGTTTTCATGGAGTCGGCTCAACGCTTTCAGGTGAAGTCGCTGAACGAGCGAAAGGTGCCGTGGCTGACTCATGTGAACGAGCGGGGAAGTAATGTCTTTTGTTTAGACATTCCCACTGGCGCGGGCCAGCCTTTGCGCCTGTGTCTGACATTCCACAACGCTACTCGCTGGCAGCGGAGACCGTGCGCGTCCTCCGCGACGGCCTGCTTTCCGGTCGCTGGACGGGCCATCTGCCCGGCGAGCACGAGCTATGCGCCGAGCTGCGCGTGAGCCGTATGACGCTCCGGGCCGCCATCGAACAACTGGCGCAGGACCGGCACCTGGAGAAGGGCGGGCACGGGCGGCGGCACCGCATCATGACGCCACCAACTGAAGGCTCCCCACACAATGTCCCCGGCGGCAAAGTCCGCGTGCTCAGCCAAACGCCGCCCGAAAACGTCGTCGGCGTAATGGAACGCGCTTTGGCCGAACTGCAGCGCGGGCTCGCCGGAGCCGGGACAGGATACCACTACCTCTACCGCGCAGACTTGACCCGCCCCACCACGAACCGCAGCCTCGCAGCGCTGGTGGACGCCAGCCCGCGCGACGCCTGGGTGCTCTGCGGAGTCCCTCCCGCCGTGCAACACTGGTTTGCTTCCCGCGGTGTGCCAGCCATGGTGCTGGGTGCACGGGCACCCGGCGTGGCATTGCCGCATGTCGAGTTTGCGAGTCGCGCCCTCGCCCGGCACGCGGGCGGGCAATTCCTGAAATACGGACACCGCAGACTGGCGCTCCTGCGTTTCTCGCTCGAAATGGTCGGCGAAACCGAGTGCGAAGACGGATTGCGCGACGCGTCGTCCGAACACCCCGAAACCGCGGAAGTCGCAATCGAACACTGCACCACCAGCCGCCCGACCATCCGACGCGCAATGGCCCGGCTCCTCGCGCTCAAGCCCGTCCCCACGGCCTTCCTCGTCACGCAACCACAATGGGTCTGGTGCGTGCTGGCCTGTCTCAATCGCGCGGGAATTCGGGTGCCCGAAGACGCCGCCATCATCTCGCGCGGCGACGATCTTTTCCTGCAAACATCGGACCCCGAAATCACCCGCTACGCCTACGACGGCCCCCGCCTCGGCCGCGCCGCCACGCGGCTGATGCTCCAAGTCCTCGCGCAACCCGGAGGCAAATTCCGCTCCACCGTCCTCATGCCGGAGTTCGTCCGGGGCGAGACGCTGCTCCGAAAATAGGACAGGTCTCCCAACCTGCTCCGCATCGAGCGATGGGTTGGGATACCCGTCCTACCTTTGCAACCGCATCGCCCCTTTGCGTCCCTGTTTCGGCGTCGATTCTGCGAATTCCCCGCAGCCTCGGCAAAGATTCCGCGGCCTCGGGGGATGTCTGGCGTGACCACTTCACTCCGCCAGTCCGCTCTCGCCTTGTTCCTTCTGTTTTCCGCGCACGCTGCGGAGCCGCCGCCTTACGTGCCGGCGAAGGCGTTTTACATCCTGCCGGAGACGACGAGCGAGGAGTCGGGTTACTTTTCGCTGAATGAGGCGCAGGATGGCAGCATCCACGTCGGCACGGCGAAGTATGGGCACAATTCGTATCTCGTGGAGTTTGACCCGAAGACGGAGAAGCAACGTATCGTGCTCGATGTCCACAAGACCGGCGGCATCACCGCGAAGGGCTACGCGGCGCAGGCCAAGCTGCACACGCGCAATTTCGTGGGGCCGAGTGGGAAGGTGTATGTCGGCTCGAAGCAGGGCTACGCCATCGATGGCGACAAGCAGGAGTATCCCGGCGGCTACGTGATGACCTACGACCCGCGCACGGGCCGCTCGGAAAATCTCGGGATGCCGCTGGCGAAGCAGGGCGTGATCGATGTCACCGCCGATGAAGCGCGCAACCGGCTCTACGTGGTGACGTGCGAAGACCAGCACTGGATGCTCGGCACGCTCACGGGTGCGCCGTGGCGGGAACTCGGCCCGATGCTTACGCCCTACGCGATGACGCTCGTAGATGCGCGCGGTGTGGCCAGTGCCATCACGAAGGACTTCCAGCTCGCGCAGTTTGATCCCGCCACGGACAAAGTCGCTACGCGCCCGCTGCTGGTGGATGGCAAACCGTGGACACGCGCGAACAACGCCTCCATCCCCACGTGGCAGCTCGACCCCGACGGACGCCACGCGTGGCTCATCCTGATGAACGACCCCACGCTCCTGCGCATCGATTTGCACGAGGCGACCGCCGAGAGTCGCGGGAAGATGATCGCGGGAAAAAATCCCGACTCCCGCTGTGCCCTCACCATTCATCCCGATGGGAAAATCTACGCGCTCGTGCGGACGGACAATGAGAGCGGATTCGGCACCGGATACTTTCACCACCTCGTCCGCTTCGACCCCGCCGCGAAGAAGCACGACGACCTCGGCGTGCTAAAAATCACCAACCCGGATTTCTTCGACTTCTCGCCGCGCGCCGACGGCAAACCGCCGCATCACTCGCACGGTTTTCACAAGCTGCCCGACGGCACGCTCACGCCGCTTCACTCGCACATGGCCCTCATCGCCACGCGCGACGGCACGCTCTACGCGACCACGATCTATCCTTTCACGCTGATGAAAATGGACGGCTACAAACTGCCTGCGCCACAGCCGTCCGCCGCATCGCGCTACCTCGATACGCTGGGCCGCAAGCTCGACGAAGCCGCCGCGCGCGTGCCGGAGATCACGAAGCTCGCCGAGCGCATCGCCGAGCGCCACGAGCGCGGCGGGCTCATCGGCTTCCCGTGGATCGGCACGACGCTGGAGCAGGAGCTGATGGGCCGCGCGGGCGGGCTGATGCACATCGGCTTTGACCGCCCGTGGAAAAAGGAGCGGAGCGCGGAGGAGAAAGCGAACGACGTCGCCATTTACGCATGGGACACCGCACCAAAACCCGCCGACCTCCAGCGCGTAAAAGCCGACCGTGCGAAAGGGATTTTCGTCATCGGCTTCGGCCCGCGCGACGCCGAGACCGCCGCCGCGTGCGACGCTTGGGTGGACTCCGGTGCGGAGGATGCGGCCACGGGCAAGACGCATCATTTTACCAACGCGGTGAACGGCTGGCTCTTCATCGCCGAGTTCACCGGCGCGCTGACGCGGCGCGGAAAAATGCCCGCGATGTGGAAAGCGTGGATCACCACCGATGGCAAAGCCTGGTCGGACCGCTACTTCGGAAAGACGCAGTTTCACGACGAGTTCAAAGTCCCGCCGCAGCCGCCCGGCTCAATCGCCGCCGCGTATCTTGCTCGCATCCGCTACCTCGTAGCGCGCCTGCAACGCGAGGAACTCGCCGACCTCCGCGTATTCGCCGCTGACATCGCTGCTGCGTTGCGCGCGGGCCGGAAGACGACCGTGGCCTCATCCGGCCACATGGCGATGAGCTGGATTGCGCGTTTCGGCGACGCCGCGTGGGCCATCAACCACGAGGTTCACGACAACGTGGAATCGCAAATGAAGAGCTACGAAAAGGACACACCCGACGGCGGCCTCGTGCTCCGCCTCGACGCCTACGGAATGCACCGCGACGTGGCCGCGCTTTTCGAGCGAAAGAAGCAGCGCGTCCTGCTCATCACGTCTGAGAATCCGCGCCCCGAATACACGATCCCTGCGACCTTCACGCGCCGCGTGGACATGGGTTACGCGCACGGCGACGCCTGCGTGTGGCTCGAAGGCTACCCCATCCCGATCCTCCCGCCGAGCGGCGTCATGCAGGTCGCCGCCTACGAAGCGATCAGCGCCGAAGTGCTCGCGCAGCAATCGCCGCGATAGAGCGGAGCGGGCAAGCCGGCGAATGCGGCAATAAGCGAATCGCTAGTGAAGCGTGGCTTCGTCGAATGTGGCGCGAGCACGGTTAGCATCTCCGGGCCGAAGATTCGTCCCGGGAGCGCGGTTTACCAGTCAGGTGCCGGTCAAGACCCGGGACTCAACCTTTCAGTTTCAGTTTCTGGAGCTGTACAACGAACGGCCTGATAAGGAATGGTCACTGACGGATTGCATCTCGCTGGTTGTCATGGCGGATGAGGGGCTGACGGACGCGCTGACGAGAGAACATCATTTTGAACAGGCTGGGTTCACCGCGGTGTTTGCGGAATAAACTCGATTTGCTCCGGGTGCCCGGAAGCGGCGGTGGAACCGGGCGAGCGCGTCCCGGTTTCCAGCCCAACTTTCGTTCCACTTTGGTTTACCCTACTTCCGTCCGAGATAGCTCTCACCGAGCACTTCCCCCAAGCGCACAATTCCCTCCGTCGTGATAACGAGCTTCTCAGGCTGCGCCGGGAGGTCGAATGCCTTGATGTGAATGAGCGCGGGGTCTGCGGCGGCGAGGGCGGTGAGGTTTGCGGTGATGTCGATGCGGTTGAGTCCCTTTTCGTCGATAGGCGGCTGTTGGCTGACAAACCATTTCAGCGCAGGCAGCGCCAAATCCTCACGGCTCTTTGCCACGGTCGATTGCAGCCACTTCGCGGCGTCCTTCCGGTATGGGTAAAACGCCGTCTCATTTTCGCCGACGTGATAGAAAATGCCGGCCAACTCGACCGTATTCCCTTTGGCCTCAAGCTCCTTGATGGAGTCGCGGATGAAGGCGATGAACTTTGGATAGAGGTTGCGGTCTTTTGCCTCGGTGCCTTGCGGAGTCCAGTCGTTCATTTGCGAACCGCTGTCGGTGAACTTCGCGATCGCGATGTTGCCGGGAACCTTGCCTTGCAGCGTCTTTGCGAAGCTCAGCTCGGGGCCGAATGTGTCGTAGAATCCAGCGGGGCCGAGCGGCTCCCAGCCGGTGGAGATTTTGTAGCCGCCGCCGAGGCTGTATTTGAAAGCGATACGGTCGTTGTCCACCGCCAGTTCCTTCGCCTCTTGCATGAACGCCCGCTCGCCTTCCATATTGCGATGTCCGGCGAGGATAAAGAGCTTCACCGCACTTCCCTTTGCGTAAGGCCAGGCCTTGAGCGGGCGCTCGACGGGCTTCCTGCCGACGGTCCGCAGATAGGCGTCCGCGTAGTTCACGCCGTGCTCGAGCTGCCCGAGCGTTCCGTAGTGATAGTGCAAGCCCTCGCCGCCGCCGATTTCCACTCCGACGTGGGATGTGGGGATGTATTCAGCAAGCGGATCGGTTTCGGTGACCGCCTTCTGCCCCGTCCGGATCGCATACATATTGTCGCGATTGTCCATGCCCCAAATCGTCTTCGTGCAAAGCTCGCCGATGTAAAACTTCAGCCCCGGCGTTTTGAGATCGCGCCGCCAGCTCGCCAGAAAGTTTTTGAGGTTCGCGCCGTAGTTCGGCTTGAACTTCTTGTCGAACATATCGTTTTCGCCCTGATGCCACATGAAGCCCTCGATGCGGTAGGGCATTTTCTTCGCATCCAGTTCGGCCAGCGACGACTTCACCAGCTCCAACGCCAGCGGGTAGAGTTTGAAACCGCTCGGTTCATCGGGATTCCAATCGCCACCGAGCGTCGTGCCGCCCGCCGCACATTTGATGATGGCAATCGGCGCACCCGTTTCCTGCGCGACGCGCCGGGTAAAGCTCAGCTCCGGCCCGACCATTTTGCCCACAGGCTGCATCGCGACCCAGCCTTTCGACGTCTGCTTTTCCTCACGCCCGATGCTGTAGGAAAACAACACCTTGTCCTGCGGCACGTCCAATCCCGCAAACGGCGGAAAGCGTTTGATGTCCTTCACCTTCGAATCAGCGCCCTCCATATTGGACTGCCCCGCAAAGATAAAGACGCGCACGGTTTTCGTGTCGTCGCCCGCGCAAATGGCTGTCGCATGAATGAGTATGAGGATGAGTATTTGGATTAGTTTCATGGTGATTCGCGGTTGGGACAGACAAACGTAAGGATGGCAACCTCATCCAAAGAAGCACCCGTTCGGATCTTTGTCGATCACGCTGAGCGCCGCCATGTCCTTCGAGTTTCCGGCGGCGCTCCATCCCATGAGCGCGAGATACGGAGCCTTCATCCCGAACGCCGCGATTGCGTGTCGTAGCTCACGCGGCCCTCCGCGTGATGCTCCTCACGCGAAGCGCCGATTTCCCCAGCGCTCCAGCCGGAAAAAATGAGCGCTTCGCGATTGATAAATCACGCGGAGGGCCGCGTGAGCTAGTGCGCCTGCACATAACCAAAG
>CAMDQC010000183.1 GCA_945905735.1 Prosthecobacter debontii | reverse complement strand
CAAACTCCAACTCGCCAAACGCATGGCCCGAGGCTTCCGCAACTTTGAGTTCTTCCGAGCCATCTCCTACCTCAAAGCCGCCTCTCTTAACCTCAATCTCCCCTCCCTCAAACCCTCATGATTTTACCCACTCTAAACAGCGATGAGCCAAACTTCTGGCAGCCCCATAGCGGGTGGCAAAGAGCGTTGCGCTTTCTCTTTGTCGGAGCGGTTGGAATGAGTGGATTTCGGGCGCATGGCCGCTTGGTATCCGAATGTGGAGCGATGGCGAGCGGGATATTTCTACCCAGCCATCGGCGGCCTGCTCGCCGACCCCGACGGCGACGGCGTCAAAAACATCGTCGAGTTCGCCTTCAACCTGAACCCGAAAGCCACATCCCTCGCGACGCTCCAGCCCGGTTCCGGCACCTCCGGTCTGCCTTCCGTAGCTCGCAACGGAGGTGGTTCACTCACCATCGAGTTTATCCGCCGCCGAGCAGACGCGTTACCGGGAATCATCTACGCTGCGGAGTTTGCCAGCTCACCCGCGGGTCCATGGACAGCGGCAACCGTCGAGACCTCGACAATCATTGACGCCACATTTGAGCGCGTCGCCGTCATAGACCCCGCCCCGGCCCCAAATCGCTTCACCCGAGTCAGATTGACCACTTCGCCGTAAGAGTCTGCGAGGTGTCATGTTTAGCGCGCAGGGCCTCGACTCTCCAGTGAGCATCGGGATTTTAATAAATCTATAACTGGCCCCAGCAATCAAAGGTATCCCTTGAGCACGCGCAGAAACGCGCTTAGATGTACCACACCAAATTCCATGTCATCCCGAACTCTACTCCGTATTTTTATCATCCTTTGCGCCGGGGTCGCTGCAAACGCGCAGGTCGTCATCAGCGAATTCATGGCTGACAACGTTACCAGCGCGTATGTCGATGAAGACGGATCGCATGAAGACTGGATCGAACTGACGAACCTCGGCAATACGTCCGTTTCGCTGAACGGCTGGTATCTTACCGACGAAGCTGGCGACGACGCCAATCGCCTGAATGCGGACCTGCGCAAGTGGCAGTTCCCGGTGACGAGTCCGGCGGTGACTCTTACTGCCGCCGGAACGGCAGACTCCAGACTCGTGATCTGGTGCTCAAACAAGAACCGCAAGGCGAGCGTCGGCACACCTACAGCGCCGCGATTGCACACGAACTTCAAACTAAACAACGCTGGCGAGCACATCGCTTTGGTCCGCCCGGATGGCGTGACCGTCGAACATGAAATCGGTAGCGCGCCGACGTTTAAATACCCGCCGCAACCGCCAAACCGGGCTTACGGCGTTACGGTGACATCCGTGGCGACCGTGGTGATGCCCGAGGGCGTGACCGGCAAATACATCGTTCCGACTGTGCAGGCCGACATTCCTGCCGGATGGAACGCGCGTGTTTTCGACGACTCCGCTTGGCCAACGGCCGTGTCCGGGCTCGGATATGGGTTCGCCCAAAACGTCACGGTCAATTCCGTTTCCGTGCCTATCATCACGACAACCATCCCACCTGCTGAGCGAGTGAACAAATCCATCTACGTCCGGTTTCCGTTCACGATTGCGAATCCGGCGGGCGCGACCGCAGTGCGGCTGAAATCCCGGCACGATGACGGATTTATCTGCTACCTAAATGGCGTCGAGATCGGATCGAGTCTCAAACCCTCGCCGCTGCTATGGAATTCTGCATCGTCAACCAACAAAAACGATCTCGGCGTCGGAACACAGGTGAATCCGCCGTTTCTGAACACGACCAACGGCCCCGGCGCACTTGTCGCAGGCACGAACGTTTTGGCGTTTCAACTTTTGAACAGCGACGGCAGCCTCGGCGAACCAGACAACGTTTGCCTTCGACCAGTGCTGGAAGTTGATACACCGAGCGGCTTTTCGACGGGTTTCCTCACTTCCGCGACATTGGGTGCAGCCAATGCAACGTTCACGACCGCCATTCCGCCGGACATTTCTCAAGTCACCGAAAACCCAGTGGTATTGCCCGTCGGTGGAGTCGCTAGCCTGCCCATCCTCGTGTCGGCACGCGTCACGAAAACTATCAACAACCTCAACCTCTCAGCGCCTGTGCAGCTCAAGTGGCGCAGGATGTACGACAACGAGAACTCAATCACCATGCTCGACGACGGGCTGAACGGCGACGTTCTCGCGGGCGACAGCATCTTTAGCACGCAAATCCCAACCACGAGTCTGAATCCCGGCGAGATGATACGCTGGCGCATCGAGGCTCGCGACAATCTCGCAAATCCGCAGATCGCGTACGCTCCGCCGTATCCGGGGTTTAGCGGCACTACACCACCTGCGAACCCACCACCAATCAGCGGCACAGCGGCTGACACCTATCTCGATATCGCCCAGTATTACGGCACGATGGCTTCCTCGGCGTCGGAGACTCAATACAGCCAGTTGCCGGTGCTTTACTGGTTCATGAAAGCGGCCGATTTCACAGCGTCGATCGCGGCTGCAAACGACGGCAGGTCGTCTTCCGTTTTCTACCGCGGACGATTCTACGACAACGTGTATTGCGAGCGCCATGGACAGTCGTCCTCTGGCTTCCCCACAAACAAGAAGAGCCTCAATTTCAGCTTCACGAAAGACAACCGTCTCGAGTGGAGCGCAACCGACCCGAAAGTCCGGTCGTTTAACCTCCTGACAAACTACGCGGACAAGGGCAAAATGCGGACGCCAGTGGCGTGGAAGTTCTGGCAGGAGTCCGGGCACATCATGTCGCATTGGACGGAGACCGTGCGCGTCCACCAAGTCACCGACACGAATTCAACCGTGGCCGCGAATCATTTCTGGGGCATCTACGACATCGTGGAAGACGGCAATGAAGACATGCTGGAGCGCTATGGCTACAGCCCGGCGGATGCTCTCTACAAAGTGTATGACCCGATGAACTCCACCGGGAGCGCTGAGCAAAAGACACGCGAGGATGTCGATTCAACGAAGGCCGATTACCAAGCAATGCTAGATGGCCTACTGGAATCGAAAACCACTGCCCAGCGCCGGACCTATGGCTACGACAACGTGGACATCAGCGCGATTGTGAACGCGATCGCGGTGCATGGACTCCTCGTCAGCCAAGATTGGGGTCATAAGAACTTTTACATGTTCCGCAATACAAACGGGACAGGCGAATGGTCGCTTATCCCGTGGGACCAAGACCTTTCCCTGGGGCATACGTGGAATCCGAACCAAGGCTATTTCAACGATGAAATCGACAGTCAGCGGACCATCCGAAACGGAGCCAGCAATCGCCTGAAAACGCTCGTCTATAACTCGCCGGAAATGAACCAGATGGTTGTCCGCCGAGTTCGGACGCTGATGGACAAATACCTCGGGTCCGTCGCGGCACCGCAGACCTGGTTCGAGACTCAATTTTCAACGCGCCTCGACCAAATGGATCCTCCCGGATTGCCCGGCGGAGTGAAATCCGACGCTGTCCTTGATTTTGAAAAGTGGGGATTCTGGGTGCATGGATCATCAACGCCGATTGTATTTAGCGACTCCCGCGGTATCGACCACACGATGCGAACTTCGGCTTCTCGTCTGGTGAATCCCTTCACATCAGTCACCGCCGCTCCATGGAACTATCCCGGCTACACGGCGAGCGCGAACCTTGCGACAAATAGCACCAACACCAACTCGACTTATTCATTCCTCACCGGTCGTCGTCGGCATCTTTACAATGTGGATGCTCAAAATCCCGGCAGCGGCACGGACCCGATTCCCGGTTCGCAATCGGGAATCACCCCCGGTTCGGTCGTCATCGAAACGGTGGAGTTCAACCCGGCATCCGGCAACGGGGAGCAGGAATATTTCTCCATCCGCAACAACACTGGCGAGTACCTCGACATCTCCGGTTGGAAAATCACCGGCCCCGGCGGGCTCACATCGAGCAATGAAAACGTGGACTGCGTTTTCTACGGCGGCACGATCATCCCGCCATACACGACAGGCGTGGAAAATGTCGGGCGCATCTTCGTCGCTAAGAACTCCGCACAATTCCGCGCCCGCTCTGTTTCGCCGAGGGCTAACGAGTATTGCTACGTGCCTGCGCAGTTCAACGGACGTCTAACTGCGCGCGGCGGCGGACTCGAACTGCGTAATACCGCAAACGTTGTCGTCGCCAGCACCACATGGGCCGCGAACCCGACGGTCGCGCAAAACTACCTTCGCGTCACGGAACTCAATCTCCGGCCAGCGCCAGCGACGCCTGCGGAACTGGCAGTGGTTCCCGGGCTTGTCGCGACAGACTTCGAGTTTATCGAGCTTATCAACACAGGTCCGACTGTGATGAACCTCGGCGGCGCATACTTCGATAAAGGCATCACCTTCACATTCCCGACGCCGTTCAACCTGAACCCAAATCAACGCTGCCTCGTCGTCGCCAGCCAGACCGCATTTGAAACCCGCTACGGCGCCGGAATGCTCATCGCTGGCGAGTTTGAAGGCAGCTTTGACAATGGCGGTGAAAAGGTCCGCATCTTTGACAGCACTGGCGAAGAAGTGCTCTCGTTCACCTACGACGACGACTGGTTCCCGGTCCCTGCTGGTCAATACCGCAGCTTCGTCACCCGCTCCGCAAACCCGGCCTACACCGCCTACGACACGCCTACCACTTGGGCGCTCAGCGATACGCAAAACGGCTCTCCCACTGGCGGCGACACCGGCAGCTCCCGCGTGTTTGAAGGCTGGCGCTGGGACCATTTCACGCTCGCCGAATTGCCGACGCTGCTCGTTCCGAACACCGTCGGCGCACTCACCGCAGACCCCGATGGCGACGGGATGAACAACTTCGAGGAATTCGCCTTTGGCCGCAGCCCGCGCACCGCAGACCGTCCCGGAGCCGTCGCTGTCGGCGGCAGGGCCAACGTCGCAGGCACCGACTACCTCTGCGTCACCTTCCGCCGGGCCAAGAACGCCCTCGACCTCACCTACGTCGTCGAAGCGAACTCCGACCTCGCAAACCCCGTCGGCTGGGCCGCCATCGGCGTCCAGGTCTCCGCCACCGATCTCGGCAACGGCACCGAAGAAGTCTGCTACCGCGACACCACCCCGATGGGCTCCGCCCCGCGCTACCTCCGAGTGCGCGCGCTCAAGCCCTAGCCCTACTGCCCCGCCTGCCGCACAAACCCCTCCAGCCGCCGCCGCGTCTCCTCCAGCGCAGGGCGGATGGTTTGAAAGCGCGCGTCGGCCACCCATGCCGTCACCACGGCCAGCGCCTCGCGGTCATGCGCAACGAGGCTCTCGCGGGTCGGCGTCTCCGTCGGCGTGAGGAGGTTTTTGGAAATCATCCGGTTCGCGTTCGGGTAGAGCCCGGTGAACTTCGCCAGCTCCTCCGGCGAGTGGCGCGGGTCGGCGAGGTATGCCTCGACTAACGCACGCTGCTGCGGGTCGCGCACATCCGCACGGGCGAAGTAATTGGCCCGCGTGAGTCCCCTCCCCTGCATTAAGTCCGGCTCTGCTTGCAGACGCCCGAGCATCGCCGCGGGCTCCGCCAGCACCAGCCGGTCGAGCGTCAAATACGCGGCGAAAGCGGCGGGCTTATCCTGCTTCTCCGTGCGCGTCAGCAGACGCGAAAGCTCCGGTGCCAGCGTCGTATCGCGCAGATGCACCGCCACGTCGAACGCCTCCAGCCAGCCCACGCTCGCCTCCGCCTGCCAGCGCGGCTCACTGAGCAGCTCCCGCATCTTCCCCGCAAGAAACGCCACATCCGCTGGCCCCGTCCGCACCCGTGCAAAATCCCGCAGCGCCACCGCCCACTCCTCCGCGCTCTCCCGCGTGCCGAGGATGCCCTGCGCATAATCCGCAGCGGCGGCGGGATTCACCTGCCCGAGCTGGTCCAGCAGCCATACGCGCAGCGTCGGCGCAGTGGAGAGATTCCCTCCATCGCCTACGGCAAAAGGCAAGCGCGTCGCGGCATTGTTGCGTCCATCGAGGAACCCACGAATCGCCGCCGTCGCTGCGTCGCGCGGCATCTCCTTCAGCCGCACAGCGAGCGCATCGAGCGCAGACTTCGAGTTCGCAGCATCGGCAGAAATCACCGTCATCACGGCATCGATCCCGGCATCGCGAAGGGCAACAGGCGGCGTGGGCGAGTCCGCCGCGCCGGGCTCCTGCGATGCGGCAGGTTTGATGGGCACACTCGTGCGCGGCACCACAGGCTTCACGCCCCACCACACGACGACAGCCACCGACAACAGAGCCACAGGAATGAGCAGAAATTTCGCACGCATCGCCTCCCTTCAACCGCAGTTCCCCCGCGCGGACCAGCCGAATGTGAGCGGGGCACCCAAGACTCCGCCATTGCCCCGCGCCGCGATTCCCGGATAACTGCGCGGCCAATGCCCGATCACCCGCTGCTTCGCCGCCTGCCCGCATCTACGGATTGCTCCAACGATGAGCTGCTCGCCGCCTTTCTCGACTACGTGGCGGAGGTCAAACTCACGCTCTACCCGGCGCAGGAGGAAGCCCTGCTGGAGCTATTCGACGACCGCAATGTGATCCTCAACACCCCCACCGGCTCGGGCAAATCGCTCGTCGCCACCGCCCTCCATTTCCGCTCGTTGGCCAAAGGGCGGCGCTCCGTGTACACCTGCCCCATTAAGGCGCTCGTCAACGAGAAGTTCCTCGCCCTCTGCCGCGACTTCGGGCCGGATAACGTGGGCATGGCCACCGGCGACGCGACCGTAAATCGCAACGCCCCGATCCTCTGCTGCACCGCCGAGATTCTCGCCAACTACGCCCTCCGCGATGGCACCGCCGCTCCGTTCCGCGAAGTCATCATGGACGAGTTCCACTACTACGCCGACAAGGATCGCGGCGTCGCTTGGCAAGTGCCGCTGCTCACCATGAGCGACTCGCGCTTCCTGCTCATGTCCGCCACCATGGGCGGCACCGCGTTTTTCAAAGAGACACTCACCCAGCTCACGCACGCCGAGACGACCATCATCGCCAACACCGAGAGGCCCGTCCCGCTGGAGTTTACCTACGTCGAGACTTCCACCGACACCACGCTGCAAGAGCTCCTCGCTGCGAACAAAGCGCCCGTCTATCTCGTCCACTTTTCGCAGAACGACGCCGCCCAAGCCGCGCAGGACTTGATGAGCCTCAACTTCTGCACCACGGCGGAAAAGGCCGCGCTCAAAGACGCGATGGCCGGCGAGAAATTCACCAGCCCCTACGGCAAAGAAGTCAAAAAGTATCTCGCCCACGGCATCGGCATCCACCACGCCGGGCTCCTCCCGAAGTATCGCCTCCTCGTCGAAAAGCTCGCCCAGCGCGGCATGCTCAAAGTCATCTGCGGCACCGACACGCTCGGCGTCGGCGTGAACGTCCCCATCCGCACCGTCCTCCTCACCAAGCTCAGCAAATACAGCGGGGAAAAGGTCGCCACGCTCACCGCCCGCGACTTTCACCAGATCACCGGACGCGCCGGGCGGCGCGGCTTCGACGACATCGGCTTCGTCGTCGCCCAAGCCCCCGAGCACATCATCGAAAACGCGAAGATGAGCGCCAAAGCCGGCAGCGACGCGAAGAAGCTCAAGAAGCTCGTCAAAAAGAAACCGCCCGAAGGCTTCGTCGGCTGGAACGAAGACACCTTCAAAAAACTCATCGCCGCCACGCCCGAGCCCCTCGTCTCCCGCTTCCAAGTCACCCACGCCATGCTCCTCCAAGTCCTCAGCCGCCCCGGCGACGCCTGCGCTGCGATGCGGAAACTCATCGCCGATTCCCACGACACCGCTGCCGCGAAAAAGGCGCACGCCCTCCGCGCATGGCAGCTCTTCCGCGCGCTCGTGGACCGCAAAATCCTCACCATCCTCCCCACCGCCCAGCGCCCACCCACCGGCACCAAGCTCCACCTCAACGTCGAGTTGCAAGACGACTTCTCCCTCAACTACACGCTCTCCCTTTACCTCATAGACACCCTCGCCCTCATCGACCCCGACTCCGCAAACTACGCCGCCGACGTGATGACCCTCTGCGAATCCATCATGGAAAACCCCGACATCATCCTCCGCCGCCAGCTCGACCGCGTGAAGACCGAAGCCATGGCCGACATGAAAAACGAAGGCGTCCCCTTCGAGGAACGCGTCGCCAAACTCGAAGACCTCGAATACCCCAAGCCCTGCCGCGACTTCATCTACAACACCTTCAACGCATTCAGCGACGCCCACCCGTGGGTCGGCCAAGAAAACATCCGCCCCAAGAGCATCGCCCGCGAAATGTTCGAGAACTTCCGCACCTTCCCCGACTACATCGCCGACTACGACCTCCACCGCGTCGAAGGCGTCCTCCTCCGCCACCTCTCCAGCGTCCACAAAATCCTCGCCCAGACCGTCCCGGAAAAATTCAAGACCGAGCCCGTGCAAGAAATGGAAGCCTGGCTCGCCGGCCTCCTACGCGGCACCGACTCCAGCCTCCTCGACGAATGGGAACGCCTCCGCGACCCCGCCTACCAGCCCCGCCAAGAACCCACACAGCCGCTCCAAGCCCCCGACATCACCCGCAACAAACGCGAATTCACCGCCCTCATCCGCACCCACATCTTCCGTTTCCTCCGCGCCCTTTCCATCGAAGACTACCACTCCGCCCTCGCCGACATCGCCCCCGGAGCATGGACCGCCGACACCCTCGCCGCCGCCCTCGACCCCTACTACACCGACCACCAGCGCATCCGCCTCGACAACGAAGCCCGCAACGGACGCCACACCTACATCGAGCCCAGCGAGGATCAAAAAACGTGGAGCATCAGCCAAGTCCTCATCGACCCCGAGGAGCACAACGACTGGCAATGCACCTTCACCGTGGACCTCGCCCAAGCCCGAGAAGAATCAGCGCCCACCCTAGTCCTGCAAAGCATCGGCAGCATCGGGTGAACGCAGGAGCTAAGTCGGAGCGGGGCTTTCATAGCCCCGTTGCCACGACCCCACTCCTTCGGCTAAACCTAGAAACGGCAGTTTAAGCTCACACAAAGGCACAAAGGCACAAAGGAGCGACATTTGCAGAGAACCACTTGCTCACCCACAGAGCGCGTTGATCGTCCTTCGTAAGTAATTCATCTTTGTGCCTTTGTGTGAGTCATCAACTGCCTTTTTTAGGCTAAAACCATACCGCCAGTTGAGGCAGCGGATGTCCGGCGTGCCAACTGGCAACTGCCAGTTGAGGCGGCGGATGTCCGGCGTGCCAACTGGCAACTGCCAGTTGAGGCGGCGGATGTCCGGCGTGCCAACTGGCAACTGCCAGTCGAGGCAGCGGATGTCCGGCGT
>CAMDQC010000182.1 GCA_945905735.1 Prosthecobacter debontii | reverse complement strand
TATTGCCTAAGCGCAGCCTGGAAAAAGCAACACGACGAGCCCCCGGCAGGGGTAAACTACTGACTGGAGAGCCGGATGCGGGAAAACCGCCCGTCCGGTTCGGAGGGAGGGGCGGGGAGTAATATCCCCGTCCCTACCCCAATCGACTTCCAGCCACGCGGGGTTGACGCAGGCCGCGCCGCTCCCGCATCGTGGGCGTATGTTCTTACGGTTGGTCCGCTATTTTTCGACGCTGACGAATGGGCGCGTGGTGTTGTGGTGCTATGCGATTTGGTACGTGGTGAATGTGGCGCTGTGCTTCGATGCGCGTCCGCGTTTGTGGCTGACTTCGCTGGGGCTGAGCGGGATCATCGGCTTGGCGCTGTGGCTGAGCATGGCGACGGGGACGACGCGGCTGGACCGCTGGCAGATGTTCCGCTTGTTCCTGATGCCGTTCTGCGTGTCGTCGTTCGCGGCGCTGGTGAAGGACGCGGGCTACGTGCTGATCTTCCCGCCTTCGCTGCGCGAAAACGGGATCGGGCTGGGGGCGATTGCGGTGTTCCTGGTGGCTATCGCGCTGCTGCGGAGACGATAAGAAAGCGGCTACGCGATCTTCTGCTCCCGCCCTTCGCCGCGCAGATGGATGGTCTTGTGCTCGAGGTCGTGGATGGCGCGGATGTAGCGCACGGTGCGGCTCTTGGCTCGCATGAGGATGCTGTGGGTGATGGCTTTTTTCCCGCGCAGCATGACGCCGGGGAGGAGCGGGCTGTCGCTGATGCCGGTCGCGCAGAAGATGCAGCTTTCGCCCCAGACGAGTTCGTCGCTTTTATAGACGCGGGTGACTTCTTCTTCGCCGACGGCTTTGATGGCTTCGAGGCGCTCGGCTTCATCGCGCGGGGCCATGCGGAGGAGCATGTCGCCGCCGAGGGAGCGGAGGGCGGCGGCGGTGAGGATGCCCTCGGGCGAGCCGCCGATGCCATAGAAAAGGTCCACACCGCTATCCATGAGCGAGGGGGAAACGGCGGCGGTGATGTCGCCATCGGTGATCAGGCGGAGGGCTGCGCCGGATTCGCGGACTTGGCGGATGAAGTCGGCGTGGCGCGGGCGCTGGAGGGTCATGACGACGAGGTCGCGGACGCGCTTGCCGAGGGCTTTGGCGACTTTGCGGAGGTTGGCATCCACGGTGTCGTCGAGGGAGAGCGGGTCCATTCCGCCCGCGATGGCGCTGACGACTTCCGGGCCGTAGGCGAGCTTCTGCGCGTAGAAAGTGGGGAGGTTGCGCATGACGTGGGGGCTCTCTGCGGTGCCCTCGCTGGCGGCCATGACGGAGATGCTGTTGGGCAGCCCTTGGGCGATGTTCGTGGTGCCATCAATGGGGTCGAGGGCGATCTCGAAACGGGGCGAGCCAGCGCGCCAAGTGCCGAGGTGCTCGCCGAGAAAGATGCCGGGGGCGTTGTCCTTGATGCCTTCGCCGATGACGACTTCGCCGCAGATGTCCACGAGGTCGAACACGCCGAAGATGGCGTCGCACGCAGCTTTGTCGGCCTTCTCTTTCTCCCCACGGCCTAGCCAGGAGAGGGAGTTGAGTGCAGCGTTTTCGGTGGCGCGGACGAACTCGAACTCGATGGTGCGCTCTGGGTCGGTGATGGAAAGTGAATTTAAAGACATGGTCTGTTTGTGGAGATGGAATGCGAATCCGTCAAACGACGTTTGCCTATCCTCACACCGCCCCGCCGCCGTGGGCGTCCATCCCCATAATGGAGAAGATGCGGTCGCGGGCGGCGAGGTAGCCGGGGCTGTCGAGGTCGCGCGGGCGGGGGAGGTCAATGCGGACTTCTTCGGCGATGGTGGCGGGGCGCTTGGTCATGACGAGGACGCGGTCGGCGAGTTGCACGGCCTCCTCAATGTCGTGGGTGACGAAGACGATGGTCTTCTTTTCGGCCTGCCAGATGCGGATCAAATCGGCGCGCATTTTGAGCCGGGTGAGGAAGTCGAGTGCGCCGAATGGCTCGTCCATGTAAAGCACACGGGCGTCTGCGGCGAGGGCACGAGCAATTTCGACGCGCTGGCGCATTCCGCCGCTGAGTTCGCGCGGGTAGCTGCGCTCGAAGCCGGTGAGACCGACCATCGAGGTGTAGTGTTTCACACGCTCGTCGCGCTCGGCGGCAGGGCGGGAGAGGAGGCCGAAGCCGATGTTTTGCTCGACAGTGAGCCATGGGAAAACGCCGTTTTCTTGGAAGACGAAAATGCGTCCGGGGTCCGGCCCGGTGACGGGTGCGCCTTCGACGGCGACGGTGCCCTTTGTCTCGCGCAGGAAGCCGCCGATGATGTTGAGCAGTGTGCTTTTCCCGCAGCCGCTCGGGCCGACGATGCAGACGAATTCGCCCGGTGCGACGTCGAGGTTGATACGCTCAAGGACGTGGGTGCTGCCGAAGGACATCCAGCAATCGCGGACGGTGATGATGTTTTCCATGTTAGCGTTGTCCATAGCCCCAACGCACTTCGTCGAACTTCTCCAAGCTGCGCACGAGCCAGTCGAGGAGGAGGCCGATGAGGCCGATCATGACCATGCCGGCGACGACGAGGTCGTAGCGTTTTCCGGCGTTGCGGGCTTCAATGATGAGGTAGCCGAGGCCGCTGTTGACGGCGATCATTTCTGCCGCGACGACGACGAGCCACGCGACGCCGAGGGCAATGCGGATGCCCGTGATCACTTGCGGCAGCGCGGCGGGGAAGATGACGCGGCGAAAGAGCGGGAAGCCGCTCAGGCCGAAGTTCTGCGCGGCGCGAAGATAGACTTGCTGCATGTTTTGCACCGCAGCCATCGCCGAGACGGTGATGGGGAAAACGCTGGCGAGAAAGATGAGAAACACGGGAGCCGTGTCCTTTACCCCGAACCACAGAATCGCCACGGGGATCCACGCAATCGGCGAGATCGGGCGGAGGATTTGGATGAAGGGATTCAGCGCCGCAAACGCCGGGCGGAACCACCCAAGCACGAGCCCGAGCGGCACGCCGATGAGCACGGCGAGCCCGAAGCCCCAGCTCACGCGGAACAGCGAGGCGACGATATATTTGAGCAGCAGCCCTTGCTGGGCGAGTTCGCCGAGGCCGCGCAGGACTTCCATCGGCGTGGGGAAGATGTCGCTGCCGGAATACTTCACGGCCATGTGCCATGCGGCGAGGGCGAGCGTGCCGGTGATGAGCGGGAGGATGATGTGGAGTGCGCGTCGGTTCATTTCTTTACCTCAAAAGCAGGGGCCGCAACGGTGGCCGGATCGGGCGCGAAGGAATCGTCCACATAGTCCTCGAACGTCACGGTGCCCTTCAAAATGCCCGCTTCCTTTGCGAGCTGCTGGATTTCCTCGAAGTCCGCACGCAGCGGTTTCAGATGGGAATACGTGACGCGATCCGGTGGCTTGCTGAGGACGAATTCCAGCAAACGCGGGTTCTGGTTGTAGTAGTTCTTGGCGACGAATTGCGCGGCGTCCATCCGGTGTGTCATGCTTTGGTCGATCCATTTGCCGCTGGCGGCGATGCCGTTCACGAGGCGCTGGATTTCATCGCGGTGGTCGCGGATGGCGTCTTCATGCACCGCGAGCACGCAGGAGATAAAGCCCGGCCACACATCCTTCGCCTGCCACAGCACGCGCCCGTAGCCGTCGAGCTCCGTCTGCCCCATGAAAGGCTCGCCGGAGGAAATGGCATCCACGGCGCGGGAGAAAAGCGCCGCTGGCATATCCGGTGGCGGCATTTCCACGAGCTCCACATCGTCGAACGTCATGCCTGCTTTTTTCAGCTCGCGATAGACGATGAGCCGCTGGTTCGCATACCGACCGGGGACAGCGATGCGCTTTCCACGAAGGTCTGCCGTCTGGAAAATACCGCTGTCTTTGTGGACCATCACCGCCGAGCCATCGCGGTGGCCGAGGTGGACGATCTTGATTTTGACCCCTTGCTCCCGCAGCGCGATGGCCATCGGCGCGAGGATGAACGAAGCGGGCATATCCTGCGGACGCCCGATGAACATCTCCTTCAGCTCCGGCCAACCGCTGAACCGCATCGGCTGGAACAGCTCCGCCTTTTCGAGGTTTTCGTTGATGTAATGCGTGACGGGGCAGGTGAGGTGGCACGTCACCGGCAGGAACCCGACGCCGAAAGTTTTCGTCGAGCCGCTGCCCGCAGCCGTGCGGTCGAACCAGCGCAGGTTCAGCCCGCCGTGCAGTAGGGTAATCGCGAGCAGCCAAAGCGTGAGCACCGTTACCAAAGTGCGGATGAGTTTCATAAGTCGGCAACGGTGGCACAGCACTGGCGGAAATGGGAAATACTTTCCCGCGCCACTCCACGAAACGCCGCATGGGCAGGATGAATTGCTACTGACAAAGCTCCACCAGCCTGTTGATGACCGCGAGGTGCGCGGCGGCTCGCTGTTCCAGCGCAAACTCGCTCGGCGTCTCGAAGGTGATGCTCCGCGCGCTCCCGTGGAGGTGGAGCCAAATCGCCTCGGGATGCCCGATTTTCTCGAACAATTGGGGCGAAAACCGGGGGTTCAGTAGCCCGTTTTTCGCGCGACGGCCATCAATACGGGTCCGCGGATCGCGCGGGATTACTTTCTCCGCAGCATCGAGCAAGTGCGGCCCGGCGGCATCCGTCGTCCGGTGTTCGTAGAGATACACGCCCTCGGCATCGTAGTCTTCGTGCAACATCAGTGCTGCGCTGAAGCGATGCAACTGCACGATTTTACGCACCGCGACGATGGTCGGGTGCTGGTCGTGGTGGAATAAGCGGTTCAAATCGTGCCCTTCAGAATCCGACCGCCGATTCATCGTGAGCCCCCACGGATTCAGGCAGGGAAAAATGACGACTGGCAGCGCGGCGAGGTCGCTCTGGCGCTCTTCGGCCCACGCGATGAGCCCTTCCGTAGCGCCAGGCTCATCGCCATGAATCCCCGCAGAGAGGTAAATGCCACCAGTGAGCGAGAGCGCGGGAGATTTCAGACAAAAAACGGGGAGGTCATCCGCCACGGCGATCGTCTGGAGGCGGATTCCCGCCGCACGCGACACCGCGCGCCAGCGTGCGGAGAGGCGTCGGTAGTCGTGGCAGCTTTTGCTCATGGCCGAGCGATAGTCGGGGAACGGCATGTTGTCACGAAATGGGAGCTGGACCCAGCGGCACGCTTGCTGCTTTTTGCAAAGTGAGATGAAGCCTCAGCCCAAAATCCATATGCCATCGGTCGCCAAGTCGCGTTCCGTGTCTCGCAACATGATGCGGGCGGACGTTTTTTCCGGCCCAGACCTGTCCGTTCGCAGCATAAACCCGTTTTCCTCTCACTCCCGGCCCTTCCGGGATGTCCGCCCCGCACTGCCCACCACGCGCTTGAGCAGCGCCTCCGTTTGAGCCAAAGTAGTCGCTCTCTTTTATGCCCAAGAAAATTCTAGCCATTGATGACTCGCTCGCGCTGCGAATGTTCATTTCGAAGACACTCGCACAGAGCCCGGAAGAGTTCACCGTTGTGACCGCCAAGGACGGCGGCGAAGGCATCCAGCTCGCGCTATCGGGGAGCCCCGACCTCATTCTGCTCGATTACATCCTGCCCGACATGAAGGGCGACGCCGTCTGCCAGCGGCTCGTGGCGGACCCGACTACGGCGGACATTCCGGTGGTGATGATGAGTAGCAATGCGGGCGACATCAAACGCGCCGAGGCAGAGTACAAAAACATCGTAAAAGCCATCGCGAAACCGTTCACGCCAGACCTCCTCACGGCGACGGTGCGCTTTGTCATTCGATCGCGGGAAAATGCCGGACCACTAGTCACCGTTGCAGAAGCAGCGGCGGCCAAGCCCGCACCTGTAGAGGCGCCCGTGGAGACACCTCCAACAGCCACGACCACTTCCGAACCCGCGCACGTTCCTGTCGCAGAAAAAGCGTCAGTCGCTGCCCCCCGGCAAAGCCTCTTCTCCGGGCGCAGCGATCTCTTTCCCCTCTACCGTGTTTTCACAGCCGCGCAACAGGCCGAACTCACGGGCGTCCTGCGGATGCACATCAGCGACACGCTCGCCTCTACCTATTTCCAGACTGGCCGCCCTGTCGTCACGACGACTCAAAACGCCGATGCTTACATGCTGAACTCGACCTTCCAAGCAACCGTGAAGCAGGCGGAGGCACTCGATGGAGCGATGAAAAGAATGCGCGAAACAGGCATCCCGGTCTTCATCACGCTGAGTGAGCAGCGCCTGCTTGAAGAAGACAAACTTCAGAGCTCCTGCCTCGAGCATGGCGCGCGTTTGCTTTCCCGCGCATGGGTCTCCGGGCGATTCCAGTTTGAATTTGAGCTACTCGATCAACTCCCCGCCCTGTGCGGCCCGCTGAAGCCCATCAATGCCGGGATGGACGAATGGATGCTCGAAACCCTCCGCCACGTCGGCGACGAAGCACTGAGCGCAATCGCTTGGGGAGACCTTAGCGGCGTTCCGATCTATACCCGGCACGGCTACGAGCGCATCCAGCACATCACGCTCACCCGCGAAGAAGCGAACTTCCTCTCGCATATCGGCATCAACACACTGGCGGAGATCGCCACGCAAATGAAGGCCACGCCTGAGCGCGCACAAGAGATTCTTTTCCGATTCTTGAGCCTCGAAATCTTCGAATACTGGCCCGCCGCAATACTTCGCGGGGAGGTCTAGGATGTGCTAAAATCAGCACTGACAAACTCTGACTACTATACACCGACATGGCTACCATCTTGATTGTTGACGATACACCCAGTGAGCTCGCGCTCATGAGGTCTGTCGTCCAAAGACTGGGCCATCTCGTCATCCCCGCGCACAACGGAAAAATCGCCGTCCAACTAGCCAGCGAACACAAGCCAGGCCTCGTTCTGCTCGACATCGTCATGCCGGACCAAGATGGCTTCGTCACCTGCCGCCAAATCAGGAAATGCAGTGAAACCTCAGAAATCCCGATCATTCTGGTTTCCAGTAAGAACGGGGAAAGCGATAAATTCTGGGGCATGAAACAAGGTGCCTCCGACTACATCTGCAAACCCTTCAACCCAGACCAACTTGCCGCCAGTATCCGCAAGTTTCTCTCGTGAGACGAACGACTTAACAAATCATGGCCACCATCCTTATCGCAGATGACAATGCTTCGGAGATCGCGCTCATGACCCGCGTCGTTAAGGATATGGGACACCAGTCGCTCGCGGTTACCAATGGGCAAGAATGCCTCGAAATGGCAGAGAAGATGAAGCCGGACCTCATCCTGCTCGACATCGTGATGCCTCGCCTCGACGGCTTTAACACCTGCCGCAAACTGAAGGCAACTGAGTCCACGGCAAACATCCCGGTCATCATAGTCACCAGCAAAAACGCGGAATCTGACCAATTCTGGGGGCAACGCCAGGGCGCATCTGCCTACCTCGTGAAACCTTTCGATCCACAAGGTTTGCGCGACGCGATCGAACGCTTCCTTTCCTAATCAATATGCGCGAATTCACCACATTCGAGATCGCAGGAAAGACCTACGGGGTGGATCTGCGCCACCTCCGCGAAGTGCTGGAGCAACTCCCCTCGACCCCGGTCCCTTTGGCACCGCCTGCAATCCGTGGCGTGATTAACCTTCGCGGCGACCTCGTCCCCATTCTCGCGCTCGACGAATGGCTCGAATTAGGCACTTCCGATGGCGTCCTCAGTCGCCGTCCGTGGATGGCCGTTTTGGACATCGCTCCCTACTATTTCGGCGTGCTTGTGGACCGCGTAAGCACCGCCAGTTTTGAAGGCGAACTGGAAGCACCAGGGCAAGGTTTGGGGAAGTTTCTGGAAGGAATCGCCCCAACCTCGACCAACGCCATCCACGTCCTCCGACTCCCCTCACTCATCCGCCACCTCGAACAAGGGCTCAAACAAGAAAACGCGCTCGCAGCCTAAAGCTCAAATTTACACTCAGCAAACAGCACCATGAAAAACCTCAGTATCGGAAACAAACTCGGCATTCTTAGCCTCGTCCTCATCGCCGCACTCCTCATCGTGGGTGGAGTCGGATACTACAAAATCGGCGGCTTAAGTGACGATCTCAATGAGCTCTCCGAAGTCCAAATGAAAGCGCTCGCGAACCAAGGAAAGGCGAACAAGATGCACGACGGGCTCCGGGCCGTTGCGTTTCGCGCGATCATCGCAAGCCAGACCCAAGACACGGCGGAAGCGAAGAGCTCTCGGGAAGAGTTTAACGATTTCACCGATAGTCTCTCCGAAGCCATGAACAACCTCCGAAGCCTCAAACTCCGCGAAAATATCTCGGTTAAACTCAAGGCGCTCATTCCCGACGTCACCTCCTACATTTCGAGTACACGAGAGATTGTCGAAGCAGCCACCGCCCCTAACGTGAAGACCGAGGATGTCCAAAAACTGCAAACAAAGTTCCAACAGGACTTCGAGCGCCTGCAAAAGAGTCTGGGTGAATTCGGCGATCTCCTTGAGCGCTCCGCCGCCGACTCCGTGACCGAAAAGAACACCAATGCCGCCTCTGCGAAAACCCTCTCGCTCATTATCGCCCTCGTAGGCGTTACCATCGGGTTAATCGCTTCGTTGATCGTCACCCGCATGATCACGAGCGGGGTGCGCGATCTCTCGGACGCTGCTGAGAAAATCGCCCGAGGCGATAGCCAAGCACGCGCTAAAGCTGACTCTTACGACGAAATCGGCGTCCTCGGCAAAACCTTCAACGCAATGGTCGAAGCTCGCAACTCAGCGCAGGAAAAAATCGAAAAAGAAAACCGCCAGCTTCAGGACGGTATCCAGCACTTACTGATGGTCATGTCCGACGCCTCCGACGGCAATATGACCGTCCGCGCCCGAGTGTCCGAAGGCTCGCTCGGCAACGTGGCCGATGCGATGAACCTGATGCTAGAAAACGTCGGCGACCTCATCAAAAGCGCCAAGAAAGTCTCGGGCAAAGTCGCCTCTGCCGCTGCGGAGATCAATCAATCCGCCTCCGACCTCGCCGATGGCTTTGTGAGACAGACGGACCAACTTCAAGGCGCATCCGCCGGAGCAAAAGAACTCTCCACCGAAGCCGCCGCAGTCACCGAGGCTTGCAAACAAGCCACGAAAGCTGCCGCGCAATCCGAAGAAGCCGCAGATCGCGGCGCAAGGATTGTCCGCGAAGTAATCGCGGGGATGGAGAGGATTCGCGAGTCCGTTCAAGTCAACGGCAAGAAGATCAAACGTCTCGGCGAACGCTCGATGGAAATCGGCGGCATCCTCAAGACCATTAACCCAAGTTCCGCAGTTCGCGGAGGCCGGTTCCGCATTCATGCGGGTCCCTGGGCGGCGAACTCGATTTTTCTGCACTACATTTGCTGAACTTCGGCGGCGCTTGCCGTCGGTGGGGTGGCGAGGATCCGGTTGCGCGTGGGCA
>CAMDQC010000181.1 GCA_945905735.1 Prosthecobacter debontii | reverse complement strand
CAAGTTCCGACCCGATTGACTCCGCTGGCAACTCCGTGGAATACGGCGACACCATTGACATCATGGGCGGCGCGAACTCCGACCTCCGCTGCCACTTCAACGCCCGCGAAAAGAACCTCCTCAACTGGGTGCCTGCTGCCTCCGTCATCCAAGCAGGCCCCTCGGGTACCTACCGCATCTATGCGATGGATAAACGAGCCTCGGGCACCTCGAATCTCGCACGAGCCATCCGCATCAACCGCCTCAACAGCGCGAACGACTGGTGGATTGACTACCGCCAGCTCTACGCAGCCTCCAATGCAAACGCGAAGAACGCCGTCTGGCTCCGCTGGGGCCAAGACAACAATACACAGACAAACCTCATAGACATGGTCCCCGGCGGCACGAAGGACGATGCCCCACTGCAAATCGGCCAAACTTTCACCGACTCCTCAGACCCTACAAACCCCATCTACATCACCCCGCTCGCACGCGGAAATGTGAACCCAGATTGGATTGATGTCCGCATCATCCAAGGCGCAGGCATCAACGCCAAACCCACCGTCACCCTGAGCGCGACGAACACCGTCCCGAACCCCAACGTGAACACCACGATCACCGCCAATGCCGACGACCCAGACGGCGACATCCTCACGTATCTCTGGGACATGGGCGACGGTGCCACCATCACCAACAACCTCCCCACCATCACCTACAAATACCCAACCACCGGCAACCGCACCGTGCGCTGCACCGTCTCGGACGGACGCGGCGGCACCGCCACCGGAAGCATCATTATTAAAGTCGGCGGGCAGACCCTTTTCACCATCGCAGGAGCGGTGAAAAATGTGAGCGGCAACCCGATGCAAGGCGTCACCGTCAGCGCAGGAGGGACGCGCACCGACGTCACGGATACCTCGGGGAACTACACCATCACCAACCTCACGACCGGCAACTACACGCTCACCGCCAAGAAGACCGGCCTCACCATCAATCTCGCGACGGGCACTACGAACCCCATCGCAGTCGGCCCTCTCCCCGTCGGCGATAAACTGAACACAAATTTCACCGTCGCGCCCGGCGTCCCTAGCCTCGGCGTGATGCAGTCTGCCATCGTGGATTCCGGCTCAAATACGGGCGACATCACCATCCCACTCAGCGACCCCGATTCACCGCTGGATACGATTACGCTTACCGGCACGTCGTCAAACACCACGCTCATCCCGAACGCGAATATCACCTTCGGCACACGCGGCACCGCCCGCACTTGCCGCGTCACCGCCGCAGCGAATAAGACGGGCAACGTCACCATCACCATCACCGCCCGCGACCCGCAGAATAACACGACCACGACGACGTGGCCCGTTACCATCAACAACTTCCCGACGATGGCCGCCGCCACATTCTCCACCCAGCAAGACATGCCGGTGGACATCAACCTCCGCGTGCTCGCGACCGACGATCTTGCTGCAAATACGGCGCTGGCATTTGAAGTCTCGCGCGTCATCGGCGGCACGGCAGAAATCTTACCAGACGGCTTCACCGCCCGCTTTACGCCCATGACCGGCTACCAAGGCCCAGCGAACTTCCGCGTCACCGCGCGCGACCAATCGCTCAGCTCACGGCTCGTGTTGCTGTATGATTTTGAACCGCCAGACGTGACCACCGATGGCAAGACGTCCGACCGCAGCAACTACCATGCGGATGGCACTCTCGACCTCGTCGGCACCAGCGAGTACAATTTCCAACCCGATGCGCCCACGCCGCTCAAGCCCTTCAGCACCAAGTCCCTCAGCTTCTCGGACAACGGCAGCGACAGCGCCGCTCGACTCCTCCGCACCATGTCGGTGAACGATATAGACTTCAGCAACAGTTCGACCGGGTGGTCGTTCAGCACATGGGTCAACCGCCGAAGCAACACCTCCGACGACTTCATTTTCCACCTAGGCGCGGGCAACGGCTACGGCCCGGATGACGAGTTGCAACTCTACTTCCCTGCGGGAGAAAATCGCGTCGTCCTCGCGAAATACGGAGCCGCCGGACTGGCCAGCGGATTCACCGCCAACAATGTCGGAGTCAATGAATGGCACCATGTCGCCGTCACCTGCACCATCGCCACACCCGGCCAAGGAGCCTTCGCGCTTTATCTCGACGGATTCCTCGTCGGCACCACACCGCCGACGCCGCTCGCATTTGACCAAGCAGCGCCCCTCTCCTTCGGCGGACACTCCGCCAGCGGCACGCCGGGGCTGTGGCTCGATGGCTACCTCGACGACGTCTCACTTTACAGCAACGTCCTCCCGCACTCCGATGTCGCCGGGCTCGCGAAACTCGGCACACGGCACTACCTCGGCCAAGCGGCTAACGCGACCATCACCGTCAACATCACCGGTGCCAATGACGCGCCGATTATTCAGCCCATCGCCAACCGCCGAGTCCCCTCCGGAGCCGCGACCGACCTCGTGGGCGTAGAAATCTCCGATGCAGAAACGCCCGCCCGCGACCTCATAGTGACCGCCACATCCAGCAACCCCGCGCTCGTCCCGAATGCAAACCTCACTCTCTCGCCCTCCGCGCCGTGGATCAGCACCGATATCGGGGCGGTTGGAGCAGCGGGCAGCACCACGGAAAGTGCAGGCACCCTCGTCGTCCGCGGCTCTGGCGCGCAGATTGAGACGAACCAAGATGAGTTCCGCCTCGTCCATCTACCCATGTCTGGCGACGGCGAAGTCATCACCCGTGTCGTGAGTATGGATTACACCCACGAGCTAGGGCGTTCCGGCATCATGTTCCGCTCCGGCCCGACGGATAATGCCATGTTCGCCTTTGTCGGCGTCGGCCCCGGCTCCAGCGCTGTCTTTCAAGCCCGAAGCGTCACTGGCGCGACCACGACAACCATCGGCGAAGCCAGTCGACTGCCCATGCCCCGCTGGCTTCGACTCGTGCGCACGGGAAATACCGTCACCGCATTCCACGCTACCGACAACGCCGGCAACCGCGGTGCCTGGCAGTCGCTCGGTTCGACGACCATCAACCTCCTGCCCAACTCCGTTTACGCCGGCCTCGCAGTCAACAGCCACGTTGATGCCACACTCGCCACCACCCTCTTCGATCACGTCAGCGGCGACATCGCAAACGGGGCAAAACGCAGACTCACGATCCAACCGATCACGGGCATCGCAGGCACCACGACCATCACCGTCACCGTCAGCGACGGCCTACTTAGTTCCAGCGCTGCATTCGATTTCAGCACCAACACCGCGCCCGGTATCTCTAAAATCGCCGACAGAGGCCTTGAACAAGGTACCACCAGCGAGCCCATCCCCTTCACCGTCGGCGATGAAGAAACCGCCGCATCCGCCATCATCCTCAGCGGAGCGAGCAATAATCAGAGCCTCGTCGCCAATGCCGACATCGCGTTTAGCGGCAGCGACGAAAACCGCACCGTAACCCTCCGCGCCAAGCCGGGAGTCAAAGGACTCGCCGAGATCACCATCGTCGCCAACGACGGACAACTTACCACCTCGCGCAAATTCCGCGTCTTCGTCGCGCCCGCCGGAACTATGGTCGTCAACGTGAACGGCTTCGGCGCGCTCAGCGGCTACTTCGGAGAAACCACCCAAACTCCCGGCAAGGAAATCACCATCTCCGGCAAAGCCGTCGGCGGCCAGGCCTTCGTCGGCTGGCGCGGACTCATCACCAGCTACAACCCAAAGATCACGTTCATCATGCCCGCCGTGATGTATCTCGAAGCCGTCTTTGAAGCATCCCCCTACCCACGGCAAGTCGGCACTTGGAACGGCCTCATCCTCGACGATCCGCGCACTCACGAGCACACAGGCAATGTCCTCATCACCATCACCACCGCTGGTGCCTACACCGGCAAGCTCGCCTACGGTGGAAAAACATGGCCATTCCGTGGGATTCTCCACACCGACGGCACCGCCGCAGACGCCACCATCGCGCGCCCAGACCTCTCGGACCTCCAACTCCACTTCGAATGGGACGGCGTCAAACACTCCCTCTCCGGCGAGATCAGTGACGGCACAGTGACCTCCACATTTGTCGCCCATCATTCCCTCTTCACGACATCGCGAAGTCCCAAAGGCGCACAACGCCCAATCCCCGCAGCATGGCTCGGCAAAGTGACCGCCAATTTCACCGCCGACCCCATCGCAGGTCCAAACGGCACGGGCTTCGCAACGGGCAGCGTCACAGGGAACGGCAGTGTTAAACTCGTTGGAAAATTCGCAGACGGCAGCCCTTTCAGCGTCGGCGCGAGCCTGTCCATCGGCGGCGATTACCCCTTTTACGTCCCGCTCTACAAAGGTCTCGGCTCGGCTACTGGCTGGATGCTCTGGCGCGATCTCCCCAGCTCTGACTTCACCGGCTCCGTCACCACATTCCGCCCTGCTGACCCGGAGAGCGACACGTTTAGCACTGGATGGCCTGATGGCGCGACCCTCACCGCCACCGGCTCCTACTACATCGCCCCCAAAGCGGCCCGCTCGCCAACGCCCGGCGTCCTTCCTTTCCCCGATCTCCTCCCCGACGACGAAAACGGCAATGCAACCCTCACCCTTGATGGGGCCGGATTCCTAAATGCCGCGTATGAAGCGCACATCTCAGCACTCGGGAAGCTCACCCTCGGAACAGCAGCCGAATCCGTAAACCTCTCACTCACCTTCAAGCCCGCCAACGGCCTCCTCATCGGTGCCGCCACGCTTGGAGACAAATCAATCAAGCTCTGTGGGGCCATCGTCCAAAAAGCAAACGTCGGCGCAGGCTTTAGCCTCACGTCTGGTGCCACAGGCGGCTTTACCCTCAATATCGCAGAATAAGCGACCCTCGTGCTTATCGAAAAAACCTGCCCGACTGGCCTTAAACTTGTTTAACTATCTTCCATCAAAGCCCGAAATCTGCCGCTCCCCGCAGGCATATTTCATAGAAACAACTCCTTCATGCCCGATTTAAAATTCCGCTGCCCTGAGTGTGCGCAAAAAATCGCTGTGGATACCGCCGCCGTCGGTTTCCAAATTGACTGCCCGTCTTGCAAGAGCACCATCATCATCCCTGCCACCGCCGAAGCCCCAGTGAAAACGATCCAACGCCGCGAATTCGCCGTCCTTGCAAGTGCAACCTCGGAAATCCCCGATCAAATCAGCGCCAAACAAAAAGAACTCGACGACGCCGTAGCAGAATCCAAACGACTCCGGGCAGAGGCGGAAAACTTCCGACAGGAAACCGAGAAAGCGCGCCAAGAAAACAGTCGCGTAAAGACCGAAGCAGAAAAAGCCACCGCAGAACTCGAACGCCTACGCATCGACCTCAATCTGATGTCCAGCGAACGCGACAGCCTTCGACAAAACTCCCAGAAAGGCACCCCAGCCGACCCCGAAAAAGCGAAACAGGAGCTCGCAGCCCTCCGCAAAGAACGCGACGAGCTTGAAACCAAGCTCACCGCTTTCGCCTCCCTCCGTGAACAACTCGTCCGGGCCGAGCGTGAACTCGACAATACCCGCGAAGAAGTCGTCACCTCGACCAAAGAGCGAGACATTCTCGGCGAGACCTCGGCGCGGATGCAGAAGCAACTCCGTAGCCTCGCCGACTCGGCTACCAAAGGGGGCATCCAAGTCAAAGATGTCCACGCGCTCCTAGAAAAGATGGCGGCGTTTGACCGCGAACGCACCGAGCTCAAAGCTACACTCAACGAAGTCTATCACGGCGCGGGCACCAAGTGGGACGAACTGGAAAAACAGGCAGAAAACCTTCGCAAACAGCTCATCGACATCACCGCAGAACGCGACGCACTCAAGCTCAGTTCTACGAAAGCGGTGGACGAAGCCGCCATCACAGCGCCCTTCAAAGCCGAACTCCAAAAAGCAAGCAGCCAAGCTCTCGAACTCAACGAGCAACTCGCATCCCTCAAGCGCGAGCGCGACGAATTGCGCGCAAAAGTGAACGCCACCGATGGGCTGCCCAATGAACTCGCAGCAGCCCGCGAAGAAGCAGCGAAAGTCCGCTCCCAATACAGCGAACTCACCCGGATGCTCGAAGCGGCAAAGCTCGACTGCGATCAAGCCAACTCTCTAGCCGCCGAACGCGAGAAGGCTGTGGCAAAAATGGGCGTTGCCGTGGATGCCGCGAAACAAGAACTCGCCAAGTTACGCGAGGAAGCCACCAACAACGCAGCCGAACGTGAGCGCCTCAAGTCCAGCGCCGACGAGTTCAGCGAAGAAGCCCGTGAACTCCAACAGCGAGTGGACGGCCTGCTCGAAGACCTCCATGGCCGCGAACGCGAACTTTCAGAAGCAGCACAAGCAACATCAGCCGCACGGCAACGACTCGAAGCGCGGGAGACGGAACTCCGCCAAACAGCGGCCAATTTAGAAATCATCAACGCACGCCTCGCCGCACGCGACGCCGAAGCCCGCGAAGCGCTCGCCAGCCTCAACACCGTCAGGATCACTGAGCGCGAAGTGCAAAACCGCATTGACCAAGCCGAGCGCGCCGCCGCCGCCGTCGAGCGAGCCAAAGCCGCAGAAGGCGAACGCACCCGCGCTTCCGAGCAACTCGCCCGCGTCACCTCCGAACTGGGTTCCTTGCAAGAACAGCTCAAACAAGCCCGCGTGGAAAAAGAGCAGAACCGCTCCAAGATTGCCGACATCCAATCCCAGATGGAACGCCACTACGACACGCTCCATGCCGCCGAAGCCGAGCGCGACACCATGCGCAGCGAACTCGACGCGGTGAAAACCGGCCTCGACCGCGCCAAGCAGCACGTCAGCGTTCTCCAAGCGCGCCGGGACGTGATGCGCGAGGAAATCAACCGCCTTCGCGCCCGCCTCGGCCTCCCGCCGGATACACTCGGGGTATAAACTTCCGCGATGAGCGAGGCCATCTTCCACGACCAAGGGCCGGAGGGGATCGCCCTCTCCGAACTGGCCCGCTACCCGCGCCTGCAAGATGCCCGCGAGCGCGGCCTCGTGGTGACGACGATGGACCTGCCGCACTGGATCATCCGCCACGGGAAAGAATACGCGCTTTGCGTGGAAGAGACGCAGCGCGAGCGCGTGCTGGCGGCGCTGAGCGAGTTTGAGGCCGACGAGAGCACCCGCACCGAGGAGCGCAAAGTCGAACCGCTCACCATCCCCAAGACCGCCGTGCTTTTCACCATGCTCGCCATGGTCGCGCTCTACGTCGTGCAAACGGGAGCGGCTCCACGCCTCATCGAGCGCGGCGTGGCCGACGATCTCCTCATCCGCTCCGGCCAATGGTGGCGCTGCTTCACCGCCCTCACCCTGCATGGCGACAGCGAGCATCTCATCTCCAATCTCTCCCTCGCCATCTTCGCCTTCGCCTTCGTGTATGCTCGCCTCGGCGTCGGCTTCGGCCTCCTCGGCACCATCCTCGGTGGCGCACTCGGCAACGCCATAAACAGCATCGCACACTTCACCGACGCCCACCGCAGCCTCGGCAGCTCCACCGCACTCTTCGCCGCCCTCGGCCTCCTTTCTGGTGCCGAACTTGCCGCCCGCATCGAACACAAAAGCCGCGCGCGCTGGCCCCTCATCGTCCCCATCGGCGCAGCCATCGCCTTCCTCGGGCTCTTCGGCGGAAGCGGCGGCATCAAGCCCGACGGCACGCCCATCCCCATCGGGCGCGTCGATCTCGGCGCGCACCTTTTCGGAATCGCGGCGGGCGTCCTCGTCGGCGCGATCTTCTATTTCGCAGGAGCCCGCGCCCACATGTCCGGGCGAGCGCAGATTGTGGCTGGAGGAATCGCCGTAATCCTACTTGGCGCAGCATGGTGGATGGCCACAGGGATGCCCCGCGCTTGACCCTGCCCGCACGGCGTCCCTATAACCGCCGCCTTTCAGCCAACTATGAACCCAAACCAACAGACTCTCGCAACCAGTGTATCCGTCGAAGGGTTCTCCCTGCACACCGGCGAAAAAGTCACCATCACCCTGCACCCAGCACCTCCCGGACATGGCCGCAAATTCCAGCGCAACGACTTACCGGACCAGCCCATCATCGAGGCGCGCATTGATTTCGTGAAGACCGTCGAACGCTCCACCACCATCGCCGACGGCGCGGTGAAGCTCCACACCGTCGAGCACGTCCTCAGCGCGCTCACCGGCATGGGCGTGGATAATTGCCTCGTCGAAATGACCGCCAACGAGCCGCCCATCGGCGACGGCTCCGCGCAGCCTTACGTGGAGATGATCAAAAAAGCGGGCATCGTCGAGCAACCCGTCCCCCGCGTCATTTACGAAGTCACCGAGCCCATCCACATCGAGACCAAGAGCGGCTCCATCCTCACCATCGTGCCCGATGCCGGCTACCGCATCTCCTGCACAAACGTCGGCCCAGACGGGCGCTTCACGCAATACTACTCCACCGAGATCACCCCCGCCATTTACGAAAAGGAAATCGCGCCCGCCCGCACGTTCGTCTATTTTGAAGACGTGAAGCCCCTCATGGACAAAGGGCTCATCAAAGGCGGCTCGCTCGAAAATGCCGTCGTCATCCGCGGCGAACAGATTCTCAGCAAAGAGCCGCTCCGCTTTAAGGACGAGTTCGCGCGCCACAAGATACTCGACATCATCGGCGACCTCGCGCTGTTCGGACGCGCCATCAAAGGCCACATCATCGCCGTCAAACCCGGCCACGGCCCGAACACCGACCTCGCCAAAGCCATCGCCAAACAACACGCCAAACAGATGGCCCTCGTCCCGCCAAACATGACGCCAAAAGGCGGCGAAGTCCTCGACGTGAACGATGTGATGAAGCTCCTCCCGCACCGCTACCCATTCCTCATGGTGGACCGCGTCGTGAGCGTGAACGACGAGCGCTGCACCGGCGTAAAATCCGTGACCATCAACGAGCCGTATTTCCAAGGCCACTTCCCCGGCCACCCCGTCATGCCCGGCGTCCTACAAGTCGAAGCGATGGCCCAAGTCGGCAGCATCCTCCTCCTCCGCACGCCCGGCAACGCGGGGAAAATCGGCTACTTTATGAGCGCCGACGCCATCAAGTTCCGCAAGCCCGTCGTCCCTGGCGACACGCTCTTCATCGAAGTCGAAATGACCTCCCGCCGCCGAGGCATCGCCAAAGCGAAAGGCCGCTGCCTCGTGAACGGCGAAGTCGTCAGCGAAGCCGAGATGATGTTCGGAATCGTGGACGCGAAGTAGTTGAGAGATGAGAGTTGAGAGTTGAGAGACCGCGACAGCGGGTCGTTGCTGCGACGCCTCTATGCGATAGCGCACAGCCCTTATGGGACCTATCAGAAAGTTTGTGTGGCCAGGCAAAAGAGAGGACACAAACGAGTGAGAAAACCAAAAAGCAAAGAAGAAGAGAAAACGAACAAAGCATTGGATGAACTGATAGCGGTGCACGGGCACACGCCGGAGGCGATCTTCGGAGA
>CAMDQC010000180.1 GCA_945905735.1 Prosthecobacter debontii | reverse complement strand
AAATTTCTCCCGCCGGGTGGTTTTCTTTTTTTCGCTGTACTCCGCTGCCGCGAAACTCATTTGCTTTTCCATGCTCTTGTCTATCAGCTCTATCGCCCGCTGTCCCGCTATTTTACAGGGACTTTCGCTTTATTCAGCGTTTCCTTAGGCGGGCGATGGGTTTCCTTCGTTTGCTTTCCGGGTTTGTTTTTCCCCGCCGAGTTTTGGCGGGGCGGGTTCGGCGTCGGGTGGTGGGGGGAAGTGGCGCTTTTGACGGTGTTTTAGGAGCTGGGAAGGGGCCATCCGTTCGGTGGAGGCATTTTCAAGAGCTGGGAAGAGGCTATCCGTTCGGTGGAGGCATTTTCAGGAGCTGGGAAGAGGCTATCCGTTCGGTGGAGGTATTTTCAGGAGCTGGGAAGAGGCTATCCGTTCGGTGGAGGCATTTTCAGGAGCTGGAAAGAGGCTATCCGTTCGGTGGAGGCATTTTCAGGAGCTGGGAAGGGGCTATCCGTTCAGTGGAGGTATTTTCGGTCCGCAGATTTGCCCGAAATAGAAGAAGATGCGACTCGGGCGGTCTTACGGCTCGCAAATTTTCGCAGATTTCCAGAGGCGGGGTGGTGTTTTTTCGGCGTTTGCGGATTCGCGGCGCGACTGCCCGGCAATCTGCGGACGATTCCGCAGCGTTTGCGGCTATTTTCTCCGTGGCTTTGCCGCTGTGCGGCGGGGTCTCTAAAACACAAACACACCGCCCGGTCTTTGCCTGCGGAGAAGCAAGGCATCGGGCATCCTAAGAAAAAATAAATACTATGGCTGAAAATCGAATCCCTCAATCTGTGGACGGCGTCTCCGTCCTCCTCACCGATGCCCACGGCGGCGCTCTGGAACACCAGGACGACGTGGGCTTGAAACAAAACCGTGCGCCGGAACTTCTGGCGGCGCGGGTGGACCTCACGGGCAATCTGTCGGTGACGCCCCCGATCCCCGGCAAGCAGCAGCTTTACGAAGCGGCAAAGGCGGCAAAAGTCACGGCGACTGCGGAAAAGACGACGGTGGATAGTACGGCAAAGGCTTACATCGCTAAGGTGATTAACCGCATGAAGAGTATCTTCGGCCCCGAATGGAGCAGTGCGTGGGAGGCGCTCGGGTTTACCGGCGGCTCCATCGCCATGCCGGGCACGCCGGATTTGCGCATGGCGCTGCTGCCGAGTATCGCGGCGTATTTCACCAGCGACCCGCCCAATGAGGACCCCACGCTCGGCGTCACGGCTTCCGCCGCCTCGGGCATCTACATCGCGCTGACTGCGGCGCGCGCCGCCAGCCTCGCGAGCAACGTGGCCGCTGGTCAGGCGAAAGTGGCCCGCGATGCCTCGCTGGCCGCCGCCCGCAAGCGCCTCTCGGGCCTTCGCGACGAGCTGGCGCAGCTCATCAGCGGAGACGACCCGCGCTGGTACGCGTTCGGATTCAGCCGCCCAGACGACCCCGAGACGCCGCAAGTCGCCGAGCACGTCGTGCTCACGCCCGGCGCAGCGGGAAGCCGGACGATCTACGCCGATTGGGACGACGCCCGCCGTGCAGAAATGTACCGCGTCTTCGCCCAATGGCCCGGTCAGCCCGTGCCCGTGAACATCCTCGACGTGAGCGACAGCGACGCGGTGATCAACGGCGTTGCCAACAACATCCCGGCTGGTGTGCTGGTGGAAATCACCATCGTCTCCCACAACGAAGCCGGCGACGCGCAGCCCTCCGCGCCTGTGAGTGTGCTGATGCCGTAAGGGCGGCGGTTTCATTGTGGAATAGGGCCGGTCCCGTGCAAGCGGGGCCGGCTCTTTTTCTCGGCGGAGAGGCGATGGGGAGCGGGGCTTTCCTAAGCCCCGTCTGTCCCGACTTGTCGGGAAAGGTGCAGCCAAGGCCGAACACTCAAGAGGGCGTTATCCCAGCGGCTTGTCCCGATGGCTCGGGACAAACGGGGCTTAGGAAAGCCCCGCTCCGATTCGCGCGCTCCGCTCTTGTCGAGAAACTGGAGAGGCGGGGAAACAGGTTGAGTCTGTTGTGGGAAGTGCTATCGAGGCGTAACTGCGGTCAACGCGGCCTTAAGACTATGAAATCAGCACGTTTTATTCGCTCGTTCCTTTTCGTTCTTCTGCTTCTGCTGTTCGGCACTTGGGTGCTCTTCCGATATTCGCAGAACGCCATACTTTCGGGTGAGCCGTTCACAGTCGGCAAAGCTATGAGTTCCAATCCCGCTGCGTTCGGAAAAGCGCGAACGGCCGCTAATGATGACGAGGCGGATGCCTCACCGAAGACCGCCTTAGCAAAATCTTCATCAGTCACGGGCGAAGCGGCCAGGGATCAGCTCCGCAAGTCCGGCCAATATGAATCGCTCGCCGCTGCCTTTCACGCCGCACGCTACGCCGTCGAGAAGCTCGACCCACTTGGCCCGAACGCACGGGGCGCGGATTATTTCGCAGCGAATCCCGCGCAACAACTCCGCGCGTGGTTCCGCCCTGACGGCATCGAACTCGCGAGCGGTCGCCCGACGCGCGAAGGCGTGGAGCCGTGGAGCGTGGAGGTGCGCTTGCGGGCCGTCGGACGAACGGGCGCACTCGCCGAGACCGGCCCGCGTACCATCCGCGTGGAAGGCAGCCGCGTGGAGATGAGCGACCGCGATGGAGTGATCACCGAGTGGTTTGAAAACAAACGCGAGGGCATTGAGCAGGGCTTCACTATTGCGCAACCGCCGCCGGGCGCGGGGGCGCTGGAACTGGTGCTCGGCGTGGCGGGAAATGTGCGCGCTACTTCGGATGGCGCGCGCTTTTCCGACGCCGACGGCGCGGATGTGGTGAGCGTGACCGATCTCAAAGTATGGGACGCGGACGGTCGCGTGCTCGCCGCGCGGATGGAGGTGCGCGGCTCGGAGCTGGCGCTGCTGGTGGCGGACGCGGGGGCGCGTTATCCGGTCACGATTGATCCGATCTTCGCAAATTTGGAGGCGAGGTTGGGGGGGGAGACGTTGGCAGGGAACGAGTTTGGCTTCTCTGTGGCGATTAGCGGAGAGACGGTGCTGGTTGGAGCCGAAAACGATGACTCACCGGCAGGTGCCGATGACGGTAGTGCGTATGTCTTCGTGCGAAGTGGAACAATCTGGACACAGCAAGCGAAATTAATCGCCGGTGACGGTCGCGTCTTCGATAAGTTTGGATACTCTGTGGCCTTGAGCGCGGACACAGCGTTGGTGGGGTCTCCTTTTGATGACGTCGCTTCGGGGAATAATGCAGGCAGTGCGTATGTCTTCGTGCGCAGCGGGACGGTTTGGACTCAGTAGGCGAAGGTGACTGCAAGCGATGGGGCGACTGGCGATTTTTTCGGCACCTCGGTGGCACTGAGCGTGGACACGGCTCTGGTGGGAGCTCCCGCAGATGACACAGGTTCGGGATCGGATGCCGGGAGCGCTTATGTGTTTGTGCGAAGCGGGACGATTTGGACTCAGCAGGCCCATCTCATCGCGGGGGACGGTGCTGCCAGCGATCAGTTTGGAACCTCGCTCGCACTGAGTGGGGAGACGGCGCTGGTTGGGGCGAACTTGGACGACACAACGGCGGGGACGAATGCGGGAAGTGCGTATGTCTTTGTGCGCAGTGGCACATTGTGGACAGAGGAGGTGCAACTTATCGCCGCAGACGGTGCTGCCAACGACCAGTTCGGCTTCTCTGCGGCTTTGAGCGGGGAGACGGTATTAGTGGGCGCTTCGCTCGATGACACGGTGGCAGGATCGGATGCTGGCAGTGCGTATGTGTTTGTGCGCAGCGGCACGAGTTGGAGCGAGCAGGCAAAGCTTACCGCAAGTGACGGCGCGGCTGTCGATCGGTTCGGCTACTCAGTGGCTCTGAACGGGGATACGGTGCTAGTAGGAGCCCGGCAAAATGATACAACGGGAGGTCTGGATGCGGGGAGCGCGTATGTATTTCAGCGAAGTGGGACGGTGTGGAGCCAGCAGGCGCAACTGGCTGCTGGCGACCCTGGATCCGGCGACAGCTTCGGCACCTCGGTCGCGCTAAGCGGGAACACGGCGGTGGTAGGGGTTAATTTTGACGACACTACGGCTGGGACGAATGCGGGCAGCGCATATGTGTTTCTGCGAACTGGCGTAGTTTGGAGCCAACAGGCGAAGCTGACCGCCGACGGCGCAGAGGCCGGCGACAGCTTCGGCAACTCGGTCTCGCTGAGCGGGAATACGGCGTTGGTGGGGGCATACGGGGATGATACCGCAGCAGGGGGCGGCGTTGGGTGCGCGTATGTGCTCGTCCGTAGCGGAAGCACATGGAGCCAGCAGGCCAAGCTAACTGTTACCGACGGTTCGCCTGGCGATGAGTTTGGCTGCTCAGTAGCTTTGAATGAAAATACAGCGGTGGTAGGAGCCCAAAGAGATAATACTGGAGGAGGCACCGATGCAGGGAGCGCTTACGTATTTCAGCGAAGCGGGACGGTGTGGAGTCAAGAGGCGCAACTGACTGCTGCCGACGGCGCGGCGGGAGACTTCTTTGGCTCTTCCGTGGCGTTGAGTGGGCAAACGGCGCTCGTTGGAGCCCGGTTCGATGACACCGTGGCTGGGTCGGATGCTGGCAGCGCCTATGTGTTTGTGCGCAGCGGCTCGGTGTGGAGCCAGGAAGCACAACTCACATCTGAGAACGGTGGCCTTGGGGACGAGTTCGGATTTGCGGTGGCTTTGAGCGGGGATACGGCACTGGTAGGGGCTCACCTAGCCGACACGGGGGACGGAGCGGATGTGGGAAGCGCTCCGATTTTTGTGCGTAATGGGACGACATGGACGCAACAGGCAACGCTGACTGCAGCGGTCGCTTCGGCTGGAGACCAGTTCGGCTTCTCGGTCGCGCTGAGCGGAACTACCGCGTTGGTTGGTGCCTACAGAAGTGACACGCTCAGACGCGATGGTGGAAGCGCTCACGTATTCGTGCGAAACGGGACCGCGTGGAGCCTGCAGGCAGAACTAACAGCGGTCACGGAAGCCAATTTTTTCGGCTGGTCGGTCGCTATTGATGGGGATAAGGTTCTCGTTGGAGCTCCGTTCGAGACTTCGACATTCGGAGACGCGACCGGAAGCGCCTATGTATTCGTGCGCAGCGGGACTGTTTGGAACCGGCAGGTGAAGCTCACGGCAGGCGCAGATTCATCGTCCAACGACCAATTCGGCACTTCGGTGGCTTTGAGTGGAGGTACAGCACTGGTTGGTTGTCACCTCAACGACGTCGACGGATTCGATGCTGGTAATGCCTACGTTTTCATCCTCGGCGAATTGCCGAACATTACGTCGCAGCCGAATTCGCGGACGGTGATTCCCGGTGTTTCCGTTACGTTCGCGGTGACGGCTAGCGGCTACGGGCCGCTACTTTACCAATGGAGGAAAGACGGCTCTCTGATGGCAGGCGCAAATGGCACCAGCTTCACGATTCCGTCCGCGCAGGTGGACGACCAAGGCAGCTATGATGTGGTGATATCGAATCTCGGCGGGGTGTTGACGAGTGCCCCGGCGGTATTGAAAGTGAATGACCTCTCACAGTTCACGCAAAGCTTTCCCGGATCCCCGCCGGAGGTGGGCGGCTTCCTTGTCGTGAACCTTGAGCCGAATGATCTGCTGGGAACGGGTTGGAGGTTTGTGGGGGAGCAGCAGTGGCGGGTGCCGGGGGTTCCGGCGGGTGGGTTGGCTACGGGGAATCGGGAGATCGAGTTTCGTCCGGTGGCGGGGTTTTTGCATCCGCTGCGGGAGCCGGTGAGCATCGCGAGTGGGGCGGCGGCGACGGTGGTGGAGCGGGAGTATTTTCAAGGCGGAGGTGTGACGACGGCTTCGTTGAGCGTGACGCTGCTGCCGGTTTCGCTGGGCGCGGCGGCGCAGTGGCGGTTGCTGGGGGAGGGGGATGCGGCGTGGCGTGCGAGCGGCGCTTCGCTCGGGGGATTGGCGGCGGGAGTTTATTTCGTGGAGTGCAAGGATGTGGCGGGCTTTACGACGCCGCGTCCGCTCTCGGTGACGATTGGCAGTGGCGAGGCGAAGACGGCGACGGCGACTTACTTTCTCGCGGATGCGGAGGTGGGAACGCAGCCGGGCGTGGTGGGGTTTGATGCGGTCACATCGGCGACGGCGAACCCTTTCACCTACGTGGGGCAGCTCCGCAGCGACTCGGGCGCGGGCACGGGCTTTGTGGTGCGTCAGCGTGTGGTGGCGACGGCGGCGCATGTGGTTTTCGACGATGGCACGCTCTCGGCGGCGACGGGCGTGCAGTGGGTCTTTCAACGCGAGCGTGGCACTTACGAGCCTGTGCCGCAGATTCCGCGTGGCTCTTACATTTTGAGCGGCTATTCGGCGCAGCGGATCGCGGATGCAACGCCGGGCACCTCATCCGTCGCGGCGCAAAATCTCGATGTGGCATCGGTGTGGTTTTTCGAGCAGGACGCAGGGCGCGGCGGTTCGGGTGGATATTTGGCGAGCGATTCGACGGACAACGAATGGCTGATTTCGCCACGGCTGAAAACGATCGTGGGCTATCCACTCGACGGTATTTCTGCGGCGAACCAAGGACGCATCCACGCCACGCCGCCCATCAACGCGACATTCGGCCATGCGAATGCGCGCGTCTATTTGACCGACGACATCACCTCGCGCGGCGGCAATTCCGGCGGCCCGGTGTGCGTGCAATACGACGACGGGCGCTACTTCCCCGCTGCCATCTATCTCGGTGGCACCACACAGACGCGCGTGAGGGCGATTGATAGCGATGTGATCACGCTTTTTGACTCCGCCGAAGAAAGCAGCACCACCGGCCAGAACAGCACCAACGGTGGCTCGACGCAGACGAACAATTCCCTCGGCTCGACGCCCTCGGGCACACTCACCGTCACCATCGAGCCGCAGGCCGCTCGCGACGCCGGAGCAGGCTGGCGCATCGGCAGCGGGGCGTTTCTCACCAGCGGGCAATCCAAACCGTACCTCTCCGCAGGCGACTACACCGTGACATTTAAGAGCATCGAGGGATTTCAAACGCCGGCCACGCGCAGCGTCACCGTCGAGGCCGGGAAGACCGTCCGCATCGCCATCACGTATAATTTACCGAGCGCACCGAGCGCCGTCGCGGTGCCGACTTACACCGGGCTCATCATCGGAACCGAAGGTGTCGCCGGTCAGGTGGTCGCAGGAATCACGAAGAGCAAACGCCTTACCCTCAAACTCCGCATTGGCTCTGAATCGCTGATGATTACAGGTGTTTTCGATGCGAGTGGGACATTCAGCGGCTCGATTCCTCGGCGCGGAAAGACCTCGGCGCTCGTCACGCTCGCATTCGATCCCGACCTCGTCGCGCAGTTGAGTGGGGAGATCACGCTGGACGGAATCAGCTACGATCTCTCAGCGGGAAAATCGCTCTTCCAGACGAAGAGCCCGACGAGTCTCGCGGGAAAATACACCTTCGTCCTCCCGCGCGATCCCGGATTCAGCGACCCGACCACGCGGCCTTTTGGAAATGGCTACGCGCTGGGAAGTGTGAGCAGCCGCGGTGCGGTCAGCGTCGCTGGAGTGTTGGGCGATGGCGCCGCGTTCGCATTCTCAGCACCGCTCTTTGCCGACGCCACCTGCCCGGTTTACGTCCAGCCCTATGCCAAACAAGGACTGCTCGCAGGCACGCTCGTCTTTCACGATGCAACGACGCCGGACATCGCCTCCGCCGACGGCACCCTGCTTTGGCAGAAGCCCGCAACGACCAAGGGGCTCTACAAGTCCGGCTTCACCGGCAGCATCGCCGCGCTCGGCTCGCGCTGGACGCCGCCCGCCAAAAACACCGCCGCGCTCGACATCACAAACTGGAATTTCGCCATCGGCAACGGCGTGCTCGTTTCGCCGCTCGCCGCAACCGTGACACTCAGCCCGGCAAACCTCTTCACCCTCACCGGCGCAGTCGGCACCAAACTCACACTTGCCCCCAAAACCGGCCTCCTCTCCGGCAGCTTCCCCGGCGCGAGCGGCAAGCCCGTCAAATTCAATGGCGCACTGCTCCAAAGCCAGCGCATTGGGCGTGGAGTATTCGTGCTGCCGGATAAGACCGGACCAGTGACGCTCGACCCGCCTCCTTAGCGTTTGGGAATCTAGTTCCCGTCCGCAGCTTACTTCTTCTTCCCGAACTTCTTTGCGGCAGGCGCTTTCAGTTTCTTGAACTCGCGGGTGAGGTTCGTGAGCGATTCTTCGATGCCCATGCGCTCCAGCGAAGTCGCGCCGACGAAGCCGACGGCGTCCGTCGCTTTCATCACGCGCTCGGCGTCGGATGGCGTGTTGATTGGGCCGCCGTGGCAGAGGAAGAAGATGTCCTTCCGCACCGTGTTGGCGGCATCGATGATTTCCTGTGTGCGCTGGATGGTGAAATCCCAGCTCTTCACCGCGCTTTTGACGCCGATGCTTCCGCCGACCGTCGTGCCGACGTGCGCGATGATCGCGTCTGCGCCTGCTTTTGCCATCTCGATGGCCTCCTCCGGCGAGCCGACATATACGACGCTGAAAAGGTCCATCCGCCGTGCCAGTGCGACCATTTCGTATTCTTTTTTCACGCTCATCCCGGTCTCCTCCAGCACTCCGCGAAAGTGACCGTCGATGATGGTGTGCGTGGGGAAATTGTTCACCCCGCTGAAGCCCATCTCTTTCACCCGCCCGAGCCAATGCCACATGCGGCGGCGTGGATCTGTAGCGTGGACGCCGCAAATCACCGGGCACTCCTCGACGACGGGCAGCACTTCGTATTCACCGATCTCCATCGCGATGGCGTTGGCGTCGCCATAGGCCATCATGCCGCACGTCGAGCCGTGGCCCATCATGCGGAAGCGCCCGCTATTATAGATGATGATCAAATCCGCCCCGCCGCGCTCGATGAACTTCGCCGAGATACCGGTGCCCGCGCCACCTGCGATGATGGCGTTACCCGTTTTGACGGTCGCCATGAGGCGGTCGCGAACTTCTTTGCGTGTGTAGGGGTTTCCCTTTCCGGTCCAAGGATTTGGCATGATTTAGTGGTGGTGGTGGTTAAAGTTGAGCGGCCTTTGTAGCGAGTGACCGTGGAGAAAGGGAAGCGCCGAAGTCACACCACTTTCTATCGAAAATCCACGGGCTGCCCCCATCCCCAACAGCGCTACGAGCGAGGAAATCGCGCCCTTCTCCACGCGGTGATTGCCAAGTGTGCCGCTTTCCGCCAAATACTCAACCGGGTCCAGTCAGCCGGAGTTTTAGGAGAAATTGCACCATTTTCTCGCCGCAGCGAAGCGGGCCTGTGAACACTTTTATTTCCGATAATGACCGACTGGAAGATACGCCGCGCACCTGCCATCCATGCTGAGATCACCGTGCCGGGAGACAAGAGCATCTCGCACCGCTCTATCATGCTCGCCGCTCTGGCAA
>CAMDQC010000179.1 GCA_945905735.1 Prosthecobacter debontii | reverse complement strand
CCTCTCTCAACCTCAATCTCCCCTCCCTCAAACCCTCATGATTTTACCCACTCTAAACAGCGATGAGCCACATTAACCGAACCTGTATATGGCCTATTTCGATTCAGCCTTCTATGACAGCGGTGCGAGATTCGATGAGGCCGCGGGTTCACAACCACACAAGAAAATGAAAAAAGTGAAACTCGAACTCCAATCGCGCGATGATGAAGAATTTCGCGTGTTCGCCAAGGGCCACCGGGATGCCATGGCGGGTAATGCAAACTTCCCGACTCCAGACCCGACGGCGGCGGTTTTCGACCCCGTGCTTCAGGAGTATGATGATGCCATGGACGATGTCCTCGAGAAAGAGGAGGCGCTGAAAACGGCGATCCGCGTGCGCAACGAAAAGCGTGCTGCGGTTGAGGCGCAACTCACGCTTCGCGCTGCGTATGTGGACAAAATCGCGAATGGTGTGGAGTCGATCATCACGAGCGCTGGATTCAGCGCCCGTGCGGATGCGACGCCGACGAACTCGATGCCGCAGGTGGAGAATCTGAAGGCGACGATGGGCGATAATCCCGGCGATGTGGACCTGGGTTGGGATGGAAACATCAAGGGCAAACGCGGCTTCATGGTGGAGTGGCGCGAGCATCTGGACAGTGCGCAGTGGGGCGGCGGAAAATTCGTCTCGGCGAGCCGCTGCACCGTCGAGGGACTGACGCCGGGAAAGACGTACGCGTTCCGTGTGCGGGTGCTCGGGCCGAAGGAACTCATGGGGCCGTGGAGCGATGAGGCGGTGAAGATGTCGCCTTAGTCGAACCCGAAAAAAGGCCTCGCGTAGTGGCGCGAATCCGCCGTTCGCGCCGGGATGGCTCCGCTTTTCCCGATGCACGAAGTCACTACGCGAGGCCGCCACCTTGGTTGCGTAAAATCTAACTCCTATCACTGACTATGCCATACGACCCAACATACCCAGCCGACGGTATCCTTATCCGCGCAGTAGAGATGCGGGACCAGTTTCAAGGATTGAAGAGCGCCATTGATGTAGTCCCGGCAGGGCCAGCGGGTCCTGCGGGGCCGGTGGGGCCGGCGTTTTCCAATGTCCAAATCGGCTCGGTGATCACGGGGATGGCGGGGACGGGTGCGGCGGTTTCGGTGACTGTGAACGGGAGCATTGTTGAGCTGTCATTCACGATACCGGCGGGGGATGCGGGGCCGATGGGGGAGGTGTCTTCGACGGATGTGACAAACGCGATCGCGAACGCGGTCACGGGGACGGCGCGGAATCCGAATACGGTATCCGATTTAGTGCTCACGCCGAGCGACCCGCCGACGCAGGGGGATTTGCTGGCGGTGATTGCGAAGGTGAATGAGCTGCTCAACGCGCTGCGGCGGTGAGCTTGGAAAGAGCAGTTTTTTGATCGGGAGCTGGGTGGAGGTGTGACTTTGATGCTTGCGGGCTTGCGTGGTCGCGGGGCAATCGCCCACACACTGCGGGAAATGCGCGCGCTTCTTTGCACACTCTCAGTCCTGTCCCTCGTCGCCCACGCCGCCGAAACACCTTGGCAGCAAAAGGAAGACAACTGGGTGGATGACCGCTGGAGCCAGACGGACCTCGGCGGCTGGCTGGCCTCCACGTTGCCGCTGCCGGGCGGCGTGGTGAAAAAGGGGCTCTCCATCCGCGTCGGCGAAGGCGCTGCCGTGGGCTACGATACGGCGGCGTGCAACTGGCGCGCTGGGTGGACGGGCGGTTTCTTGCAATTCGGCCCCGCGCGCTACGGCCTCATGCACGCGCCGAAGCCCGCTGGCCCCTTGCAATTCACCGCCGCGCAAGGCTGGACGGGCGGCGAAGTCCGCTGGGGCGCGATGCACACCAACGGCCCGCGCGTCGTGCTCTCGTATCAAGTGGGCGATGCGCGAGTGCTGGAATCGCCGTGGTTCGCGGAAGGCGTGTTCACCCGCGCATTTACCGTCGCACCACACACGGCGGAGTTGCGCGTCGGCATTGCAGCAAAGGCGGGCGCGGTGAGCGGCAGCGCGAAGGGTGCTTCGTTCGTCGTGGAAAATGGAGACGCCTCGCTCGTCTTCCCTGCCAGCAGCGAGGCTCGCTCGCTCACCGTTTCGCTCGATGCAAAAGGCGCGCTTTCCCTCGCAGAAAGCGCCGCACTTTCTACTCAGCCCGGCGCACCGCGCTGGCAGCCGCTCACCACGCGCGGCACCATCGGCGCGGGCGCGGAAGCCTACGTCGTGGATACGCTCACCGTGCCGTACGACAATCCGTGGAAGGCGCTTTTCTTCCTCTCCGGCGTGGACTTTCTCACGAATGGCGATGCGGTCGTTTGCTCGATTCACGGCGACGTTTGGCTCGTCAGCGGGATTGACGACAAGCTCGCCACGCTGACGTGGCGGCGCTTTGCCACCGGGCTCTTCCAGCCGCTCGGCCTGCGAGTCGTGGGCGGGAAAATCCTCGTCCTCGGGCGCGACCAGATCACTTGCCTCCGCGACGAAAACGGCGACGGCGAAGCGGACACCTACGAGAACTTCTGCAACCTCATTGATACCTCCAGCGGCGGCCACGACTACGCCACTAGCCTCGAAGCGGACAACGCCGGACGCCTCTACTTCGTGGACCCCAAAGGCGCACACCGCATCGCCGCCGACGGCTCGAAACTCGACACCCTCGCGACCGGCTGGCGCAACCCAAACGGCATGAGCGTGAACGCCGACGCCAGCATCATCACCGCCACGCCGCAGGAGGGAAACTGGACGCCGTCCTCCGCAATCTTCGAAGTGAAACGCGGCGGCTACTACGGCTACGGCGGGCCGCAAATCACACCCGCTCGCCCGCTCGGCTACGACGCGCCGCTCTGCTGGATTCCCCACAGCGTGGATAATTCCAGCGGCAGCCAACTCTGGACTCCGCAAGGCTGGGGGCCGCTCGGCGGGCACATGCTGCACCTTTCTTTCGGCCTCTGCCGCAGCTACCTCGTCCTCCGCGAGCGCGTCGGCGACGTGGCGCAAGGCGGCGTCGTCCCGCTCACTCCGCGCTTTCTCTCCGGCGCAATGCGCGGCACTTTCCGCAAGCAAGACGGCCAGCTCTACGTCGTCGGCACACGCGGCTGGCAGACGAGCGGCGTGCGCGACGGCTGCCTCCAGCGCGTGCGCTACACGGGGAAAAAACTCGCACTCCCCGTCGCCCTCCACGCCCGAGCAGGCGGGCTGCTCGTCGAGTTCAGCGAGCCCCTCGACCGCGCCACCGCCGAGGATGTCGGCAGCTACGCCATCGAGCGCTGGAACTACCGCTACGCCGCCAGCTACGGATCGAAAGATTGGTCCGTCGCCGACCCGGCCAAGCAAGCGCACGACGAAGTGGAACTAAAATCCGCCAAGCTCCAACCCGATGGTCGCAGCGTATTCCTCTCAATCCCCACCATCGCCCCCGTCATGCAAATGGCCCTTAAGTTTAGCCTCAACACCGCCGACGGCGCAGCCTTCACCGGCGACGTGTATCATACGATCAACGTGCTCGGAAAATGACGAATGACGAATGACGAAGTTCGGCGAATTTCGTCATTTCCCCGCCCCCTACTCCGGCACGCGCTTCGCGAAGCGTGCGGGGTTTCCGGCGACGATGGTGCCGGGCGGCACATTTTTTGTGACTACGGCTCCTGCGGCGATGATGGAGTCGTCGCCAATCGTCACGCCTTTTAAAACGATGGCGTTCATCCCGATCCACACGTTGTTGCCGATCTTCACCGGGCGGGAGCGGACGGCTTCCAGCGGGCGCTGGGGCTTATTTTCGTAGTAAGGCGCGAGGGCCTCGGCGTCGATGCGGCGCTGGGCGGCGGAGACGGGGTGAAAGTCGCTGTCGGCGATTCCGACGCCCCATGAGATGAGGCAGTGCGAGCCGATTTCTACGCTCGTCTCGCACGTAATGAGCGCGCCGACGAGCAGGGTGAAGTCGCCGATTTTCACATGCGCATCTCCGCTCACGGCGAACTGGCAGGCGGCATAGACGCTGACGTGGTTGCCGAGTTCGACGGCAGGCTGGCGTTTCCCTTTGAAATGGAGAAAGCACTGCGCACTCTCGCAGTAAAAACCTTCGCCCCAAGTGATGTTTTCCGGGATGCGACGAGGCGACCAGTCGTGCTCTACAGTGCGGTCGGGACGGATATTGGACATAGGCGATTCATGGGGAAAGTGGACGGCTCCAACAACGCAAAAACGCGACTCGATGAAAAACAGTGAAAATGATCCTTGCGCAAAAAGCGCGGGCCGCTAGTTTCCGCCCCTCTTTTCCAAAAATATCATATGTCGCAGCACCGCAGTCTCAAAGGTTCAAGCACCATCGCAGCAAAACGCAACGTCCTAAAGCGCTTCGAGCGCGTCGAGGTTCTCAAGCGCCGTAATCAATGGAAGGAAGGGGATCGCGTAATCGGTCTGCGCAAGACGAAGCCCGACGCATAGGTCGGCAATCAATTTCTGGTTTGTGTTTTTCGGAGCCGCTGGGTGGAAATTTCCAGCGGCTCCGTTTTCTTTGTTTCCAGTGCTTCTAAAAGAACGCTTGCTCCGCAGGCGTTCGGGGCATTCAGTCTCTCCATCAATCCGTAATCGTTCCATGACGAAATCTCTTCTCACTTTAGCCATCCTTTCATCCACCGCATTTGCCGACGATCCAGCCCCGAAGATCGACATCTCGAAGTTGCCCCAGCAGACACAAATGGTGGACGAAGTGGTGGTTCCGGTGCCGAGCGAGATTTTCACCGTCCTCGATAAACTCGGGAAGCCGAACTGGACCGCCGTCCTCCGCGCTCCGAAGGGCACGCTGAAGTCATTCGGCACCGAGCCGCAAATCGCGCTCCGCTTGGGCACCGTCATCGCGGAAGGGTTCGTCGCAGTGGAGGCTGAAGACGCAACTGCGGTAAAGGATATCGGCAAGAGCGTGCTGAGCCTCGCCACGGCGCTCAGCGTTGACAAGGAAGTCAAGCGGCGGGCAAATGCCATCATCGGTGCGGCGGATGCGAAAGACTGGAAGCTCGTCCGGAAGGAACTCGATGGAGCCCTTCGTGAAGTCAAAGACGCGATGAAAAGCCTGAACTCCGAACAACTTTCGCACCTTGTCAGCCTCGGCGGCTGGCTACGCGGGACGGAGGCACTGTGCGACGTGGTGAACAAGAACTACAGCAAGGACGGCGCAGACCTTTTGCGCCAGCAGATGTTGCTCTCGTATTTCGATGGGAAGCTCAAAGTCATGAGCAAAGACAAGGCGCTCAAGCACGTCCTCATCCCGAAAATCCAAGCGGGCCTCACCGGGATCCAGCCGCTCATCGGGCTCTCTCCCGACGCCGACATCTCCGCAAAATCCGTGAAAGAAATCGGCGACATCACCGCCGGACTCGTCAAAGCCATTCAAACCAAGTAAACACTCCTCAGCAGACCGTGAAGCGCTTCATTTTCCAACTACTCACCATCCTCACTCTCTCGCTGACGAATGTCTGCGCGACGGTGGACGACGCACTTTCCTACGCCCTCGAAGGCGCGACGCCGTATGTCAAAGAAGGCTTCACTGTCCGCGAGGATTGGTGGGGCGGCGACTTGGCAGTGAAGACGCAAAAAGCCGTCGTGCACCAGCTCTTCAAGAACAACCAATACTGGTTCTGGATCGGCACCGAATCGCCCACCTCGAAAGTGACCGTCCACGTCTATGACTCCGACGGCAACCTCTGCGAAGTTGAAGCCTTCTCGAAAGGCCGCATCGCCGGAGCGCGCGTCATCCCGAAGAAAACCGGCACGTATTACATCATCGTGGAAATCGAGAAGTCCGACCGCGAGCGCACGCACTGGGCGATGGCTTACGGATTTCGGTGAAATGGAGAGAACCTTTGAATTTGAAAGCGCCCGCACCCTCGGGACGCTCTTCCTGAACGACCTCAGCAACCTCCAACTCATCGAGCGCACGCTCGGAGTGAAACTCACCACCCGCGAAGGCTGGCTGCGTGTGGAAGGGGACGCACCGGCTATCGAGCTGACAGGCGAGATTTTCCGCCAGCTCGAAGATGCTCGGAAGAGCGGGCTCACCATCCGCAAGTTCGAGTTCAACTACGCCGTCCGTTCCGTGCAGGACGCAGGCACGCCCACACTCGACGCGCTCGTGGTCACAAAAATCCAGTGCTCCGCAAAGCGTGCGCCCATCGTGCCGAAGACGGCCGTGCAGCGCGCGTATATTCAGGCGATTCAGCAGCACGACATGACGTTCGGAATCGGACCGGCGGGTACCGGTAAGACTTACCTCGCGATGGCGATGGCGGTGTCCGCTTTAAAAAAGGAGCAAGTCCACCGCATCATCCTCACGCGCCCGGCCGTGGAGGCGGGTGAGGCGCTCGGCTTTCTACCGGGCGACTTGAAAGAGAAGATCATGCCCTATCTGCGCCCGCTCTACGACGCGCTCCACGACATGATCGAGCCCGAGGATATGCAGCGGCTTTTCGAGCGCGGCGTCATTGAGGTCGCCCCGCTCGCCTACATGCGCGGGCGCACGCTGAACCACGCATTTGTCGTCCTCGACGAAGCACAGAACACGACCACGGAGCAGATGTTCATGTTCCTCACGCGGCTCGGCGCGGACAGCAAAGCAGTCATCACCGGCGACCCGACGCAGATCGATCTTCCCGGCAACAAACGCAGTGGCCTCGTCGAAGCACTCACCGCGTTGCGCGACATCGAAGGCATCAACTTCACCCACTTCGGCGAGCGCGACGTGATTCGCCACGAACTCGTCCGGCGCATCGTGAACGCCTACCGCACGCACCGCAGCGCGGTATAATACTTACAGCAAGCCGACGACGAAGTGCCCCCATAGTCCCCGAAAGCGGCGTCCGAGACTGATGCGCAGCGTCTCCTCGGTGAGCCGTTTGCTGCGCGCGAGGTCGCGCTGGAACATCTGGCGTTGCTCACGCGCGAAGGCGGGGGAGAGTACGTGGAGGTTATTCTCGTCATTGATGAAAAAGGAGCGCGGGTCGAGATTCCCCGAGCCTGCGATGACGACGTGATCGTCGATCGTCACGAGCTTGCCGTGCAGCATCGTGGGTTGGAACTCATATAGCTCCACGCCAGCATCCATCATCCTTCGGAGGGTGCCCTGCATGATTTCTTTCGCGAAAGGCATGTCCGTATTCTCGCCGGGGAGATGATTTGCACATGGACGCCGCGCTTTGCCGCTGCGAGCAGGGCATCGCGAATCTCCGACGTGGGGAGAAAGTAAGAGTGCTCGATGAGGATGGACTTCTGCGCAGCACGGAGCGCGAGAAGCGTCGCGCTGCCGAGCGTGTCGCGCTGTTTCATCGGCGAGCCCGCGACCATCTGCGCGGTGAGCGTGCCTGCTTTGCGCAGCGGCGGATAATACGCCGGGCCGCTCAGCGTTGTCCCCGTGAGTTCCTGCCAATTGTCCGCGAAGTTATCCTGGAGCTGCGCGACGACCGGGCCGCGCAGCTCATATTGCGTATCGCGCCAGTGCCCGCGATCCTGCGCGCACCCGGTCCAATTATACGCCCAGCCAGCGCCGCCGCAAAACCCGACGCGGCCATCCACGACGAGCACGCGGCGGTGCGTGCGGTGATTATAGGCCAGCGGAAGGAAAAAATTGAACGGGCTATAGAGCTTCAACTGCACGCCAGCTTTTCGCATCGCGGCGATATAATCATCGCCCCACGGCGCGCACCCAAAAGCATCCAGGATCACGTGCACGCGCACCCCAGCTCGTGCCCGCTCGACGAGGATGCGGCTCAGCAGCGCCACCGGCATACAGTCCCGCGCCGTGTAGCATTCAAAGGTGATACTCGTTTTCGCCGACATCGCCGCACGTAGCATCGGAGGAAAAAACCCGTCCCCATTCTCCAGCGTCCGCACCGCGTTCCCTGTCGTCCAAGGCGTCATCGCCATCGCAGCGAGAGCCGTCGTGAAAGCCGCAGTCTGCACGGGCGGCGGCGCGCTCGGCACATGGCGAAACGAGCCCGTCGAGCAAGAGGTCAACACCAGTGCCCAAGCGGCAAAAAGCGAACGCAAAATCACTGCTCTGCCTTCCCACCCGGCTTGCGCACCATGACGGAGCCCCAGCCATCCTTGAACTGCGCCGGCTCCCCCGAATCAAGCGGCAACACCACGGCAAAAGACGGCGCGAACCGCGCAAAAATGACAGCAAACAACGACAACAAACCCATCCCTCATCCATACAGCCCCACACCTCCACTCCGCCAGCCGAAACCCCCGCGCAACAACCAGAAACCCCGTTGCCCTCCCATCGAGGAACTGCCACAACACCCCTCGATGAAAACACTTCTCGCACTCGCCTTCACCGCCACATCCGTCTTCGCCGCGCAGCCAGCAATCACGCCTGCCGACGCCTTCGCCACCATCAAAAAGCTCGCCGGAGAATGGCGCGGCCCAGCCGCCATGAAAGGAATGCCCGCATCCCACTCCATCTACCGCATCACCGCCGCCGGTAGCGCCGTCCAGGAAACCATTTTTCCAGGGTCGAAAATGGAAATGATCTCCATGTATCACATGGACAAAGGCGACCTGCTCATGACGCACTACTGCGCAATCGGCAATCAGCCCCGCATGAAGTTCAACCCCTCGACCAGCACCCCCACCGAGCTCGTCTTCGATTTCGACGGCGGCACGAATTTTAACAAGCGCCGCGACATGCACATGCACAGCGCGAAATACGTTATCACCCCCGGCAAATCCGGCCCGCAAAAGCTCACAATGTCCGGGACTAGCTGGAAAGACGGCAAGCCCACCGAGTCCTGCGGCGCAGTCACCATGACGCGTCGGAAGTAGGCGTAATTCGCCGAGGGACCCAAATATTTCGGGGTTTTTGCACGTCGGTTTCATTTCCCACTTTCAATTTCCGAGCGCGCCGACCTCACTCTCTCAACATGACATCGCAACTCGGAAAACTAATGATGCAGTATGGCATCTTCCTCATCGCCGCAGGAGTTGTCGGCTTTCTCTCGAATCCCGAAAAGGCAAAGACGGCTCTGATGTCCGGTGGCTTATTCGGCACGCTCGCCCTCGTGCTCGGAGTCATGATGAAGCGCGGCGCGGCGTGGAGCGTCGTTGTGGCAAAGGTGCTCGTCTCATTGCTCTCCTGCGTATTCGTCTGGCGCGCATGGGCGAGTTGGTCCGCCTACGCAGGCGGGCAAAGCGCGAAGCTGACTGCTGCGATCCTCATTAGTACGATGTGCGTGGCATCCCTCGCCATGCTCGGCGTTTTGCTTCGCGCACGGATTGATTCCCGGTGACGCTCTCGCCGTTCTGTTTCGCAACCCCGGCAAGCGACGAACAGCGCGGCCACTTCGCGGTGCATTCCGTAGGTGTCTCGCGCATGCCCTAGGGAAACGCTGAATAAAGCGAAAGTCCCTGTAAAATAGCGGGACAGCGGGCGATAGAGCTGATAGACAAGAGCATGGAAAAGCAAATGAGTTTCGCGGCAGCGGAGTACAGCGAAAAAAAGAAAACCACCCGGCGGGAGAAATT
>CAMDQC010000178.1 GCA_945905735.1 Prosthecobacter debontii | reverse complement strand
AACGGCTTCACTATTTACAGCTCGCAGGTGTCTGGATCTGCTTATTTGCCACCGGCGAGCGGTCAGCGTGTGCTCACATCATTCGGTGGCGGCACGGGATCGTTGATCCTCGAAGAAGGGAACTTCGTAAATGCCTTCCCTGCTAAATCAATCGGTATCACGGACCAGAACAAAGCTATCATCGCACCGACTGGGGCCGATAAACTTGAACTTCGTTTTGCGACGACAACTGGAGCGCTCACAGGCAATTTCATCCACCCTGTGACCTTCCAAAAGACTAAGATTGCGGGCGTCGTGCTACAAAAGACCCAACGGGCGGCAGGTGTGTTCGTCGGTTCGACCCAAAGCAACACCGCGATCCAGACCGGGCGCCTCGCGATCACTCCGCCGGCGGTTGTTCCCTAACCTCGACGGGAAATAGTTTGATTTTGAATCAGCCGATATCGGTCGGACATCATGCTTTCGTCGATTCTACTGATTCTTTTTAGCGTCGGCCTGCTCTACGTAGGCGCGGAGTTGTTAATTAAAGGGGCGTCGTCTCTTGCGAATCGGTCCGGGTTATCGCCCTTGTTTGCCGGGCTGACGATTCTGGCCGTCGGGACGAGCGCGCCGGTTTTGATTTCGAGCTTACGCGCTGTCTCTGACGGTCAGGGTGGCGCGGTCGTCGCCAGTGTCATAGTCGCCAATTCGCTGAACATTGGACTCGTTCTTGGTCTTACCGCATTACTGTGGCCTCTCAAACTTGGAGGAAAAGCAGAAGGGAACGTGGCGCTTATCATGATCGTAGCGGCGCTGCTTTCGGCATGGATTCTTTACGATCAGCGAGTGCCAGCGTGGGAGGGCGCGGTGCTTTTGGCGTTCCTTTTCGGCTACTGCATATTCCTCATTGGGATGGGAAGAGGGACGCGTAAGCGATTGTCTGAGACGACGGAACGCAACATTTCGAAAAGCGCGCTTCTTGATATCGTTCTGATTGTCGCGGGTCTGGCTTCGCTGGCTTATGGAGCACGCAGAATCACCCTCAGTTCTGTTCTCATCGCCGGTGAGTTTGGAATGAGTGAACCCGTTATGGGGATCACTCTTACTCTCACGAGATTCGGGATGCCGAATCTCGCGACGACCCTTGTCGCAGCCTTCCGCAAGCAACCTGACATGGCGCTGGGAAATATCATCGGCTCAAACATACTTAACGTGCTCGCCATCATCGGCGCAGCGAGTTGCGCCCAGCCGATATACGCGCCGGGCGTTGCGTTGTTGGACGTTGCGGTGATGATCACTTTTGCGGTCGCGCTCTTTCCCATGATTCGTTCTGGCGGGGTGCTAGACCGGAGCGAGGGCTTCTGCCTCTTGCTCGGATACGGGGTTTACCTTTATTGGCTCTGGCCGAAATGACGCTGATTCTCGCCTCAATTACGTCTGGTGCGCCGCCGACTTGGACGCTTGTCCCCTTCGTCCTTCTCCTTGTGTGCGTGGCGCTTGGGCCTATCGCGTTTCCTCGATTCTGGGGGCTGCGCTATCATCTCGTTGCGGCTGGGCTTGGGCTCTTCACGGCGGGCTACCTCGTTGTGACTGGCCGCATCGCGCCGATGGCCCATGCGGCGGAGGAATACATCGGATTCATCGCACTGATCGGCTCGCTTTATGTCGTCGCGGGGGGCATCCATATTCGCGTGAGCGGAGAGGCGACGCCGAAGGTGAATACCGTGTATCTCCTAGTCGGTGCGGTCCTTTCAAACATCATCGGTACGACGGGAGCGTCCATGCTCCTTGTCCGCCCGTGGGTTCGGATGAATAAATACCGTATCACTGCATTTCACATCGTCTTCTTCATCTTCGTGGTGAGCAATGTCGGCGGTTGCCTTACCCCAATCGGGGACCCTCCGTTATTCATCGGCTACCTTAAGGGCGTGCCGTTTTGGTGGAATATCGAGCATCTTGCGAGCGGCTGGGCGCTTTCACTGACGCTCCTCCTGACGGTCTTCTTTTTTCTAGATCGCGCCAATTTCCTCCGAGCGCCGAAGGCCGTTCGTGAAAAGGAAACGGCGCATGAGACTTGGGAGTTTCGCGGCCTGCACAACATCGTTTTCATCGCCCTTATCCTATTCGCCGTGCTCCAGCTCCCGATGTGGTGGCGCGAGCTGTTGATGCTCGTTGCTGCGCTTGCGTCATGGTTCACCACTCGGCGGGAAATCCACCAAGCCAACGACTTCGATTTCCATCCCCTCAAGGAAGTCGCATGGCTCTTCGCCGGAATCTTCGCCACCATGATCCCCGCGCTCCAATATCTCCAAGCGGTGCCGCCGCCGCTGACGAGCCCCGGTGCCTTCTATTGGGCCACCGGTTCCCTTTCCGCGCTGCTGGATAATGCGCCCACCTATCTTGCATTTTTCGTCACCGCGCTCAGCGGGCAGCATCTCTCTATCGATAGCCCTGCCGACGTCGCTCTGTTCGTAAAAGATCACGCCATCACACTTCGCGCCATCTCGCTCGGTGCCGTACTTTTCGGTGCCATGACCTACATCGGCAACGGCCCTAACTTCATGGTGAAATCGATCGCCGAACACGCCAAAGTCCGCACCCCCACATTCTTCGGCTACATTTTCCGTTTTGCTCTTCCGATCCTCCTGCCAGTTCTCATCATCGTCTGGCTCGTTCTTTTTGCTTTCTAGCCGCGCTCGTCGAAGCCCGCCCGCCGAAACTTCCGTGCTTTGGGAAATTTGGCATCTACGCCCTTTCGCAGTCGGTCGAGATGCACGAGAAGTTCCAGCATTGAGTCTGTCTTTTCGGGGAACATCTCCCGCATCACGTTCCACGCAGCCAGCGAGCGCTCGATAGAAATGAGCGTCACCTTCGCCGTCCCGTCCGAATCTTTCGCGCCTGCTACGCTTGGATTTTCGTCCTCCTCGACCAATGAACTAAATGCCCGGCCCAGCTTCACGAAAATGAAATGCTGATACCATCGGATGATTTCCACGCAGTCGTTTAAGCGCACCAAATCGCCCTTTGCATTCGCCACGGTCACCTCGCCCGCCATCACCAGTCGCTCTAAATCCCGCACGTGCTCCAGCGGCAGCCGTAGCTCATTATTAAACCACTCGTCCACCATGTGCGCGTAAGTCAGCGCCAGCTTTGTCTCCTTTTGCCCGATGGCCCGCGCCCGGCGATCGACATGCTTTTCGTGCGCGTCTGCTGCCTCGATGGATGGCATCTCTGCTGTTCCGCTCAGCTTCTTCAGCGATTGATCCAGCGACGCTTTCGCGTCCGCATAAATGCGTTCAAGCGTATCCCAAAACTTCTGATTGGTCATATCCCGCGCCGCCGGGTCATCGCCGAAATAGCGTTCGTTCAACGCGAAATTGAAGCAACGGTGCGAGAACTCGCACCGCTCGCACCAACGGTCGCAGTAGTTATTGATGCCGGGGATAAAATGCGGATCGTCTGGGTCTAGCTTCCTCTTACGTGGAGCGCGCTGCTTTTTGGCTGGCAGCTTCTTCGACGATTTACGCGCGGGCTTCTCGGGCATCCCTGCTGCTAAAGCTGCAAGCCTCCAGACGCAAGCGTCGCGTGAGAAAAAACCGCAATCTTACGTTGACGAAATCGCGCGTCGGGCGGAGTCTCGCGGCAGTTCTTTCACACACAAAGATTTCCGCCGATGCCACCCGGTATCGGCGACACCAATTTGTCCTGCGTTGTTCGAGTATCAGGTGAGAACTCCCGATCCGATGCTTAATGCAATCTAAGGGGGCCGGGGTGGGCGGTTGTAGGTCATGCCTTTATTGGAAGGCCGAAGCCCGTCCTAGGTCTCCACCGTAACCTACGAGGGAACGGGATATTCGCCGAGACGGCAAAGGCGGGACAATTCTTTCAGCGGCGCGCTTGTCATTTTCGACCAGCGCGCCGCTTTTCTTTTGCGATAGCGCATTTTTTTCTTCACGTCTCCGCGCTGGTGCGCATCTTCCGCCCGCACATGCGCGCAATCCTTGCTCTTGAAGATGGTCGGTTTTTCCTCGGTGAATCCTTTGGTGCCCTCGGCACAAAGGTCGGCGAGGCTTGTTTCAATACCTCGATGTCGGGTTACCAGGAGGTTCTCACCGACCCCTCGTATCGCGGACAAATCGTCGCGATGACGGCTCCGCAGATCGGCAACTACGGAGTCAACGAACTCGACGATGAAAGCAGCGCCGTCCACGTCCGGGGCTTCGTCATCGAAGAACTCTCGCCCGTCGCCAGCAATTGGCGCGCGACTGGCGACCTCGACAGTTACTTGAAAAAATGGGGTGTCCCCGGCATTCAGGGCATCGACACGCGAGCCCTCACCAAGCACCTCCGCTCGCGCGGTGCGATGCAGGCGTGCATCACCACCGAGCTTACACCCGAGCAGGCCATCGAGCGCGCCAAGTCCGCACCGCCGATGGCGGGCAGCGATTTTGTGAAAGAAGTCACGCCTGCTGCGCCGTTCGATTGGGACCCAGAGGACAAGGAATCCGCCGAGTGGACTATCGTAAAAGGCGACGGCTCCAATACGGAGATTCGCGAGGGCAAAGAAGTCTTCCGCAAACTCCCGCCCGCGCGCTTTGACATCGTCGCGTATGACTTCGGCATGAAGAAAAACATCCTCCGCAGACTGCGGCAGGAAGGCTTCCGCGTCCGCGTGGTCCCCGCCGGATTCCCCGCCGAAGACGTGCTCGCGCTCAAGCCCGACGGCGTATTCCTCAGCAACGGACCCGGCGACCCGGCTGCGCTCACCTACGTCCACTCCAACATTCGCAAACTCATGGGCCGCACGCCCATTTTCGGCATCTGCCTCGGGCACCAAATGCTCGGCTACGCAGTCGGCGGCAAGACGTTCAAACTCAAGTTCGGCCATCGTGGCGGCAACCAGCCCGTGCAGGATTTGCGCACGGGGAAAGTCGCTATCACTTCGCAAAACCACGGCTTTGCAGTCGATGCCGAGTCGCTCCCGAGCGACGTCGAAGTCACCCACCTCAACCTCAACGACCAGACGGTCGAGGGGCTCGCTCACAAATCCCTGCCCGTTTTCAGCGTCCAGTACCACCCCGAAGCCGCACCCGGCCCGAACGACGCCACGTATTTCTTCAGGCAATTCGCAGACATGATCGCGGCGACCAAGTAACCGCGCTTTCACGAACTTCCGCCTTTCCTAAAATAACTCGCGCCATATAACCCACGCACCATGCCGAAACTCCAAATCTCACTCCCCGACGGTTCCATCCACGACCACGAACTCACCGACGATCTCGTGAGCATCGGGCGCATCGTGGACAACATGATCCAAATTGAAGACGCCAGCGTGTCCAGCCACCACGCCCAATTGATCTCCGGTGAAAATGGCGACTACATCCTCGAAGACCTCGGCTCCACGAACGGCACCCGGCTCAACGGCAAACCGATCAAAGAAGGCGAGTCGCACAAACTGCAAAACGCCGACAAAATCCGCTTCGGATCCATCGAGGCCATCTACGGCAGCGAAAACGCCTCCGAAGCGCGCGAAGAAATGCCTGAGGCTGCCGATGCTGTGCAGAAAGTCGCGTCCAAGAGCGTCAAGCCATCCAACTTCCAAAATGCCTCCCCATTTGAAAAGAAGTCGAAGAAGAAAGACCCCGCCGCGCTGGCCATCTGGGCCATCGCCATCCTCGCCTTCATCGCCCTCATTGCTGCGATCGTCATCGGGACCGGCATCCAAGCGCGCTAGGCGTTAGTCCTTAAAGACGATTCGCTCGGCGTAGGCGCTCCACTCTTTTTCGGTGAGCTTGAGCTTGAGCGCGCGGAGCATATAGCCGCCAGCGGCTTTGCCGTTGTCGTTAAACATCCAGTCGCAGATTTCCTCGGGTGGGAAAGCGACGGTGCCTTCGCGATTCGTGCCGCTGCCGGGGCGGGCGGTGTTGTCGTCGAGCTGGCCGTGGAGCAGTTTTCCGTCGTAGGTCACATGGTTGACGATGAGGATTTGCTGCTTGTCGGGCTGGTCTGTGGGGAAGCGACGGCGGACCATGAATTGCGCTTGGCCGCTGCCGGGGTTTTTGAGCACGGCGAGAAACTCGGGCAGTGTCTCGCGGGCTTTGGCGATGGCGGCGGCGATGGCGGCGTCGGCGGTGTTGCCGTGCATGAAAGCGACGAGTTCTTCGCGGCGAGCTTCGCGGGCGGCGCGCTCTTTATTTTTGCAGCCGGTGAGGGCGCAGACGAGGGCGACGAGGAACGTCCGACGTTTCATCTACGCGAGCAGTCGGTCCGGGTTCAGCGCCTGGAGTGCTTTCGGCAGGAAGATGCCGTCTTTGCGGATGACCTTGCCGTCGAAGCGAATCTCGCCGCCACCGTAGTCGGCGCGTTGGATGCAGACCATGTCCCAGTGGACTTGCGAGCGGTTGCCATTGTCGGTCTCTTCGTAGCATTGGCCCGGCGTGAAGTGGAAGGACCCCGCGATTTTCTCGTCGAAAAGAATGTCGCGCATCGGGTGCAGCACGTGAGGATTAAAGCCGATGGCAAATTCGCCGATGTAGCTCGCTCCGGCGTCGCTGGTGAGGATGTTGTTGAGCTTTTTCTCGTCGCCCGAGCAGGTGGCTTTCGAGACTTTGCCGTCTTTGAATTCGAGGCGGATGTTATCGAATGCGCTGCCTTGGTAAATGGTCGGCGCGTTGTATTGGACGTGGCCTTGCACGCTGTTTTTCACCGGGGCGGTGAAGCACTCGCCGTCCGGGATGTTGTGCTGGCCGCCGCACGGGATGGCGCGGATGCCTTTGATGCTGAAGCGCAGGTCTGTGCCGGGGCCGATGATGTGGACTTCGTCGGTCTTCATCATCAGCTCGCTGAGCGCCGCCATGCCGGGGATGAGCTTCGCGTAGTCGAGCGTGCAGACGCGGAAGTAGAAGTCCTCAAACGCCTCCGTGCTCATGCCCGCGAGCTGCGCCATGCTCGGGCTCGGCCATCGGAGGACGCACCACTTGGTTTTCTTCACGCGCCAGTCGAGCACGGCCTTCATCTTCTTGGAAATGAGGCGCATCTGGTCGGCGGGCACGTCGGACATCTCGCTTACATTGGTGCCGCCGCGAAAGGCGATGTAGGCGTCCATCTTCTTCATCAGCGCGAGTTGGTTGGTGGCGATGAGGTCGAGCCCTTCTTCTTGCGCACCGAGCGACATCTCGCGGCTCACGCGGCTGTGGTGGACGGCGGTGACGGGGATCGCGCCGACTGCGCGCACGGCGCGGATGAGGGCGACGGTCATCTCATCCGGCACGTCGAACATGTCGAGCAGGACGGTCTCCCCGGCCTTGAGTTTGGTCGAGAAAGCGACGAGGTTTTTTGCGAGAAGCGCGAAGCGTGGATCGTTCATTCGCGCACCGTAGCGGCGGCGCTGTGCGTGCCAAGCGGATTGCGGAGGAACGCCGAAAAAAGCAAAACGCCGCTCTCGATGTGAGAGCGGCGTTCGCTGAATTTGTGCGTTAAAGCGCGAGCTTACTTCTTCTTGTGCCCACCAGCGGCTTCTTCTTTCGAGAGCTTGCCGTCGCTGTCTTTGTCTTTCTTCTTGAAGACCTCTTCGGCCTTGGCGGCGTCTTTCTTGCCTGCTGGGCCGGCTTTGAACTCGTCGAGCGAGATCGAGCCGTCGCTGTTCGAGTCGAGCTTCTTGAACATGTCTTCTGGGCTGCCGCCTTTTTTGCCTTCGCCTTTGCCTTTTTTGGCGGGTGCTTCGGCTGGTGCTGCGGGTTTGGCTTCATCTGCGGCGGTGGCCACGAAGGCACTGACGGAGATGGCGATGATGCTTGTAAGGATTTGTTTCATAGTTGTTTTTTGTATTTTGTTGTCGGCGTCATGCCGGGCGCGACTACGTGAGTAATCGGCTGCCACTGGTCAATAGCCGAGCAACGGAATATCGAGACGAGGTTTTCTAAAATTCATTCAAACCATCTTCCCATCTCCGCTGTAACCACGCACTTTGCGCACCCGTCCTTTCCGCGACCATGAAACTCTTCATCACTGCCAGCGCCGCATTTTCCCTATCGCTCTTCGCCGCCGACGATTCGCCTGCCGCGCGCGCCTTCCGTCTTCTCGACCGCGACCGCGATGGAAAGATCGTCCCTTCCGAAGTCGAGCGTTCGCCGTGGGTGGAAAAACTCGACGCCGACCGCGATGGCAGCGTCTCCGTTGCTGAACTCGAGCGCGGCTGGGACGAGCACCCACTCCTCCGCGGCGCACTCGCGAAGCGCTTCCCCCAAATCCTCGGCTTCCCCGAGCCGAAGCCCGCCGAGCCCAAACCCGCCGAAGACGCCTCCCCCCGCCAAGGCGTCACGCCCCTCCGCGCCACCGAGCACGGCATCGGCACCCGCATCGCCGACCTCACTTTCACCACCCTCGACGGGCGCGAACTCCGGCCCGCAGAACAGACCACCGTCATCGCCTGCATCAGCACCACCTGCCCCATCGGCAAACGCTACCTCCCCACCCTCGCCGCTTTGGAAAAAGAATACGCAGCCAAGGGCGTCGCCTTCATCTTCCTTGCCACCACCAAGACCGACCCCGACGCCGACCTCCTCGCCGCCGGCCTCACCGGCCCCATCGTCCGCGACCCCAGCGGCACCGCCATGAAAGCCCTCGGCGTTCTCTCCAAAACCGACGCCTTCCTCCTCGACGCCCGCCGCACCCTCCAATACCGCGGCGCCGTGGACGACAAATACGGCCTCGGCTTCTCCCTCCCCGCGCCCCGCACCCGCCTCCTCGCCGCCGCCCTCGACGCCACACTCGCCGGACGCGCCCCCGACATCGCCGCCACCGAAGCCCCCGGCTGCATCATCGACCTCGCCCAAGCCCCCGACCCCAAACCCACCGACATCACCTACCACAACACCATCTCCCGCCTCCTCGCCGCGAACTGCACCGAGTGCCACCACACCGGCGGCGTCGCCCCATTCCCCCTAGAGACCCTCGACGAAATCGCCGAGCACACCGGCATGATCCGCAAAATGGTCACCCAACGCCTCATGCCCCCCTGGTTCGCCGCCCCGCCCGCCGCCGGGCAGCACACCCCTTGGGCGAACGACCGCTCCCTTTCCGAAAAAGACCGCACCGCCCTCCTCGGCTGGCTCGCCGCCGGGCGGCCTGCGGGCGATGCAAAAGACGCCCCACTCCCGCGCCCCCGCGAAACCAGCGAATGGGCCATCGGCAAACCCGACGCCATCTTCCAAATCCCCGCACCCATCCTCGTCGCCGCCACCGGCACCATGCCCTACCAGACCGCCCGCGTCCCCACCTCCTACCCCGACACAAAATGGGTCAGCGCCGTCGAAGTCATGCCCACCGCCCGCGACGTCGTCCACCACGTCCTCGTCTTCGCAGACGCTCCCGGCGGCATCATCAACAAACTCCGCAACCGCAACCAAGACGACGAAAGCGGCGGCTTCTTCGCCATCTACGTCCCCGGCAACAACACCCTCATCTACCCCCCCGGCTACGCCAAAGCCCTCCCCGCCGGCGCCACCCTCCGCTTCCAAATCCACTACACCCCCAACGGCCACGAAGTCCGCGAACAAGTCCGCATCGGCCTCCGCTTCGCCCCCGGCGAACCCCAATACGCTATCCAAAACGCAGGCATCTCCACCCACCGCTTCGCCATCCCCCCCGGCGACAGCAACCACCGAGTGGACGCCACCCTCCCCGTCCCCCGCGACGCCCGCATCCTCGCCTACCTCCCCCACATGCACGTCCGGGGAAAAGCCTACCGCTACACCCTCCGCACCCCCGATGGAAAAGAGGACATCCTCCTCGATGTCCCGCGCTACGACTTCAACTGGCAACTCCTCTACCGCTACGCCGAACCCCGCCTCCTCCCCGCCGGCAGCGTCATCCAAGCCACCGGCTGGTTCGACAACAGCGCCGCCAACCCCGCCAACCCCGACCCCACAAAAACCGTCCGCTGGGGCCCCCAAACCACCGACGAAATGATGCTCGGCTACGTCGAATACTACCTCCCCAAATAGACCGGGTGTGATTAAAAGTGGAATAATGCCCGTGGCTTGGGCGTCTCGCCCATGAAGGCGCCACACTCTTGGGCGAGACGCCCAAGCCAGTGCGCCTGCACATAACCAAAGAAAGAAGGTGAAAGACCTGACCACAGAAAGACATGAAAACTGGAGAAGCCGGAGACAACTGCGGAGCAGCGATGCTGCCGTGGAGAGCAGTCCGAGGCGAGGCAACC
>CAMDQC010000177.1 GCA_945905735.1 Prosthecobacter debontii | reverse complement strand
CACCGCTGAACTGGAAGTCCGCCGCCAACCAATTCGCCATCCAATTCGGCCCGCGCTTCTGCCAGGCTGCCTCGCCCACAACGCAGGCTCCCTAGCAAATCCATCAACACATCAACCGCCCTTAAACACAAACTTTTAGACAGGTCCGGAGCGTTGATTCGTGGGAGCGCCGCGCTGCGCGGTCTCTTAATTGACTTCGGCTTTCTCCGCTTCGCTACGAATCTCAACCAGTCCGCGCATGATGAAAAAGCATCTGTTGCGCATACCCGGCATACGGGCCGAAGTGCTTTGCTGCGAAAGCCTTGAGCTGCGCCGGGTTTGAGCGCGTCTTGCGATACGTCCCGCGCAGGATGCGGGCGATCCACACGTCTATGGGCACTGCATCCAGCCGCTCGTAAGCAAAGAGCAGCGCGCAGTTTGCCACCTTCTCGCCTACGCCCGAGAGTCGTGTGAGTTCCACCAGCGCGATGTCTGTTGGCAAAGTGGCGATGTGTGCGAGGTCCACCTCGCCGCTTGCCACCATGCGCGCCGTTTTGAGCAACGTCTTTGCGCGGTAGCCGAGGGCGCACGCGCGCAGATCGCTCTCCTCCAGCGCGGCCAGCGCGGCGGGCTCGGGATACGCATAAAGCGTCGCGCCTTCATACGTCACCGCGCGCCCATATCGCTGGCGCAAAGTGTGGGAGATTTGCGTGATGTGCGGCACGGCTTTTTGCGCGCTGGTGATGAATGTCGCTACGCATTCCCAAAACGGCTGCCGGATAATCCGAATCCCGCCAAACGCCGCCGCCGCCGCCTGCATCGCGGCGTCGTGAGGGAGCGTGGCGCGGATCGCTGCCATGTCGTGGTCCAGCGCGAGATAAGTGCTCACTTTCTCCGCCATCGCAGCCGGGACGAGTAGGGAGTCGCCCTGCTGTTCGAGGTAGCACGGCTCCTCCCCGATCACGCCCAACCAACCCGCGCCCTGCGCCCGCCAGTGGAAGACTTGGCCGCAATTCAGCGTCAGCCCCAAGTCAAAGCCCGGTGCCGCGATGCTACACAAAGAACGTGTCATCGTGGGAATAAGGTGGCGCGCAGCAGCACAGGAAAAGCAGGTCACTTTCCGCAGCGATAAAGTGCCACGTCCCCGCCGGGATGAGGATCGCATCCCCCGGCCCGACGACGCGCACTTCATCGCCGAGGTGCATTTCCCCCGAGCCGCCGAGCACATAGTAAAACTCTTCGCTCTCCCGGTGATAATGCCGCTCTGTCGCGACGCCCGCAGGCACTCGCGCCTCCGCGAGAGATTGCTGGCGCACAGGCGCATTTGTCCGGTCCAGCAAGCTGCGAATCGTCGAGCCATCCTTGGTGGTAAACGGAACCTGCGTAGCGAGATTTTGGACAGTCATAGAGCTGCGCGCAGACAACGGCATTTCGCGCGCGGTGAAAAGAAAAACGGTGAAATCCCCAGCGCGGCTGCGCATGGTCGGCGCATGATTTCATACCACGGCTGCACGGCACTCATCACGGGAGCATCATCGGGCATCGGCGCAGAACTTGCCCGCCAGCTCGCGCCCTACGCGCGCACTTTGATCCTCGTCGCCCGCAGTCGCGATGCGCTTGCGCAACTCGCCACCGAGCTTGCGAGGCCGGGACTCGAACTCACCGTCCACCCCGCAGACCTCGCCGATGCCGGACAAGTCGCAGCCGTCATCGCCGCAGCGCGGGAGGCGAAAGTGGACTTCCTCATCAACAACGCCGGGCTTGGCGACCATGGGCTGTTTGAGAAAAGCGAGTGGTCTCGAGTGCAAGCCATGATCGACGTGAACATCACCGCCCTCACCCGCCTCACGCACGGAATCCTCCCCGCGATGGTGGCGCGAAAAAGCGGGCGCATCCTCAATGTCAGCAGCATCGCAGGCGATATTCCTGTCCCTGGAATGGCCGTGTATGCCGCGACAAAATCCTACGTCACCAGCCTCACCGAGGCCACCCGCGCAGAGCTGAACGGCACCGGCGTCACCGTCACCGCCGTCTGCCCCGGCCCCGTAGATACCGGCTTCTCCAGCACCGCCGAACGCCCCGGCGAACGCGATGACATGAAATCGCCGAGCTTCATGAAAGCCACCATCCCCAAAGTCGCCCGCGAAGCTCTCCTCGCCGTTGAGCGAGGCCGCGCACGAGTCGTCCCCGGCTGGGTCCCCGCCGCCGTCGCGCTCGCCATTTCCATCATCCCGATGTTTGCCATCCGCGCATTTTTGAAGACGAAGGCACGGGCTTAAAGATTCCCGAAACTCGCTGTGGAAACCTGCCGGAATTTCGGCAAAGTCCCCGCATCATGCAGCCGGTCGAGCACGAACATTTTGTCAGTTGGAGCCAATCGCCAGAGCAGATGGATGTGCTTTGGGAGAAGGGTTGGCGTCACTTCGGGCCTATCTTCTACCGCTACCGCGAAGCATGGACGAATGAAGGGCTGCGCCACGTTCGACCCCTCCGCATCGAAGTGGCAAACTTCTCTCCCTCCAAAAGCCAGCGCCGCACACTTCGCAAAAACCGCGACCTTGAAGTCCGCGTGCATGCCGTCGAGATCGATGCCGAGCGCACGCGTCTCTTCGACATTCACAAGCTGCGGTTCGCGGACAATATTCCAAATTCGCTCGAAGACTTTCTCGGCCCCGCGCCGCAAATCGGCCCCTCGAGTATGGTCGAAGTCGCCGCCTATCTCGGGAAGCGACTCGTCGCCGCCAGTTACCTCGATGTCGGGGGCACCAGCGTCTCCAGCATCTACGCTTTTTTCGACCCCGAGTTTGAAGACCGCCGACTCGGCGTTGCCACAATGTTGTGGGAACTCATCTACGCCCGCAACACCGGCAAGCAGTGGCACTACCCCGGCTACTGCTACGTAGAGCCCAGCGGCTACGACTACAAAAAGCGCTTCCAGCCCATGTATTACTACGATTGGGACGGCTGGGAAAATCGCGCGCTGCCCGCCGGCGAAGAGTAGGCGCAGTGCGCGCTAGTTCGTCTTCAGTACCTCGATGAACGCCTCTTGCGGGATGTTCACCTGGCCGATCGCCTTCATGCGCTTCTTACCTTCCTTCTGCTTTTCGAGCAGCTTGCGCTTGCGGCTGATGTCGCCGCCGTAGCACTTCGCCGTCACGTTTTTGCGTAGGGCGCTGATGCTTTCGCGGGCGACGATCTTGCCGCCGACGGCCGCCTGGATGGCGACCTGGTAGAGCTGCGTCGGGATGACTTCCTTCAGCTTCGTGGCGATTGCGCGGCCCCGTGCCTCGGCCTTGTCGCGATGCACGATGCTGCTGAATGCGTCCACGATTTCCCCGTTCACAAGCATGTCCAGCTTCACGAGCTTGTCGGCGCGGTAGCCGGCGTGCTCGTAATCCATCGAGCCGTAGCCGCGGGTGATCGACTTCATCTTGTCCACAAAATCGACGAGGATTTCGTTCAGCGGCATGTCGGCGGTGAGCATCACGCGCTTCGGGTCGAGCGTCTCCGTATGGTCCACGACGCCGCGCTTTTCCATGATGAGCTGGAGCATCGGCGAGATGTATTCGTTCGGGATCATCACGAAGCAACGCACGAGCGGCTCGCGGATTTCCTCGATGACGGAAGGGTCGGGCAGCACTTCGGGGTTATCGACTTTCAGCAGTTCGCCGTTCGTTTTCAGCACCTCGTAAATGACCGATGGATACGTGGCGATGATGTCCATATCGAACTCGCGGCGCAGGCGCTCGATGACGATCTCCATGTGCAGCAGCCCGAGGAATCCGCAGCGGAACCCGAACCCGAGTGCGACCGACGACTCCGCCATATAGTGAAATGCCGCGTCGTTGAGCTGGAGCTTGCCCATCGCCGCTTTCAGATGCTCGAAGTCAGCGGAGTTGATGGGGTAAATGCCGCTGAAAACCATCGGCTGTAGCTCTTTGAAACCATCCAGCGGTTTGTCGGCGGGAAGGCGCGAAGTTGTGAGCGTGTCGCCCACTTTTACCTCGGAGGCGGACTTGATGTTTGCGATGCAGTAGCCCACGTCGCCAGGCCCCAACTCGGGCTGCGGGACGAACTTCGGATACTGCGGGCGGAAGATGCCGACTTCCTTCACTTCGTAAGCATTGTTCGTCGCCATCAGCCGCACGACGTCGCCCGCTTTGATCGCGCCATCCACGACGCGGACGTAAATCACGACGCCGCGATACATGTCGAACGTGGAGTCGAAAACGAGCGCGCGGAGGCGAGCATCGCGGTTGTCCGGCGGGGCGGGGATCCGGGCGACCACCGCTTCGAGAATTTCCTCGATTCCGATACCTTGTTTCGCACTCGCGAGGACGGCTTCGTCCGATGGGATGGCGAGAATCTCTTCGAGCTGGCGGCACGCTTCCGCAAGGTCCGCATTCGGGAGATCGATCTTGTTGATGACGGGGATAATTTTCAGCTTCTGCTTCTCCGCGAGGTGGACGTTGGCGACCGTCTGCGCCTCCACGCCCTGCGCCGCATCCACGATGAGCAGCGCGCCTTCACACGCGGCGAGCGAGCGGGAGACCTCGTAGGCGAAATCGACATGCCCCGGCGTGTCCATGAGGTTCAGCTTGTAGGTGATGCCGTCTTTCGCCTTGTACATCATCCGCACGGGATGCGCCTTGATGGTGATGCCGCGCTCGCGTTCGAGGTCCATCGCGTCGAGGAGCTGCTCTTGCGATTCGCGCTTTTGGATGGTGCCGGTGAACTCCAGCAGACGGTCGGAAAGAGTCGTCTTGCCGTGGTCAATGTGAGCGATGATGCAGAAGTTGCGCGTGTTTTCGGACATGTTTTTTGCCTTTAGAAAAAGGGCGCGGACGCTACTCGCCACATCTGGAGAGAGCAAGAGGCATCTCGGGGCTGGCGTATCGAGCCGGGGAGGAAGAGGAGATTCTTGAGCATTGTTTTGAACTTCCGGCTTCACTGCGAGGCTTTCGCAAGGCGGGTGATGCAGGTCCATGCCGCTGAGCACTCCGCTAAAGAGTCGCTCCTTCTTCCCATCTGTAATGACAGATTCTTACCGGTTGCCATTCGCGCCCGTTGCGAGGAGTCCGCTCGGATGGTTATAAAAAATAATGAGGGAAAAGGACCGCGACGGAGTTACTCAGCCACACCCGCTCCTTTGACAATCGACATCAAGACTCGCTCATTATGATGAAACTGCTGCTCACCACCGCGTATGCGGCGTTCGCCTTTGCTTCCACCGCTGCTGCGGCGGCGGAGCCGATCACTCCGGCGCAACTTGAGTTTTTCGAGAGCAAGATTCGCCCGCTGCTCGTGGAGCACTGCTACTCGTGTCACAACAGCGTGGACAAAAAAAAGGGCGACCTTGCGCTCGATTATCGCGGTGGGATTTTGGAGGCAAAGGCGGTCATCCCGGGCGACCCGGCGAAGAGCCCGCTGATTCTTTCGGTGCGGCATGCGGGGGACTTCGAGCCGATGCCGTCGAAAGCTCCGAAGCTCTCGAATCTCAGCATCAAGCACCTTGAGGATTGGGTGGCGATGGGTGCGCCGGACCCTAGGACCGAAAAACCCACGACGAACCTCGCGGGTAAAGTCGATTGGCCGACTGTGCGGGACAAGCGCGCGGAGTGGTGGTCGTTTCGGCCCGTGGTGAAATCCGAGCCGCCGCTGGCCGATGATGCGCAATGGAATCGCGGCGCGATCGACCGGTTCATCTTCGCCGGGCTGAAAGCGAAAGGACTGCAACCGGCTCCGCTGGCCGATCCCGGCACGCTGGTGCGGCGGCTGCATCTTGTGCTGACGGGGCTTCCCGCGAAGCCGCACGTGGTCGAGGCGTTTGTCGCCGATCCCTCCGAGCAGGTCTACGCCGCGCTGGTGGACGAGCTGCTAAAGTCGCCCGCTTACGGCGAACGCTGGGCCCGGTATTGGATGGATTGGTATCGCTACGCCGAGTCGTACGGCAGCGAGGGCGACCCCGCGATTCCGAATGCGAACCAGTATCGCGACTACCTTGTTCGCGCGATTCGTTCCGATGTTTCCTACGACCAACTGATCCGCGAACACCTCGCCGGCGACCTTTTGGAAAAGCCGCGCATCAACTCCGAACTCGGCATCAATGAATCCGTCATCGGCACGTCGCAGCTGCGCATGGTGCCGCATGGATTTGGGGTGGCGAATGCGTACGACGAGCAAATCACTTTTACCGACAACCAGATCGATGTCGTGTCCAAGGCGATGCTGGCGCTCACCGTTTCTTGCGCGCGCTGCCACGACCATAAATTTGACCCGATCAGCCAAAAGGATTTCTACCGCTTCTACGGCATCATGGTCAGCAGCCGTCCGGCGATCCGGAACATCGACTCGCCCGCTTTGCAAAACCTGCACCGCGCGGAAATCGAGCAGCTCAAATCTGTAGTCCGCGGTGAGTTCGGTAATCATTGGTTGGGCGAAGTGGACGCTGCGATCGAGCGACTGGAGAAGGCGGAAGTGAAGAAGCTCGCGGAACATCCGGCGATGGCTGCGTGGGTGAAAGTCCGCGACATGGCTCCGGAGGAAGTGAAGCGCCAGTTGGACGCCATGCGGCAGTCGTATCAGGCGGGTATCGAGCACAACGCGCTCGCAAAAAAGAACGCGAAATTTTACGCCGACCTGCGCGACCAGGCGACTTACGACCGGTGGTTTCGCAGCGGCAACGGGCTCGGCGCAAAGGTGAGTCCTGCGGGCTCGTTTGCGCTGGCTGGAGAGGGCGGGCGGGCGTTTTCCGGCATTTATCCGGCGGGCGTTTACACGCATCTTATCTCGGACAAACACAGCGGCTTTTTGAATTCGGTGTTTCAGCTCGCGCAGTCGAAGCACGCGGGGGTGAGAGCGTTTGGCTCAAAAGCGTTCGCACGTTTTCCAGTCCGCAGCTACCCGCTGATTCACGGCGGACTGCATCCTGCGCCTGACTTGAAGCCGGTCCCCGCGTGGATTCCGTTTGCCAAAAACGAGTATTGGAAGGGCGAGAAGTTTTACTTTCAGCTCAACACCGCCGCAGACAATACCGTGAGCCGGGGCGACGGGCGCGGATGGTTCGGGGTGCTCGAAGCCTATGCTGGCAATGAAGGGATGCGGGAACTCGGTGTGTCGCTCGACGCGCTCTCGGCGGATATCGGAAAAGTCGGAGACCGCGCTTCGTTGCTGCAATTTTATCGGAGTGCCCTGCGCACGGGCATCAGTGCCTGGCTCGCGGGAAAAGCGACGGATGCTCAGGCGCAGTTGCTCGACGGATTTGTGAGCGGCGGTCTGCTCACAAACGAAGTCGCCGCTCTGCCTGCACCACTGAAGGCGCTCGTGGATTCGTATCGGAAACTGGAGAGCGCCATCCGCATTCCAATTCGCGCTCCGGGAGTCGCGGAAGGCGAGCCGTGGGAGCAGCCGTTGCTGACCCGCGGTGATCATAAAAAAGAGGAGCAACCGGTGGAGCGCGGCTTCCTCGAAATCATGCCCGGCAAACCGTATCCGAAAACAAACAGCGGACGCCGGGAACTCGCGGAAGACATGCTCAAAGATTCGAACCCGCTCACCTCGCGGGTCATCGTGAACCGGCTGTGGCATCACACGTTTGGACGCGGCCTCGTGGCTTCGGCGGACAACTTCGGGCGGCTCGGCGACGAGCCGACGCACCCGCAATTGCTCGACTATCTCGCCGCCGAATTTCGCGGAAACGGATGGTCGATGAAACAGCTCGTGCGTCACTACGTCATGAGCCGGACATTCCGCTCCGCCAGCTCTGCGCCAGTCGCGAACGGCGAAAAAGACGAGCTAAACGTGCAACTCGCCTACTTCACACCGCGTCGTCTCGATGCCGAAGCGATCCTCGACAGCATCCAATTTGTCGCCGCCAAAGACACGCCGCAGCGGTCAGTTTACAAGCCGGTAAAGCGCAATGACCTCAACGAGTTTCTCGCCGCATTTAACTACCCGATTCCGACCGCGACCGTCGGCGTGCGGAACCAAACCAACGTCCCCGCGCAGGCGCTCACGCTGATGAACGGACAGATCGCCAACGCTTCGGCGGAACGCTGGGGACGGCGGCTCAAGGACGATAAATCGCTCGCCACCGACGAGCTGAAGATCAAAGCGATTTTCATGGACGCCTACAGCCGCCCAGCCTCGCCCGCAGAACTCGCGGCGTGTCTCGACTTCATCCGCAACAATGCCCCGGAACGCGACCCTTATGTGCAGATCGCCCATGCAGTCCTGAACTCCAAAGAATTCATCTATGTTTACTAGCCACCAAAGCCGCCGCGATTTTCTAAAGCTGACCGCGAGCGGAGTCAGTGCGTTCTCGCTCTCGGGCCTGCTCAACGCCTCGAACCGGACCGCGTTCGTTCCGAAACTCTCCCACAGAGCAAAGGCGAAATCCGTCATCTTTCTCTACATGTCGGGCGGTGTCTCGCACGTCGATTCGTTTGACCCGAAACCCGTGCTCAAGCAGCGCCACGGGCAGCCGATGCCGGTCGCGCTGGAGCGCACCGTGTTCGACGCAAACGGCAACATCATGGGCACGCCGTGGGAGATCGGGAAATACGGGCAGTCGGGAATGGAGCTGACCAACATGTTCCCCAAGATCGCACAGCGGGCCGACGAAATCGCCGTCGTCCGCTCAATGACCGCGAATTTCAGCGAACACGCTCAGGGCAATTTTTTCATGCACTCAGGATTCCCGTTTCTCGGCTACCCGAGCGCCGGCGCGTGGGTGACTTACGGCTGCGGCAGCGCAAATCCAAACCTTCCCGGCTACGTCGTGCTGCGGACGAAACAAGCGGGCATCCCTCACGGCGGCGTGAGCATTTTTGGAAACGCATTTTTACCCGCAACCACTCAGGGCTCGATTTTTAATATCTCCGGCGACAAGGCCGTGCCCGACATCACGCCCGCCATGGCCAAGGCGGAACAGCGCCGCTCCATGGATTTCATCGGCAAGCTCGACCGCGGATTCGCCGACCGCGTCGCCGCAAAGGAAGCCGTGCTCGCATCGGTCGCCAATGCCGAGACTGCATTCCTCATGCAGGAAGCAGTGCCCGAACTCACCGACATCTCCTCCGAATCCGAGGCGACGAAAAAACTTTACGGCATCGACAGTCCCAACGCCCAGCAAGCCGAATACGCGCGGCAGTGCCTCATGGCGCGCCGCCTCGTGGAGCGCGGAGTGCGCTTCGTCGAGTTGTCCTGCTGCAATCAAGGCATCGGCGGAGGCAACGCAGGCAACCCGTGGGACCAGCACGGAGAGCTCCACAAAGGCCACGGCGCGATGGCGGAGCAAGTGGACGGCCCGATAGCCGGACTCATCTCCGATTTGAAACAGCGCGGGATGCTGGAAGACACGTTGATTGTCTTCACCGGCGAGTTCGGACGCACCCCATTCTCGCAGGGCTCAAACGGAAGGGATCACAACCCGTTTGGTTTCAGCCTCTGGCTCGCAGGCGGCGGAATCAAAGGCGGCGTGACGTATGGCGACACCGACGAATTCGGCTACCGAGCCGTCCGCGATGTGTCCACCGTTTACGACCTTTGGGCGACCGTGCTGCACATGCTGGGGATCGACCACGAGCGCCTCACCTACCGCTGGAGCGGCCGCGACCTCCGCCTGACCGACGTCCACGGCAACGTGTGGAAAGACTTGATCGCGTAGTTCGGCGGCGAGGCAAGGACACCAAGCTCAGCCGCCGTAAAAATAATCAGTCTGTCCCCGCCGTACTACCGAGGCGTTGCGGTCATTGTTGGAGAAGCTCGACCCGATGTCCGTCTGGGTCGGCGACGACTGCTCGGCGTCCCCACTCGGAATCCTTGGGTAGTGAAATGATGGCTTCGGGATACTCGCTGAGCGCAGCAATGGCGGAGTCGAGTGATGGCACGCTGAAACCAATGCGAGTGCCGAGCGTGGAAGGTCCGTCGGCAACCTGCGGATAAAGCTCGAAGACACCGCCGCCAAGCTCCGCCGCGAAATGCTCGGGGCCGCTGCCATGCTGGTGACGGGTGAACTGTAAGCCTAGCCGCGAATAGAACTCCGCCGCCCGTGGCAAGTCGGGAGAGCGCAGAACTGGACCTGTCTAAAAGTTTGTGTTTAAGGGCGGTTGATGTGTTGATGGATTTGCTAGGGAGCCTGCGTTGTGGGCGAGGCAGCCTGGCAGAAGCGCGGGCCGAATTGGATGGCGAATTGGTTGGCGGCGGACTTCCAGTTCAGCGGTG
>CAMDQC010000176.1 GCA_945905735.1 Prosthecobacter debontii | reverse complement strand
GCGCGGCGGCGGCTGCGCAGGAAGTTCGGGACGGCAATCGACGCCAGAAGGGCGATGATGGCGACCACGATCATGATTTCGACGAGCGTGAAGCCCCCGCGTTTGGTGTTTAGTTTCTGTAGCATTGTATTATTTCGTTTGTTTGTTTTGTATTTAGTTTAGCTGCGGTTGCCCGCAACAGAACCTTCTCAAGCAGCCGCAATGCCAAGCCCGTTTGCGCGCCTTAGATGCTGTAAAAAAAGAACGCATTACCATCCTTACAGTGAGCCACGCTTCGCGAAGGCATGAATTTCACGAGCTGATTCACCCTCCAAGTTCTCGACGAACCAATGCACGGAAAGGTTTCGCTCGCCTTCATGGCGTTACACTTGCACAAACGCCTGCGCAATGGCAGTCAGATGCCGTCCATGTTCACGCCCCCGTTGAACTTAGACTAAAGGGCCTGTAGCTCAATGGTTAGAGCAGGGGACTCATAATCCCTTGGTTGCGGGTTCGAATCCCGCCGGGCCCACTTTTAGATTGCGGAATGTGGAGTGGGGAGTGCGGATAGGGGCATGATTTCATTGGATGGAAAACGAATCGCGGTCGTCGGCTCAGGCGCGGTCGGGTGCTACTACGGCGGAATGCTCGCGCATGGCGGGCATGATGTCCGTTTTCTCATGCGCTCAGACCTTGATGCGGTGCGACGCAATGGGCTCGTCATCGACACGAAGGGCGAAGTCATCCGGCTACCGAACGTTCAGGCGTTTGCGACGGCGGAGGAAATCGGCCCGGTCGATCTCATCCTGATTGCGGTGAAAACCACGACGAACGAAGAATTGGAGCGTCTTTTGCCGCCGCTCATAGGCGAGCACACGGCGCTGCTCACGCTCCAGAATGGACTCGGCAATGAGGAGTTTCTCTCGGCTCGCTGGGGCGCGGACCGGGTGATGGGCGCGCTGTGCTTTGTGTGCATCAACCGCACAGAGCCGGGTGTCATCCGGCATCTCGACCATGGGTCGATTTCTATCGGCGAATTCGGTAAGCCTGTCTCCGAGCGGGTCCGAGCGGTTGCGGCTGGATTTAACGAAGCCACCGTAGAGGCGCATCCCGTGGACAATCTCGCGGGCGAGCGCTGGCGGAAGCTGCTGTGGAATATCCCCTTCAACGGCCTCTCCATCGCCGCACGCGCGAATGTCGCCGAAGTGCTGGCGGATGATGGCCTCCGCGCCCTCGCACGGTCGCTCATGGATGAAGGCTTGGACGCCGCGCGCCGACTCGGACACGACATCCCGGATGCGTTCGCCGACTGGCAAATCGAGCGCAGCGCCTCGATGGGGCCGTATCGCTCATCGTCGATGATCGATTTTGAAAGCGGGCGGCCCGTCGAAGTGGAAGCAATCTGGGGCGAACCCCTCCGGCAAGGACTCGCCGCGGGTGCGACGATGCCGAGGCTCGACGCGCTTTACCGCATCGTGAAGTTCCTCGCGAGCCGCTAAATCCCCAGCAGCAACCGCTGTGGCTGTTCCAGACCCTCTTTGATCTTGATGAGAAAAGTGACGGCCTCTTTGCCATCGACGACGCGGTGGTCGTAACTCATCGCGAGATACATCATCGGGCGGATGACCACTTGGCCCTTCTCGGCCATCGGGCGTTCCTGGATTTTGTGCATCCCGAGGATGCCGCTTTGCGGAGGGTTCAAAATGGGCGTGCTCAGCAAGCTGCCGTAGATGCCGCCGTTGCTGATGGTGAAGACGCCGCCTTGCAGGTCTTCGATAGTGATTTTCCCTTCGCGTGCCTTCACCGCGTAGGCGGCGAGGTCGCGCTCGATGTCGGCGAACGATTTATCCTTCGCGCCACGGATGACGGGAACGACGAGCCCGCGCTCGGTGCCGACGGCGACGCCTACATCGTGAAAATGGTTCTGCACGATGTCATCGCCATCCACGCGGACATTGATCTGAGGGACCGCCTGAAGCGCGGCGACGGTCGCCTTGATGAAGAACGACATAAACCCGAGCTTCACCCCGTGCTGGGCGAGGAATGCTTCGCCGAGGTCTTTGCGCAGCTTCATCACGGCAGTCATATCGACTTCGTTGAACGTGGTGAGGATGGCCGCAGTGTGCTGGGCCATGACGAGCTGCGCGGCGATCTTCCGGCGCAAAGGAGAGAGGCGCTTGCGGGTGGTGCGGCCATCGCCGGCTGGGGCCACGTTTTCGGAAATTGTCGCGAGCGATTGGTTCGCGGACTCCACCGCAGCGGAGATGCTCATGGGAGCAGCGACGGGCGCAGGCACGGCTTTCTTTTCAGCCGCAGGTTTCGCAGGTGCAGCCTTAGGTGCTTCGGCTTTCGGTGCGGGCGCAGCGGGTGCAGCGGCACCAGCGGCATCGAGAGTGGCTACGACTTGGCCGATCTGCACTTCCGCACCTGCCGGGGCCAAAATGCGCAGCACCCCCGCGATCTCCGCGCCGACTTCGCTGGAAACTTTGTCCGTCTCTAGCGTGAACAGCGCGTCGCCTTTCGCGACAGCGTCGCCGTCGTTCTTGTGCCAAGTGGAGATCATACCACTGGTGATGGATTCGCCGACGGATGGTATTTTGACTTCGAGACTCATGGATAAAAATGGGCGCGCTTGTTAGCTGGCCACGGGCGAGTCCGGCAACCGCAAACCGAAGCCTCGCCGTAAATAAACTCCCGCATCAGCTCGCGTGGACCGCATTCGCGCACACACCAGACGCCTCCCACTCGGCGAGATTCCCCATCGTCGTCTGCGCGATCTTCTCCAGCGCATCGCGGGTGAAAAACGCCTGATGCCCCGTGATGACGACGTTTGGGAATGTGAGCAGCCGCGAAAAAACATCATCGGGGATGATGCGGTCCGACAAGTCCTCGAAAAACAGATTGCTCTCCTCTTCATACACATCCAGCCCGAGCGCGCCGACGCGACCGCTCTTGAGCGCAGAGATGATTGCGGGCGTATCAATGAGCGCGCCGCGACTGGTATTGATGAGCATGACGCCCGGCTTCATCGCAGCGATGGTTTGCTCGTTGATGAGGTGATGATTCTTCGGCGTGAGCGGGCAGTGGAGGCTGATGATGTCACTCGCGGCAAAAAGCGCATCCAAAGAAACCTCCTCCGTCCCCTGCGGCATCCGCGAGGAGTCCGGCATCGGGTCGAACGAAAGAATGCGGCAACCGAACCCCGCCATGATTTTTGCAAACACGACGCCGATTCGCCCCGTGCCCACCACGCCCACGGTGCGCCCGTTCAAGTCAAACCCGAGCAGCCCATCCAACGAAAAGTTCCCCTCGCGGATGCGATTGTAAGCGCGGTGGAGCTTGCGGTTGAGCATCAGCACGAGCCCCACAGCGTGCTCGGCGACCGCATTCGGCGAATACGCGGGGACTCGGACGACGGCAATCCCGAGCCGGGTCGCAGCGGCGACATCCACGTTATTAAAGCCCGCACATCGCAGCGCCACGAGCTTCACCCCGAACGCCGCAATCGTCTCCAAAACAGAAGCATCCAACGTGTCGTTCACAAACACACACACCGCGTCGAACCCCGCAGCGAGCGAGCAAGTCTCCGCATCGAGGTGCGGCTCCAGAAACCGGAACGTGTGCCGCCCGGCGTTGGCACCTTCGAGGAATTCCCGATCGTATCGTTTGGCAGAAAAGACGGCGATTTTCATAATCGAGCGATCCTCTCCGCTCGCCGGATCATTTGCAAACAGTTCGACCCAAACGCCGCTTTTGAAACCGCAGATACGCGCAAATCGACGCAGATAAGCGAGAGCTGGAGATTTTCGCGCGGACGAGAAACGCCGGTCCCCGCAGAGCATTCGCGAGCAACAACATCTGCGGAAATTCGCGTTCATCTGCGGTTCCATTCGCGGCGTTCGGGTTCAACCCAAACGCGTCGAACTATTTCTCGCAATCCTCGACGATTCAGTATTCCCTCGCGCCCTCAATCATGAACGCAGTCTCCAAAAAAACCGCTACTCCCAAAACCGCCACTCCCCTCCCCACTCCCGCCGCACCAGGGCCAAAGACGCTCGCCATCGACATCGGTGGCACGGGCTTGAAGGCCTCGGTACTCGACTCGAAGGGCAACATGATCACCGAGCGGGTCCGCATCGCCACGCCAGAACAGCGCGACCCGAAGACCATCGTGGACACGCTCGCGAAACTCGTGGAACCGCTCACCGGCTACGCCCGTGTCTCCGTCGGCTTCCCCGGCGTCGTGCGTCGCGGCAAGATCATGACGGCACATAATCTCGGGCAGGAAGCATGGCTGGGATTCGACCTCGACTTGGCGCTCGCCGAAAAACTCGGAAAGCCCGTGCGCGTGCTCAACGACGCGGACATCCAAGGACTCGGCGCGATTTCGGGCAAAAGAGTAGAAATGGTCATCACGCTCGGAACCGGCCTCGGCTCCAGCCTCGCCGAGGACGGAAGGCTCTCGTGTCACTTAGAACTCGCACACCACCCCTTCCGCAAAGGGCAAACCTACGAAGAACAACTCGGCAATGCCGCGCTCGAAGCAGCCGGCAAACGCCGCTGGAACAAACGCGTCGAAAAGGCCATCGACACCCTCCGAGTCCTGACGAATTTCGACCGTCTCTACATCGGCGGCGGCAATGCGAAAGCCCTCAAATTCGAACTCCCGAAAGACGTCCAACTCGTGTCGAACGAACTCGGGATGCGCGGCGGTATCTGGCTTTGGAAAGAACGCGGCCCAGGGAGCACCGACATCTTCCGCCGGAGCTAAACACACCAGCAATCCCCCCCAGCTTAGGCCACCCCGCACTCTGCCTTGCCGACCGCCCCGCCCTCTGCCATACCACCGTGCCACATGAGCCCGGCCCCGCGAAAACCAAAGTCGCCTGCAAAAAAAGCGCACACCGCGCCCGGCTCCACCGTCGCTAAAAGGCACGACCATCTCGCGGGAGCAAATCGGAGCGGGGCTTTCCTAAGCCCCGTTGCCACGTCAGTGGCAAGCGCCCCAGCAGCAACGCGTCCGACGGGGCTTAGGAAAGCCCCGCTCCCATCGCGCCCCGTCTCTCACATCGCTCACACACACACCGCCTGAGTCCCATCGCCATGCCTTCACCGACATCCACCGCCACGAAAACCGACGCCATCCTCGTCCTCCTCGACATCGTCGAATACACCTCGCAATCAGTTGCACAAGGTTCCCCGGCCACTCGCGAGTTTGACAAATACTTCGCCGACGAACTGAGCAAGCGCGGCGCGAGGTACGACTTTCACTACATCAAATCCATCGGCGACGCCGCTCTGCTTTGGGGCAACGACCCGATTGCGCTCGTGGAGTTCGCACTCGACGTATTCTACCGCGACTGCATCCCGCCCTACAAAAACTTCGATGTCCGCCTTCGCATGATCGCTTGCAAGGACTACTACGAGTTCTCGCACGACAGACCGGGCAAAGTCATCGACGTCCACGGTGCCGAGGCCATTCAAATCTTTCGCAGCGAAAAGACCGCACACCTCAACCGCATCCTCGTCTTCCCAACTCCCTACAGCGGCCTGAGCGACTATGCAAAAAGCCACGGCTTCACCATTACCGAACTCACCGACTTTGCGCCATTCAAAGGGATGGCGGCTAAAACCCCGCGCGCACTCTACATCCTCCGCCCGCCGCTCCAGCCTGGCTCTGCGGACAAAGAGTTCCCCGCAGCCTTCCGCGATGCCCGCGACCAGCTTCGCGAGCTTGTCCAAAACATTCCCGTCTTTGGCGAACTCTACCCGACCATCCCCATGTCCCAGGACTTTCTCAACCTCTCCCTCGACCGTCAAAAAACCGACGGTCCCAGTGGATACTACAAATTCGACATCCCAAACTTCGAGGACCGTATGGGAATTGATCGCGACGGCCACCGCCGCGCGCCACACGCCGAACGCGAACACCTCCCAAACTTCGACCGCATTGGTGCGACTGACCTTTTCAAATACGTGCGCAAAGCCGTCATTGCCGGCGTCCCCGGAGCAGGGAAAACCACCATCCTCCGCCACTTCGCATTCCGCGCTCTCGCGGACGAAGAGTGTGCCACCATCGTACTTGTCGAAGCAAAACATCTCATCCCCGGCCATCTCACACTCGTCTCGCAAGGCAACATCTACGAGATACACAACATCCTCACCGTAGCCACAGCCCTCTTCCTCTATCCTCACCAAGACCCTGTAACCTTCGACGCAGACCAGCACAAAACACTCGCCAGCACCGCCGCCACCCTGCTCGACCGCTGGGAAAACGGCCTCGCCATCATCCTTTTCGACGCACTCGATGAGGCGACCGGCAAAGACCAGCGCCAATGGCTCGCCAGCGCAGCCGCCACCCTCATGGCCGAAATCCCGGATGCAAAAACCCCAGCGCAATCTCTCGCACTTCGCCGCCACGCCTGCTTCCTCACGCTTCGCGTCGCCGAACTCGGCAGCTACTATTTTCCCCGCATCCCCGTCTTCCTCGTCAACTCCCTTGAATACGGCCAAATCACCGACATCGCCCTTCGGCAATTCGGTGGCGACACATCCCTCCACAAACAGTTTGGGAAAGACCTCCTCCTCCGCTCCGACATCCAGAACATCGCAGGCACACCCCTCACCGCCATGCTCATGGTCTTCTACTATCAGGTGTATAAAAAATTCGACACCCGGTTTGCCATCTATCGCCTCCTGCTTTGCTTCATCTTGGCCCGCTCGTGGGACCGTATCAAACAAGGAACCATCGGCGACAAGGGGACCGGCATGGACGCATTTTTTGAGGCAGTCCAGCAGCCCGACTACCTCCAGCAAAATCCCGAGGTCGGCTTACAGTTTCACGCGCTCGGCTACACAGCCACCTGCATCCTCTTTGAAAATGACTCCACCCGCAAAGGCTCCACCGAGCGCCGCGTCTCCACACTCGATCTCACCACCCACCTTGCCGACGCAGGCGTCCCAGCCGACTCCATCGACCAATGGATTGCCGCATGGCGCAAAGAGAACTTCCTCCTCCCCGCAGGCAACGAATACTACGTCCCACTTCACTCCACGCTTTTCGAGTTCCTGGCCGCAGAGTACCTCATCGCCCACCTTGGCGACGCATCGCAAAACCAGCATCCCGCCATAATCGCTGCATTCTCCGATCCTAAACGCGATCATCTCGAAGTCCTCCCCATCGCGTGCTCTCACTCGCCCGAAGTCGCCTGCAGCTTCCTCGCCACGCTCGAAGCCGTCGCAAAAGAAAACAAGCGCCGCTTTCCGCGCGAATCCACCATGCCCCTTCGATGCATCACCGCAGCGGAGTCCATCGAATTTGCAAAACTCACACTCCACGGCAGCCCGCGCCTACGCGACGGCCTCCGCGCCAAGTTCGATCTGCCAAACGAAAAACACTGGGCCTATAAACACCTCGCCGCGTGGTTCCCCACACTACCGGAAGTCGAAGCGCGGGACATCGTGCGGAGCAACGATGCTTCCATGTTTGATGGGCCAAAAGGCCAAGAATCCCCGCTCACTCCCGCAGAGAAAATTGACCGAGAACTCCGCTGGCTCAATGACCGCATCGCTGAGCTGAAGGACTGCATGAAGATGGAGCGAGGCGTCTTGCTGGAGAAGTATCTCCCAGATTGGCGCAACGAAGGCACTGCGCTGCACCAGAAACAAGCCGAGTTGCTCACCCTCATCCTCAATCCCGATGTCCCGCAGGAATTGATGAGTCGCCTGCAAATCATCTTCCGCCCGTTTACTGGCGGGGGCGTGGAGCGGTATTTTGAATTGCTGGCAGTGTTCCAATCGCCCAACTTTGTGCGCCGTGCGCGTGTGAACTATGGTAGCATCCACGAAATCCTTCGTGGCGATCCCCCGCTTGTAGGAACCAAATACCTCCTCGGCCTCGACCTGCCGGGGCATGAGTGGGACAATAATCTGGCGTATTATCGCACGCTTTTTGAGCGCGAAGCGCCAAGGAGCGGCGACATTCTTGTCGCTGAACCCACAACCGCGAAGCGCCAATCTCCTAGCGCGACAGCCGGGGGGAAATTGGCGCTTCGCGGTGGCAAAGACAGCGACAGGAATGTCGCCGCTCCTTGGGCGCGTCGCGCCGAAGTGCTCGGCTTCCTCGGCTCGCCCAATCTCCGCACGCCCGGCACGGCGCAGGCGGTCATCTTTGCAGACGGTGGCACCGTGGCCGTCTCTGCCGACGACAGCGGCACATTCATCCTCTGGGACATGGCCACAGGCCGCGAGCTGCGCCGCTTCTATACAGCCGGGCAAGACATCTGGTGCTGCGCCATCTCGGAGGATCAAAGCACACTCGTCACCGGCCACAAAGACGGCACTTTGCAGGTATGGGACGCCACGAGCGGCACCGCGCTGCACACCCTCTCTGGGCACAAGGGCCCCGTGAGGTGTTGCGCAATCACCACCGACGCGACGCGCATCGTCAGCGGATCGAATGACAGCACCTTGCAGCTGTGGGACGCCACGAGCGGCACCGCGCTGCGCACCCTCTCCGGGCACACCAACTCCGTGATGTGTTGCGCAATCACCGCTGACGCGACGCGCATCGTCAGCGGGTCGTATGACCACACCTTGCGACTGTGGGACGCAACGAGCGGCACCGCGCTGCACACCCTCTCCGGGCACAGCGGCACGGTGTATTGTTGCGCAATCACCGCCGACGCGACGCGCATTGCCAGCGGGTCGCAGGACGGCACCGTGCGCGTATGGGGCAAAGCCCCTCAAGGAGGGGGGCCGTCCCGGCCCCCCTGCACTCCGAAGGAGTGCCCAAAAGCCGGAGGCTGTGGAGCGCTTACAGCGCATAGGGGAGCGGGACGCTCCCCCTCCTTGGGGGCCAAACGACGCGGAGGACTTTGCCGAGCAAGCGGTGCTCCAAGTCGGCAGTACAGTCTTTGCAGTCGCGATCACGCCGGATGGCCAGCGCATCGTCAGCGGGTCGCTCAACAACACCTTGCGGCTGTGGGACGCCACGAGCGGCACCGCGCTGCGCACCCTCTCCGGGCACAGCGACACTGTGATGTGTTGCGCAATCACCGCCGACGCGACGCGCATCATCAGCGGGTCGGGTGACAAGACTTTGCGGCTGTGGGACGCCACGAGCGGCACTACGCTGCGCACCCTCTCCGGGCACACCAACTGGGTGAGGTGTTGCGCAATCACCGCCGACGCGACGCGCATCGTCAGCGGGTCGGGTGACAAGACCTTGCGGCTGTGGGACGCGACGAGCGGCACCGCGCTGCGCACCCTCTCCGGGCACACCAACTCCGTGATGTGTTGCGCAATCACCGCCGACGCGACACGCATCGTCAGCGCGTCGGGTGACTACACCTTGCGGCTGTGGGACGCCACGAGCGGCACCACGCTGCGCACCCTCTCCGGGCACAGCGACACGGTGTATTGTTGCGCAATCACCGCCGACGCGACGCGCATTGTAAGCGGGTCGCATGACGGCACCGTGCGCGTATGGGGCAAAGTAGGCGAGATTTCCAATCTCGCTTCTGCACCGTCGCAAACCAAGCACGCATCCCAATCCGACACCATACTCCCAGTCGGCAGCTCGGTCTATGCAGTCGCGATCACGCCGGATGGCCAGCGCATCCTCAGCGGCTCGTCCGACCACACCTTGCGCGTATGGCGAATCCCTTCCGGCCCATGGACCGAAGCCGACCTCCGGCCCGAGCACACGATTGACTGCGGAAGCACAATCTACGGCATTTCCGTAGCGGGGCACGATTCTTTGAAAATAGTGGTTGCGCTTTCCAATGGAACCTGCTTGATATTGGAAATCGAGCAAGGCAAATGAACGAAAACGATTCAAGCTTGTGTGAGGTGAATGCTTCTGAGGAAAACATGGATGGGAGAAGCACTGGATGCATCGTCTCCAATAGACTGCCTTTTGACGCTCGCGTCTTCCACTTTAGCGATTGCGTTCGCCCTTTGAATGACTGCGACTGCCCATCGCCCGATTGCGTTCGCCATTTTCGCGATTGCGTTTTCCCATTAGGCAATAGCGTTCAGCCTTTTTGCGATTGTGTTTACCCATTGAGCAATAGCGTCCGCCATTTTTGCGATTGTGTTTACCCATTGAGTGATTGTGTCCGCCATTTTCGCGATTGCGTTTCCCCATTGAGCGATTGCGTCCACCCTTTTGGCGATTGCGACGCCCACGCTTGCGTCGATTGGGGTAGGGACGGGGATATTACTCCCCGCCCCTCCCTCCGAACCGGACGGGCGGTTTTCCCGCATCCGGCTCT
>CAMDQC010000175.1 GCA_945905735.1 Prosthecobacter debontii | reverse complement strand
GCTGTATTGCCTAAGCGCAGCCTGGAAAAAGCAACACGACGAGCCCCCGGCAGGGGTAAACTACTGACTGGAGAGCCGGATGCGGGAAAACCGCCCGTCCGGTTCGGAGGGAGGGGCGGGGAGTAATATCCCCGTCCCTACCCCAATCGCAATCACGAAAGTCGGCAGCACCGTCGGGCCAAACCTTGAGCTCATCGGCAGCCAGCGCGACCGCGCATATTTGCTCGAATCGCTGCTCAGCCCGTCCGCGACAATCCCGTCCGGATATGGCATCGCCACCTACTCACTTCGCGACAAAACAGATGTCGCAGGTTCGCCGCTGAAAGAGACACCCGAGGCCATAACCGTACGCCTTCCCGATGGAAAAGAGCGTGTCATCCCGCGCAGCGAAATTGCCAACCAGACACCGCCGGTTTCCGTCATGCCCCCGATGCTCGGCATCCTGAAACCGCGCGAAGTCCGCGACGTCGTCGCGTTCCTCGCGAAGCTCACACCCCAGGCGAAGAAGAAGGACTAGCGCTTAAGAAACGCGGAGTAGATGAACCGCGCTTCGCGTAACGAGGCTACTTCATCGGGTGCTCTTTGAGGAGTTCCTCCGCGTTGTAGAACAGCAGGCGGCCTTTTGTGGCGGCGCGGACTTTCTGCACTTCGGCGGCATCGACGGGGTCGGCTTTGTTGCCAAAGCTGTTGCGGACGTAGGTGAGGACGGCGGCCATTTCGGTGTCGTTGAGCATTCCGCCAAAGGGTGTCATGGGCACTTGTCCGTCGTATTTTTTGCCGTTCACTTCGAGCGGCCCCATCATGCCGTAGAGCGAGAGTTTGATAAGGCGGTCCTTGTCGCCTGCGACCCACGGGCTGCTGGCGATGGAGGGGAAGCTCGGGTCGAGCCCCTTGCCGTCGGCTTGGTGGCAGGTGACGCAGTGGCCTTCGCGGACGTAGATTTTCTGGCCGGCAAGGAACTGCTCTTGGCCTTTGGCGTCGAGATGCGCGGGGGCTTTGGCAACGGCATGTTCGGGCTGCTCGACTTCGGCGGTTCCGTTGAGGCGGGTGGTTGCGGTCTTCACGACTTTCTCGCTCCATACGTCGGTGGGCTTGCTGGCGGCGACGGCGAGGATCTTTTTCGCGGCGGCGGTGTCGGTGAGCCATGAGGCGGCGACGGTGGCTTCGAGGCGGACGCGGCCATCTTCATCAGCGGCGGCTTTTTCGAGCAGTGCGGCGTGGTCGGCGATGCGGTGCGTGTTGTAGCGGAGGACGCGGACGGCGGCGGCGCGGGCGTGTGATTCCTTGCTGGCGAGTAGTTCGCGGAGGAGCGCGTCATCGGCGGAGTTCATGCCCCAAGTGGTCCAGAGTGCTTCGAGTTTCGCGTGGGTGTCGGTCTGTGCGGCGGCCCATTTTTTCACGGCGGGCAGGACTGCGGTGGCGGGGCGTGCGCGGAGTTCGCGGCGGGTGCGGTAGCGGGTGCGGGACTCGGGCTCTTTGAGGTTGTTGAGCAGTTTGTCGATGCTGGCTCCGGCGACTTGCGGGGGCTTTACGAGCGGGCGGCTCGGGTAGGTGATTCGATAGATGCGGCCATGCACGTGGTCGCGGAGCGGGTCGCGGGCGTTGTGCTGCATGTGGCCGATGAGGACGTTGTGCCAGTCGATGACGTAGAGGGAGCCGTCGGGCGCAAACTCGAGGTCCACGGGGCGGAAGTTGCCGTCTTTGCTCTGGAGGAGATTGTGGCGGAACTTGGTCTTCCAGCCGGTGCCGTCGTCCTCGATTTGATGCTGCTTGATGCCGAGGAATCCGATGGCGTTTGCGAGGATGATGTCGCCCTGCACTTCGTCGGGGAAGTGCCGTGAGGAGACGATCTCGAGGCCGGAGGTAGGGCGCACTTTTTCACCCGCCGGGATGAGGTCAATGGTCCCTGGAGTCTTGCTGCCGAAGGTCGGCTTCACCTGCATCGGGAGTGCCCAGTTCATCGTGGTCCCGGAGGTGTGGAGGAAGAAGTCCTGCCCCCATTTATCGAACGCGTAGCCCCACGGATTTGGGATGCTCATCTGGATAGTGCGCTCGAGATGCCCACGCTGCGGGCTGTAGCGGAAAAAGCCGCCATCCACGCAGCGGACGGGGCCGTATGGAGTCTCGATGTTGCTATGGAGAAAGACACCTTCACAGAGCATGAACGCGCCGCTCGGGTCGGCGGCGTATGCGCTGATGGCGTGGTGCGTGTCGTGCGAGTCGAAGCCGCCCAATACGATCTCCATGCGGTCGGCTTTGTCGTCGCCATTTGTGTCGGTGAGCAGGACGAGATTGGGCTCCTGCGAGAGATACACGCCCTCAGGCGCGAACTCGAAGCCGATGGGCAAATGCAGCTTGTCGGCGAAGACGGTTTCTTTGTCAGCCTTGCCGTCGCCATTGGTGTCTTCGTAGATGATGAGCATGTCGTTTGGCAGCGCATCGCCGGGCCGGTAGTGCGGATACGCGGGCATCGTGGCGACCCAGAGTCGGCCTTTGTTGTCGAACGACATCTGCATCGGGTTCGCCAGTTTCGGGAACTCTTTCTCGCTGGCGAAAAGCTCCACCTTGTAGCCCTCGGGGACGGTCAGCGACTTCACCGCCTCCTCGCCGTAGAGATATTGTTGAGTGCCGTTCTTGGCGCTCGGTTGGTAGTTCGTGGGGACGGGCGGGAGTTTGTGGGTCTTGCTGTCATCGACTTTCATATCGGCCTTTTTGCCGGAGGCGACGGCGTGGATGAGCGTGTCGCGCAGCGCAGTCATCTCGCGTGTCTTTTTGACTTCGTCGGGGTAATTCTGCGGGCCGTAAGGATTGTAGCGGCGGCCGTATGCGTGGACGCCGTTCACGAGGTTGTAGTCGCTGTTCCAGAAATAATCCTTCGCCCTCACCGCCGCGTTGACGAGCGCCGGGGAGGCTTTCGAGACGCGGGACTGGTGGCCATACATGCCGCTCAAAAGCACGCTCGCGATTTGCTGGTAGCCTTCATCGTTCGGGATGAAGCCGCCGGTTGTCAGCGGCTTCGCAGCTTTCGCGTAGAGGGCTTTGGTCGGGTTGAAGAGGTCGATAAACGTGATGCCGTTCTTTTTGGCCACTGCTTCGATGGCTGCGGAGTAAATGATGAGATTCGCGTTCTCCTTTTCGCCATTCGGCAGATCGCGTTTCGCGGACTGATTCTCAAACGCCACCGGGGACACGAGCACGAGGCGCGGCGCTTCCTTGCCGTTGTAGGCTTTGCTCAGCGTGTGCTGCACCCATGCGTCGAGTTCCGCTTGGAAGTTCGCGACCTTGCTGGGTCCGTCGAACGATTCGTTGTAACCGAAAAACGCGACGATCGTATCGGCCTTGAGATGCGTGAGCCATTGGTCGGGCGTGGGGAAAAAGCCCTGGCCCTGATGCACATTCAGCCCGGGATTGAACTTCTCGGCACCCGGAAACGCCCACTGCGAGTTGCGTGACGGATGCGGGCGGAAACCGGGCGTGTCGCCGACGTGGCCCATGTTGCGGAACAACAACTCGTGCGCCGGATAGCGCAGGCTCAGTTCCGTCTCGATGCGGCTGTAGTAAACATCGCGCTCCGCGAGACCATTGCCGATGAGCACGATGCGCTCGCCTTTCGTCGGCGGCGCGACGACTTGCGGTCGCTTGGCAGTCGCGGCGGAGGGTTCGGCCGTAGGTGCGTGAGGCCCACCCGCTTTTGGCTCCGCCTTCTTCGGTTTCTCCTTCGGCTTCGCATCGGGTTTTGCTTTCTCGTCCGGCTTGACGGGCGCGGCATCGGGGGCTTTCGCGTCGGCCTTCTTGTCCGAGGGAGCCGCGGGCGCGGCGGTCTCCGCCAATGCTGGCGTGGCCGCCCACAGGGCAGAGAGAATGAGACTGGCGATAACTTGTTTTTTCATGATCGATTTTTACTTTTGAACTTTTTTTGCAGCGCGTTTGGCGGGCCTTTCACCGGCGGTCGGTGGAGTCCACTCGGCAGGTGCGGGACTTATGACCGTCAGCAAAGCGGCGTCAGCGGCGGCTTTCATTTCTTTTGTGAGCAACGCTGTCAACTCCGTGATTTTTTCAGCGTGCTCGGGCTTGTCGGCGAGATGGGTCATTTCATGAGGGTTCGCCTTCAGATCGAAGAGTCGTGTGCGGTCCACGAGCGGGTCGTCATCACCGAACCACCACCGCTCTCCGCGCAGCCCGCATCGCGGCAATCTACTTGGGCCCCATCGCCGTGTTGAGTCTCGCGCTCTCCTCTTCCATCGTGCCGACGATTTCCAGTGCGGGGTGAAAAACGATACTCACTCGTGAGAAAGGCTTGGGTATCCACAGCGCGTCCCATCGTTTCCCGATTCGCCAATAGCGGCTGATCTGGACCTCCATCGGGACGATTCCCACCCCGGCGTGTTGGGCGAGATAGATGACGCCCGGCGCGATACTGTAATTCGGCCCGCGCGGTCCGTCGGGCGTGATGGCGATGTCACCGCCTCCGCCGAGGTGTCGCGAGATTTCCAGCAATGCCGCCGCGCCACGCCGCGAGCTGGAGCCACGCACGGCACCCATGCGAAATTTGCGAGCGATAGCTGCGAGCCAGCCGCCATCCTTGCTCGCGCTCGTGAGCACGCTCAGAGGGATGCGTCGGGCTACGGCCGCTCGGTAATCGCCGAGGATCGCGCCGAGGATTCGGTTGTGCCAGATACAGATGATCACGGGACGTGTCCTCGTGCCGGAGTAACACCCTGCGGCGTCTTTCCACTCTACGCGAAGGGTCCGTGCGAGCGCTTTGAGCAGCAACCCGGCAAGAAAAGCGGCAAGCGATTGGAGCGGTGTGATTTTAGCGGCGGCGGTTGACTTGGGCACGCGCCGACTGTGCAGGGTGATGAGCACTCCGCCAATCCCATCTTGAGCAAATCGCGGCACCTCTCTATTGCTGCGCGATATGCCCACTTATCACTACATCGCCGTGGATCTCGGAGCAGAAAGTGGCCGCGTGATGCTGGCCACATTGGACTCTGGCCGCGTATCGCTCGAAGAGATTCATCGTTTTCCCAACGGCCCCATCCGCCTCGCGGGGACGCTGCGTTGGGACGTGCTGGGGCTGTGGGAGCATATTAAAGAGGGGCTCCGCATCGTCGCCCGGCGCGGGCTGCCCATCGCGAGCATCAGCGTGGACTCATGGGGCGTGGACTACGTGCTTATGCGAAAAGACGAGCCGATGTTGCGCGCACCGTTCTGCTACCGCGATGCGCGCACGGAGGCGACTTTCGAGCCGACGCGCACTCGCCTCGGCGACCGCATTTATGAGATTACCGGCGTGCAGTTTATCCCCATCAACACGCTCTACCATTTGCTCGCGGAGCTAGAGAACGACCCGGAGCTTTTGCACAGCGCCGACGGCTTCCTGATGATCGGCGACTGGTTCCACTACCTGCTCTCGGGCCGTCGCGCGCAGGAGGAGAGCAACGCGAGCTGCACACAACTCTGGAACCCAAAGCGGCGTGAGTGGAGCGAGGAACTCATCGCCGCCACGGGTCTTCCACCTGCGATTTTCCCGGAGGTCGTCCCGCCCTGCACACGCCTCGGCAACCTACTGCCTGCCATTCAGCACGAGACGGGGCTCGACGCGATCGAAGTCATCGCGGGCTGCGTCCACGACACCGGAGCCGCCATCGCCGCCATCCCGGCGGAAGGCAGCGGCTGGGCGTATCTCAGCAGCGGCACCTGGTCGCTCATCGGCGTCGAATTGCCCGCCCCGCTCATCTCGAAAGAAGGCCAACGCGCGAACTTCACCAACGAAACCGGCGTCGGCGGAACCAGCCGCTTTTTGCGCAACGCCAGCGGGCTGTGGATTCTGCAAGAGTGCCGCAAAGCGTGGGCGCGCGAGGGGCATCCCTACGACTACTTCGCGCTCACCAGCATGGCGGCGGCGGCTGAGCCCTTCCGCTCCATCATCGACCCGAACGATCCCCTCTTCCTCCGCCCCGACGACATGCCTGCCGCCGTCCGCGAATACTGCCGCCGCACACACCAGCCCGTGCCCGAGTCCGCTGGGCAATACGCCCGCTGCGCACTGGAGAGCCTCGCGCTGCTCTACCGGCGGATGCTCGCGATGGTGGAAGAAGTCACCGACCAGCCCGTCCACACGCTGCACATCGTCGGCGGCGGGAGTAAAAACGACCTGCTCAACCAAATGGCCGCCGACGCGACAGGCCGCAACGTGATCGCAGGCCCAGTCGAGGCAACCTCCATCGGCAACGTGCTCCTGCAAGCACTCACGCTCGGCCACCTCCGCTCACACGACGAACTGCGCCAAGTCGTGCGCGACTCATTCCCCGTCCGCCACTTCACCCCCGGCGACGCCGCCCCGTGGCTCGCCGCAGAGAAGCGCGTGTAGCCACATTACTTCTTCCGAAAAATAATAATGTGCTGCTGCGGCAGCTCCTTCTTCGTCACCACGAACTCCAGTTCCGGGTGGATGGCCATCTCCTTCTTCACCTGCGCCTCGCTCATCTTATGGACCTCTTTAATGGGCACCGTCGGGTCCTCCGCGCGATACTCCACAAACACCAGCCGCCCGCCTTTGCGCAGCCCCGCGATCATCTTCCGCGTCATCTCGTACGGCACGTCGAACTCGTGGTACACGTCGATCATGATCATCAAATCGCAGCTCGCATCCGGCAGCTTCGGGTCTGCCTCCGCACCGAGGATCGGCTTCACGTTTTTGATCTGCTTCAGCCGCATCTTGCGCTGCATGAGGTCCAGCATCTCTTGCTGGATGTCCACGCCGTACACCACGCCATCCGGCCCCACTTTCCTCGCCATCCGCTCCGCAAAATAGCCCGTGCCGCAGCCGATGTCCGCGACGCTCTCCCCAGCTTTCAAATCGAGCGCCTCTAGCAAAAGGTCCGTCCTTTCCTCCTGCTCGCGCTCGGGCCGCTCCAGCCAACCAGCCGCTTGATGCCCCATGACGTGCGCGATTTCCCGTCCGAGGAAAAACTTCCCGATTCCATTGCGGTCATGCACCACGCGCTTCTCATAGAGCGGGTCTGGCGGGTGCGGAGTCTCATCGGCAAACGTGGCGACGGTGAACAAGAAGAGAGCGAAAAAGCGGAGCATCGCCCACATCAACCCGCAAACCCGCCCGATGGGTAGTAGAAAGTGACAGCAGCTACGGCTTCAGCGCCTCGTAGTGCAGCCTGGCGACCTGCCCCATATAGCCGGGACCGCCGCCCGCACCCGCCTTTTGCGCGAGTTCCACTGCACTGCGAAGGTGCTCCTTGGCGGCGGCAGCGTTGCCCATTAGTTGCTCATACCAGCCGATGTAGTAATGGGCGAAAAACATCACGAGCGCATCATCCTTGAGCCCCTTTTTGTCCAGTTCCGTGAGGACTTCGGCGGCGGTCTTCTTGCCCGCCAGCATATCATAGACGGCAGGGAACGGCTCGCGGTCGAAGCGCTTGTATTCGAGCATTTCCTTGCGCGCCTTTTCGATGCCGTCTGCGCTCTTCGCTTGGGCAAAAAACTTCCACACCCCGTTCTCCCGGTCGTGGTCGTCGTAGGCGTGGTACTTCTCAAATTGCTTCGCCGATTTCGCGAAATCGCCCGCGAAGTAATACGCGATACCGAGCCGCCAATGCGGGGCGTCTTGCGAGGGTTCGAGCGCGATCATTTTCTCGAAGTCGGCCACTGCCTCCTTCGCTTTACCGAGGAAAAGCAGCGCATCACCCCGGCTAGAATACGCACGGACTTGCGTAGCATCGCGAGCAATTGCGGCGTCGGCTGATTTCACCGTCTGCTCAAAGCTCGCGATCATCTTCGCTCGCACGTCGGGCGCGAGAGGTTCGGCGGCGAAGGCGCTGAGAGCGGCGAGGAGCAGGATGGATCGTTTCATTTTGGAAATCGGAAAAAGTGGTTCGCCGCAGACTCTGTCTCGGCGGCGAGTTGCTCCAGCGAAATCCCCCGTAGCCCTGCGATAAACTCCGCCGTGTGCCGCACGAATGCGGGCTCGCACGGCTTGCCGCGATGCGGGACGGGCGAGAGATACGGGCTATCCGTCTCCACGAAGAATGTGCCCGCTGCCATGTCGCGCGCAGAGGCTTGCGCGTCCGTGCCGTTCTTGAACGTGACGATGCCCGTGAAGCTCGCCGTGTGTCCCATGGCGGTGAGTTCGCGGAGGTGCGCGGGCGATTTGCCAAAGCAATGAAAGACGGCCCGGACACGCCCGGTGTATTCGCGCAGCATGGCGAGCGTGTCGTCCCAAGCATCGCGCTCGTGGATGATGACGGGCATGGCCAGCTCCACTGCGAGGTCGAGCTGCGCGCGAAAGGCGAGGGCTTGCGCGGCTTTCTCCGAGAGGTCATCGGCAGGAGTGCCGCCGCGCGTGGTCGGGAGATAGTGGTAATCGAGCCCCATCTCCCCAAGCGCGACCGTGCGAGGGCTGGCGGCCAATTCGCGCACGGTATCGAGATAGCCCGCAGGCTCTTGCGCGACGTTGTTGGGGTGAACTCCGACTGCGCAAAAGACCTGCGGAAATTGCTCCGCGAGCGCGAGGGAACGGCGACTCCCCTCGGCGCTCGTGCCGATGGTGATGATTCGCTTTACGCCTGCCGCATCGGCCCGCTGAAGCACTCCGCCGAGGTCGGCGTAGAGTTGCGGGAAGTCGAGATGGGCGTGCGTGTCGGTGAGCATCAGGCTTCCTGAATCTGCCCTGGGATCGTCTTTTTGACGTACTCCTGGAGCGAATTCAGCAGCGTGCTGGCGTAGAAGCCGAACGAGCCAATCATCAACAACACGTCTTCCTTCGCGAGGCTGACTGTCGCGCCGAGCGGGAAACGGCGGTCGGTGCGCCCGAGCTTGGCGGTCGCTGGCGATTTGCCGTCTCCTTTTTCTACGATGAGCGTGGCGAAGCCGAGCACCCATTCGCCGCTGCCGCCGAGAAGTTCCTTCGGCACTTTGCCGTCGTGCTGGGCGAGGATCGTGTTGAGCTGGAAGAGGCCGGGCAGCAACCCTTCGACATACGAGAAGACGCTGTATGCCTCGCGTAGATGCTTGAGCCGGTCGCCAAAGGGCGACTTCAGCGAGGCTTCGCGGTCGGCCACGAGGATTTGCTGGGGAGCCTTTTGGTTGCTCTCGTCTTTCGCTTTCCAATCGGCCAGCGCGGCGACGCTGCGCACGTCTTCGAGCAGCGGCGTGAGCATGTTGAGCGCTTCGAGGAGGAGGTTGCGGACGAGCCATTGCTCGCCCATCGGACGCGCCTGATCGTGCTTCGCATGGGTGCGCCCATCGGGATAGTAGCCCGCCGTTTTCCCAAACTCCTGGTAGTCCTTCTCCGTCTGCACGCGCAAGGCGCCGACGGTGCAAGTGGCGATGTCGAATAGACGCTGGACGCCAGCATTATAGCGGGCGCTGATTTCGGTGAGGTTGATGTTGATGGCTTGCGGCTGTGCAGGTGTGCTCATGGAATAGAAGTATTTTGAAGGCGCGGAATAAGGCGCGGTCGGCACGATTGGTCAACCCCTCGCGGCAAAAAAAATTCCGTAGCGACCTCGCGCCCTCACCTACCGGAGAGCAGGACGAAGCTGCACCGCGCAGTATTTGTAAGACGGCTGGCGGGAGTATGGGTCCACTTCCGGCGCAGTGAGGTGATTCACCTGCTCGTCGTGCATCGGCATGAACACAGTGCCCGGCGACACCGTGGACGTCACGAGAGCAAACGACTCTGCCACGCCACGGCGGCTGGAAACATCCACACGCTCGCCATTCGCAATCCCCCGTGCAGCGGCATCGTCGGGATGAATCTCCACGAACGAACTCTGCGCGTGCATCTTCAAAAGGATCGCCGATTTCCCCGTCCGCGACCCCGTGTGCCACTGCGCAGAACTGCCGCGCCCGGTGAGCAACACGAACGGAAAATCCACATCCGGCGGTTCCGCAGGTGGGCGCGGTGTGTCGAAGAGGATGCGCGCCTTTCCATCCGCGTGGAAAAATCGCCCGTCCGCAAACAGCCGCCGCTCTTTGCTATCGGCTATTGGCAATTGGCCATCCACCCACGGCCACTGCACGCCGCCGTCTGCATCGAGTTGCCCGTATCCCGCGATGCCCGTGATGTCGCACGGCTTCCCACGCGAGAGCCGCTGCATGATGCGGAACACCGCCTCCGGCGAAGACCACTCGCTAACCCGAGTTCCGCAGTTCGCACTCACCGCGAAAAAACTTTACTCTGACGGACTCCTGCTGCGCGGGAACGCCGTCTCTGTCGGAGCGCGGCGCGGGGCGATGTAGTGAAGAAGACCCCGTTGCGAAACGCTGTCCGAAGCTGGGAT
>CAMDQC010000174.1 GCA_945905735.1 Prosthecobacter debontii | reverse complement strand
GTGGTGCCGTCAATCGCGTTGCTATTATTAAAGGCGTAAGTGCCGGAGACGAAGACGTGGTAAATCGGGAGCTGCGTGGTCGTGGTGTCGAGCGCGACGGTGCCGTAGTATTGGTCCGAGTCGGTAGTGCTGAGGTATTCCGGCGCGGTGGTTTGCACGGCGGTGTTGTCGCTCGCGATGATGCGCCAGCGCAGCATTTGCCCCGCAGTGAGGCCGGTGGTCGGGATGCTCGCGGTGTAGATGCCACCGGCGACGGGCGTCATGTTCACGACGGTCTCCGTGCCGTACATTGTGCGATATGCGAGCTGCACGGGGTTCGTCGTAGCGAGCGGGCGAAGGCTCGGCGCGACGGTGGCATTCACGATGATCGCCGCGCTGCCCGCGCCGCCGACGGGCCGGGCGACGAGCAAGTCGGGCGAGCCGGTGACGGCGGAGATAAACGGCCCGATGCTCGTGCGGATGCCGCTATTTGCAGCGCCCGGCGTGGTGGAGATGAGGTAGTTGCCCGTGGGGTCGAGTGAGACACCGTCGAGCGTGTGGTGCGCGAGAAAGTTCGCGTCGCTCGTGCTGTTGTTCATCGCGTGAATGGCCAGCATGTTCGTCCCAGCGGTGATGCCTGCGAGCGAGACTTCCGTGACCCTCGCCCGCGCTGCGAGTGCCGTCGTCGTGGCGGTGGAAGTGTAGGTAGGCGACGCGGGCGCGTTGAACGAATCCACCTGCGCGCCGTTGATGTAAGCGACGAAGCCGTCGTTCACCCGCGACGAGAGGCGCAGCGCCGAGAGGTTCGCCGGGTTCGCCACGGTGAATGGGATGCGGAGAAAAGCGCCCGCATTTCCCGGCAGCTCCGCGCTCACATCCAGCCCGATGTCCGCCACCGCGACATCCTCATCCGCGCCGTTGAAAATGGACGCGATCTGCGTGGCATTGAGCGGCGTATTATACATCCGCACCTCGTCGAGCAGGCCGTTGTATTTGTACCAGAAAGTCGAGCTGGGCGAGTATGCCAGCGTGACGGGCTGTGCCGCTGGCCACGCCCAAGCAGCAGCGTGCGTGGTGGAGCCGCTCGCCACGCCATCAATGTAAAACGTGTCCGTGCCGCCAGCCGCTTGATTATAGACGAACGCGACGTGGTGCCAGTGGCCATCGTCCACGCGACCGTTCGAGTGAAAGGAAATGGCCCCGCCGCCCGTCTGGCTGAAAAGTTTCCCAGCGTTCGCGTCCGACGGTCCTTTCATCACCAGCCAAGTGCCGATGGTATCGCGCCGGTTCCATATCAGCATCCCCTGTGTCCCGCTGCCCGCGACAGCGCCGGGCTTCATCCACCACATGATCGTGCCGCTCGTCGCGTTGAAATCCGTGTGCGAAGCCGCATCCACCGTCACGCGGGAGGACGCTGCTTGGTCAAACCGAATGGCCCCGCGCCGCAACACCGGCGAGGTTTGCGCGTCCGCAGCCGCCGCTTCGAAAGCGACCAGATTCACCCCGCCCGTTCCGTTGACGCCGTGGTGACTCGCGCCCGAAGTATCCGACACGAGTCCCGCCGCGTCGTTTGCGTTCAGCCGCAGTTTGAGGTTCGCCGCGCTCACCATCGTCGCCGCCGCCGAACGCCCCACGCCCGGCGTGCCGCTTGTCCACGCCGCATCGTTAAACGGCTCCGCGCCCCCTCGCCAAATCGCGCCAAGCGCACTGCCGCCGTTGCCAACCGTGGGCACGAGCGCCTTCACCGGCGACGAGGTAGTCACCAGCGTCGTCGTATTCACCGCCAAGCCGTACGGGATATTCGCGACCTGTTTCGGGTAATTTACGTATGACGAACTGACCGAAATTGCCCCGCCCGCCTGGTCCTGCGTCAGCGCGAGATAACCGCCCGCCGCCGCGCCGATTTTGAAATTGGTCGCCAGCCGCGGAGACGCCGCCGAGCCCGAATTATCCTGCCCCGCCGTCGTCTGCGCGGGTGTGCGGTTGCGGTTCGATGCGAAGACGACCATGCGATTTCCCGCGTTGAGCGTCCACGCGGGGAGCGGCCACTTGCGGAGATTTGTGGATTCGTCCGTGAGATACAATCCGCTCAGATTCACGGTCCCGGTGCTCGTGTTCTGGATTTCCAGCCAGTCCTCTTCGTTGCCGAGTTCGTCTTGAAGGCCGTTTGAATTGCTTGCCACGAACTCGGTGATGGCGAGTTGTGCGTGGGAATGAAGCGTGAGCGCGAGTAAGAGCGCAATGACGTAACGGGTCATGGATGAGTAGAATCGGTGTCCCGATTGTGGCTGCATACCGGAAGATTTCCACGAAGTTTCTTTATCAAACCGTAACTTACCCGTCGCACGGCGGAACACATGCCACGCAGCGGCATCCGAACGCACTCCATTTCCCTTTTTCCGCCCGGCGAACCGTCAGCGAATTGCTGATTCTGTTCCTGACGCGATGCGTGGGGACGACGAGTTGAAACTACATTCGCAGTAGAATGAGTGATTGATTCGGTTGCTATAGCTCATAAATCGATGTAAAATGAGCTTCTTGCAAAACCCCATCCCTCCTGAGAAAAAATGAAACGGAACAAAAAACTTACAAACGATAGTTGACGGTAAAATTGGGCACGGCAATGGGTGGCCAAAATCCAAGTCCCCGGCCAATGGCTAAGCTGGTGGGAACGCTGGCAAACCCAAGCCTGGCCCGAGAGTTGCCGCCAAACGATGAGCACCATGAGAGCGGCAAGCGGCTAGCGAAAGCGGGACTCGCCCCAAGCGGCAAACAGCACCACCTACCCCAAAGACGTTGCGTGTACCGGCGTGTACCGAGCGAACAAAAACCCGAGCCAAACGACTGCTTGTGATACCAAAGGCCACATGCAAACGCATCCCACCGCATCAAACAGCCCCATCGCAACCACCTGAGACGGCCAAAGCGCGCCCCGCTCCCGCAACAACGTCAACTTCAATCAGATCGTAATGATCGGGGCTTCAATAGGACCCAAACAGATTCCTCGACGGCTGCGGAGTATGCGCTAAATCCGAATATCCTATGATCGACCTCATCGCGTGGCTGCTCACCATCAACGAAAGTGCGAATCTCAGAGAGGAGCTTCGTATTTTGAAGAGTCAAAAGCCTACGCCCGTCGCGTTATCAGTGGCGCAAAGACTGGCTGCACTGGAGGCGGAGAATGAAGAGTTGAAACTTCGTCTCGGTTTGTTGATTCGGATGGTTGCGCAGCGGAAGGGCATCGATGTGCAAGAGTTTGTTGCGGCTTATAAAGAGATTCAGTCTTCACCCAAGCCGTAAGGCCACTCGCCGAACCGAACGCCGCTTACCGCATTATTGGATTGTTGGCGGGCGCGCTCGCTGCCAATAGCGCGGTATCGAAACGAAAACACCATTTCTCGCGCGGCACTGGCCGCTCTTTGCCGCAATCGCCAGCGGGGTCTGGCTGGCGCTTTGCTTCCCGCCGGGGCCGCTCGGCAAGTCGGCATTTGTCGCACTCGTGCCGCTGCTGGCGGCGGTGTGGATCCCGCGCGGGATGACGCCGTGGCGCAGGTTTCGGCTCGGCTACGTCACGGGCATCATTGCTTACACGGCGACCTTTTGGTGGCTGGGGGAACTCGCGCCGCTTTTCCACACCTCTGCGCTGAGACTGCTGCCGGTGGGGATGGGCGCGGGGGTCGCGCTGGTCCCGGCGATTTGGGCGATGTTCGTCGGCTGGTTTGCGGGGCGGCAAGTCGTCGTTGAGCGGATCGATCCGTTCGCTCCAAATCCGAACCCGCTTTTGCTCTCCTCGTCGCGCAACATCGGGCTCGGCATCGTCGTCGCTGCGTCGTGGGTCGCGCTGGAATGGGTGCGCGGCTCGGCGATGCTCGGCTTTTGCTGGAACACGCTCGGCGTGGCGCTCCACGGCGATCTCGTGCTCATTCAAATCGCGGAGTTCACCGGCGTCGGCGGGCTCGGCTTTCTGCTCATCCTCTGCAACGCGATTGCGCTCATCACGCTGCTGCGGCTCCGTGCGGAAGTGGGGCGCGTCCGGCTGCGCCCGCACTTCGATTTCACCCTCACGATGGCGCTCCTCGTCGGCGTGTTCAGCTTCGGCGCATACACCCTCATGAAAGGCCCTCCGCGCGAACGCACCGCCGTGCGTATCGCCGCGATCCAACCAAACATTTCCCAAGCAAAGAAAATGGACGCCGACAGCGCGCCCGAGATTTTCGAGACGCTGGAAAAGCTGAACGCCCGCGCCGCCGAGCCCAAGCCCGACCTCGTCCTATGGCCCGAGGCGTGCATCCCCGGCGGCATGTTTGGCGATGCGGAGATTACCGAATGGGTCAAAGCGCAGGCTGCAAAACACAAGGCGCTGCTCATCGGCACCGATGACCTCAATCGCGGCGGGGAAGGCGACGACCACAACAGCGCCGCCCTCATCATCCCCGGCCACTCGGAGGTCGCCATTCACGATAAAATGAACCTCGTCCCCTTCGGCGAATACCTCCCCATGCGCCCACTCCTCGGCTGGGCGCTCGGCGAGCTTATCCCCGGCGATTTCCTGCCCGGCATCGTGCCCATCCAGCTCCCGCTCGACTCCCCAGATGTCACGCTCGGCCCGCTCATCTGCTTTGAGGACACTCAGGCCGACATCGCCCGCGCCCAAGTCCGTGGCGGCGCGCAACTCCTCGTGAATCTCACGAACGACGGCTGGTTCGGCTTCTCCGGCGAACTGGAGCAACACCTCGCCAACGCCGTCTTCCGCTGCGTGGAGACCCGCGTGCCCATGGTCCGCTGCACGAACACCGGCACCACCGCCAGCATCGACCCGTTTGGCCGGGTGGACCGCTGGCTCCCCGCCCACACCGAGGGTGTCGCAAACCGCACTATCCCCATTTACGCCACCAGCACTCCGACATTCTACACCCGCCACGGCGACCTCTTTTCCCCCGCGTGCGCAGTCCTCGCCATCCTAGCCACGCTAGGGCGCTGGAGACATGGACGACGGAAGTCGTAGTGCTTGAGACGTCCCCGCAGTTACTTGCTCAGGACTTCATCGAGATTCAGAAGTTGGCTGGCGAGCATCGTCCACGCGGCGAGTTGCGGCGGCGGGAGTGATGGGTCGGCTTTAATGTCTCCTACCGTGATGAGCTTGCTCGCGTCGGCGGGCGTCTGCGTGTAATGCGAGGTGAGGGCTGCGAGGCTGGCTTGCAGGACGGCGACTTCCGCAGGGCGGAACGGGCGACTGAGGACGCGACGCGCCATGAAGTCGAGCGTCGCCTTTGCGTCGCTGGGAGCTGCTTTGAGCGCGGTCTGCGCGAGGTTGCGCGCGGCCTCCACGTATTGCGGGTCGTTCAGCATCACGAGGGCTTGCAGCGGCGTATTCGTGCGCTCGCGGCGGATGGTGCAAGTCTCGCGGCTCGGAGCGTTGAACAACTCCAGCGATGCCGGCGGCGCACTCCTTTTCCAAAAGGTGTACATGCTCCGACGGTAAAGCGACTCACCGCTGTCGCGTTTATATTTCCCCGTGTCGCTGCCGGGCATCGCCACGGCTTCCCACACGCCGTCGGGCTGGTAGGGGCGGACGCTCGGGCCGCCAATCTTTGGGGAGAGTAGGCCGCTGGCGGCGAGCGCGTAGTCGCGCAGCATCTCGGCATCCATACGGAAGCGCGGGCCGCGCGAGAGCAGGCGGTTATCGGGATCGCGCTCGATGAGTTCTTTCGTCACTGCGCTGCTCTGCTTGTAAGTCTCACTCGTCACCAGTTGGCGGATGAAACGCTTCACGTCCCAGCCGCTCTGCTGGAAGTCCACGGCCAGCCAATCGAGCAGCGCAGCGTGCGACGGCGGGTCGCTCATGATGCCGAAATCGTCCGATGTTTTCACCAGCCCGGTGCCGAATATCTCCTGCCAAAATCGGTTCACCGTCACGCGCGCCGTGAGCGGGTTATCTTTCGCCACGAGCCACTGCGCGAGGCCGAGGCGATTGCCCGGTGCGCCGGGCGGCATCGGGTGCAGCGCGGCGATGACGGCGGGTTTCAGCTCATCTTTCGGCTGGTCGTATTGCCCGCGATTGAGCAAGCGCGCCATCGGCATCGAGCCCTCTTTTTCTTTCTGGATATGGGTGACGGGACTGCGCTTTTGGATCTCCACTTTCTCCGTCTCCAGCGCCGCCACTTTTAGCGTCAAGTCATTGCCCTGCGGGTCGCCCGTGGAGAAAAACGCGAGCAATCGCTGCTTCTCCTCCGGCGTGCGCGTGGGCATGGGCTTCGCGAGAATGGTGCGCAAGTCGGGCAGTTCGTTGATCGCGAGCACTTGCTTCGCATTCAGCACGCCCGTGTAGAGTCGCACGTCCTGCACTGCACCGGTAAATGCCTCGCCGGTCCCATTCGCCCGCCGCCCTACGAAGAACGGCACTTTCGTGCGGATGCTGCCTTTCAGCTTGTCCACTTCCACCTTCGTTTTGCGCAGCTTGCCACTCACGTAGATTTTCACGCCCGCCGCTTTACCAGAGCCGTCGTAGCTCACTGCGACATGCCTCCAGATGTCCGGCTTCCCGGCTTCATCCGTGGTGCTCACCTTCAGCGCGTCTTCCGTCCATTTGCTTACGAGGTGGACGGTGAGTTCGTTGCCCACGTAATAGATGTCCCACCCGCGGTAGCCATCGCCTTTATCCATGCGCGAGATGATGCTGCCGGACGCCGTCGTCGCCGCCGGGCGGAAAAACCACGCGCTCGCGCTAAAGGCATCGCTCTTCTCAAAGTCACCGATTCCACCGAGCTCGATGCTTGCGCCGTCTGCGACTTGCGCCGCTGGGCCGCTCTTGCCGTCGGGCTTCCACAGCACGGTTTGCGGGATGGGGAAAGTCTGTGGCTTCCCGGCGATGGTCGCTTTCACGACCGCGCCCGCGCCGTCGTTCAGCGGGATGTGCGCAACAAGGGACTTTGTATTTGTGGCAGCCTCGATGGACTCCACTTTCGCTGCCGCCTGCCATTTCTCAAAGTCCGCGCCGATGGACGCCTGCCGCGCCGCGAGCTTCGCATTCGTCGCCGCGATTTCCGCCGGGATGGCGTCGAGCCGCTTCGCGTCATTGCCTGTCGGGATCACCAGCACCGGTGCAGTATCGCGCACGTTCTTGTCGCTGTGGTCCTGCACCGTGTTTCGGAAGAACGCCGACATCGCGTAAAAATCTTTCTGCGTGATCGGGTCGAACTTGTGGTCGTGGCACACCGCGCAATTTGAGGTGAGGCCCAGCCACACCCACGAAGTCGTCTCCACGCGGTCCTTCGCGTAGTTCGCCAGATTCTCCTCCGGGATCGTCCCGCCCTCCGCCGTCGTGATGTTGCAGCGGTGAAAGCCCGTCGCCACGAGTTGCTCGCGCGTCGGCTTCGGAAGCAAGTCTCCCGCGAGCTGCTCCACGGTGAACTCGTCGAAATGCTGGTTCCGATTGAACGCATTGATCACCCACTCGCGGTAGGGCCAAATCTCCCGGTAGTTATCAATGTGCAGCCCGTGCGTGTCGCCATACCGCGCCGCATCCAGCCAGTACCGCGCGCGATGCTCCCCGTAGCGCGGCGAGGCCAGCAATGCGTCCACGAGCTTCTCGTAAGCCCCCGGAGCAGCGTCATTCACGAACGTCTCCACTTGCTCCGGCGCCGGCGGGAGCCCCGTGAGGTCGAGCGAAACGCGCCGCGCAAGCGTCCGCTTATCCGCCTGAGCAGAGGGCTTCAGCCCGCTCACCGCCAGCCGCTCGCGCACGAACGCATCCACCGGATTCCCCGCGCCCGCAGGCACGGCAGGCTTTACCGGCGCAAGGAACGCCCAGTGCGGCTGCCACTCCGCGCCTTGGGCGATCCAGCGTTTCAGCAACGCGATTTCCGCAGGCTTCATCGTCTTGTGCTCCTTCGGCGGCGGCATGATCTCGTCTGCATCGGCGGACGTGATTCTCGTGAACAGCGGGCTCTTTTCCGGTTGCCCCTTCACCACCGTCGGCCCCGCATCATCCCGTTTACCAAAGAAGCCCTCCTCGCGGTCAAAGCGAATCCCCTCCTTGCGCGAGCCGGGGTCCGGGCCGTGGCAGTGGTAGCAATACTCGGCGAGCAAAGGCCGCACATCGCGGTTAAAAAGAACGCGGTCCTCCGCAGCCGACGCCCACAGCGGAGCAGCAGCGACCAAGACCAGCAAAGTTTTCAAAGTGTTGTCCATCGCCCCATACAACCCATTTCTGCCGGCGGAAGAAGCGCGTTTTTTCACAATCTCCACTCACGATCGAAGCAACGCCGCACTTCCCGCTTCGCTTTCCCGTGCGTTCCCGCAATCACTGCCGCCATGCGAATCGAAGTCATCAATACCGGCACCGAGATCATGCTCGGCAATGTGCTCAACTCTCACCTCGGCCATCTCTCCATGGCCATCTTTCCCCTCGGCCTCCGCGTAGGAAGACAGGCCACCGTACCCGATGGCGACGCCATCCGCGATGCACTGGCAGAGACTTTCGGCAGGGCCGACATCGTCTTCGTCACCGGCGGGCTCGGGCCAACGACAGACGACATCACCCGCGAAATCGTCTGCGAGCTTCTCGGTCTCACCATGCAGCACGATGAGGAAATCTGGCAGGCCATCGTCGCCCGCTTCAACCGTCGCGGCATCCCGTGGAATGAGCGGGTGAAACTCCAAGCCATGCGCCCGCCAGAAGCCCGCGTGCTGCACAACGCAAACGGCACCGCCCCCGGTCTCTACTTCCCGCCCATCGCCGAGCGGAAGTCCCCTCACCTCTTCCTCCTCCCCGGCCCACCACGCGAGCTACACCCGATGGTGCGCGACCAAGTGCTGCCCATCCTCGCGGAACTCGTCCCGCCGCAAAGCATCCATGAACTGCGGACGTTCCGCACCACCGGCCTCGGCGAGAGCCGCGTGGAAGACATGGTCGGCGCGCAGCTTCTCGCGCTCGGCATCGAGGTCGGCTACTGCGCCCGCCCCGGCGAAGTGGACATCCGCGTCATCGGGCCGTGCGCCTTGCTGGACTCAGCGGAGGCTATCATTCGCGATACGCTTGGCGCGTCCGTGTTCACCCGCGACGACGTCTCGCTGGAGCAAGTCGTCGTCGCCGCGCTCGCCGCAAACTCGACGACTTTGGCCATCGCTGAGAGCTGCACGGGCGGCTGGATTTCAAATAAAGTCACCAACATCCCCGGCGCGTCGGATGTGTTCATCGCCGGCTACGTCACCTACGCGAACGAAGCGAAAATCCGCACACTCGGAGTGCCCGCTGAACTCATCGCCCAGCACGGCGCTGTCAGCGCACCCATCGCGCGGGCGATGGCAGAAGGTGCACGCGCCGTATCCGGTGCCCACATCGCCATTTCCACCACGGGCATCGCCGGTCCCAGCGGCGGCTCGGCGGAAAAGCCCGTCGGCACCGTCTTCATCGCCCTCGCCCAGCAGGGTAAGGAGACGGCCGTTTATCAATACCACTTCCCCACAGACCGCGAGACGTTCAAGCACCTCGTCGCCCAGACCGCACTGGACCTCGTGCGGCTCTCTATTAAATAAGCGGGAGAGATTAAACCAAGAAGCGCTCGGGCACGAGCACCTCGCGCTTTTCGGTAAGGCGCTGGATGAGCCGATCCCAGCTTTCTTGGCCTCGGATGATTTCGACTTCGATGCGCAGGTAATAGATGGGGACTTCCAGCTTTTCGATGCCGGGAATTTTCGCGGGGAAACGGACGGCGTCTTTCTCCGTCGTCACGATACAGTCGAGGTCGCGGGCTCCGGCGCGGAGGACGAAATCGCGCAGCTCCTCGTCGTTGAATCGGTGGTGGTCGGCAAAACGGGAGGTGATGACGCGGTGCGCGCCGAGTTTCTCCAGCGAGCCCTCGAAGCTCTCGGGCCGCGCAATGCCGCTGAGGACGCCGATGTAGCGCCCGTTGAGAAACTCCAGCGGCAACCGGTCGTCCGGGTCATACAGATTCTGGATGTATTGCGGCTTGTGCGCGCACTCGATGATTTCGGCGGTGGGATTGTAGCTCTGGATGCGGTCGATGAGTTCCTGATTTTCGCCCGCGACGGACTTCGTGATGAGGATGTATTGCGCGCGGCGAATGTTCGCCGGTGGCTCGCGAAGCGTCCCCCGAGGGAGGAGGAACTCATTCCCGAATGGCGCTTGGCGGTCCACGAGGCAGATGTCTATGCGGTGCTCGATGTTCTGGTACTGCATCCCGTCGTCGAGGATGAGCAAGTCCACATCATACTCTCGCACGGCGTGCCGCCCGGTGCGCGCGCGGTCACGATCCACGAGCACGATGACGTTGCCGAGCGAGCGTGCGAGCATGAAGGGCTCATCGCCCGCCCACTCGGAATCGAGGATCATCTTCCGCCCATCATGCACGACGCGGGGCTTGAACTTGCCGAGGAAGCGGCGGCGGAAGCGGCGATAAAATGGG
>CAMDQC010000173.1 GCA_945905735.1 Prosthecobacter debontii | reverse complement strand
CGCTGCCATCGGGCGGGAGGAAGCTCTGGAAGTTTTCGCCGACGCGCTCAGGCCGCGCGGCTCCGGCGAAGTCGAATTGCGTGTCGGCTGCGAGCCCTTGCAGCGCGATGGGCTGGAGCGCGCTCGGTGCGACGCGGAAGTTCACGGAGTTCCATGGGCCATTCTGATTCACGGCGGCGTTGAACTTAAACGACACGGGATACTCGCCCGCTTTGTCGAAGTTCAGCACGTAGCGCCCGGCGGTGGCGGTGATGCGCCAGTCGGCGTGTTTCGGGAGTTCTGTGAGCGCGATGCCGCCGGAGAGCAGCGTGAGCGATCCGCCTTTGGGGTTCGCGACGCGCGCGGTCGCGGTGAGAACGAATGCAGCGTTGGGCGCGGCGAGTTGGCCGGTGAGCTTGAAGTCGCGAAGGACGACTTGGCGTGTCTCGGGGTCGGCGACGGCGATTTTGAGCGGGAGCGTGTAGGCCGCGCCGTGAAACTGAAATGCGAGCGGCTCGGGGTCTTCGGGCGGCAATATGCCGCGCATGGGCTCGGGGAGATACTTGGGTTCGAGAGGCAGGAGTCCGGTCGCGCCTTCCACCTTTACGTCGAAGTCGGGCGTGGACTCGATACGCACGAAACCGTTGAAGAGTCCAGCTTGCGGGGGCGTCACCGTGAAGCTGGAGACGGGCGTTTTCCACGTCTTCATGTCGCGCTCGGCGATGATGGTGATGGTGAGTTGCGCGAGCGGCTTGTCGCCTTTCTTGGGCCGTAGAATCAGCGTGCGCGGCCCGCCGGGCTCTTGGCGGATGCCCCAGTCTTGCAGCCCTTCGCCGGTGACTTCTTTGAGTTCGCCTTCGCCTGCGAGGGTGAGTGTGAGTTCCTTCGGCTCGCCTTGCAGGATCTCGAGCGTGGCCTCGATGGTCGTGCGGATTTTCTCGCGCGAGACACGCGTCCATTGGCGGACGCTGGTGGAGTAGATGATCTTTTGCTCGCTGGCAGGTGCGCCGAATGTGCCTTCGATGGTGAGCTTGGCTTTGCCGTCGGCGACGCCGCCTTGGATGGCGAGGTCTTTGACTTCGGCGGTCTGCGCGAAGGCGCAGAGCGGTGCGAGGATGAGTGCAGCGATGTGTTTGAGGTTCATGGTGTAAACGTGAGTTGAGATTTTATTTCAGCGACCCGAGATGCTCTTGGCCTGCCGGATCATCCATTCGAGTTTTGCGGGGCGGGGGTCGGCTCCGTAGATGGCGGGGATGCCGTTGATCATCCCGAGCAGGCGGTCGGTGGTGACTTCGGCGGCGTAGGGGCTTAGCGCTAGGAACTCGGAGAATGCGGCGGCGGTGGCGGCGAGTTTGAGGCTGGTGCTGCTTTGCTCCAGCGCCGGTGCGGGCTGGGTAAAGGGGACGGTCCACTCGTGCTCGCGGTAGTCGCCGGTGCCGGGGACTTTGAAGCGGACGCGCACGGTGGCTACGTCGCCGGTGCCGCGTGGGTTCACTTCGATGGCGTAGAGCGCGTTGCCGGATTCGGCGGCTCCGATTTCGGCGGCGTCCACGGTGTTGTCGCGGAACTGCTCTTTTTTAAGCTGATGTTTCGCGTAGCCGAGCTGGCGGTAGGCGGTGACGCGCGCAGGGTTGAACTCGACTTGCACTTTCACATCCGACGCGGCGACGCGGAGGGCTCCGGCGAGCTGCCCGGCAAACTCGGTGCTCGCAGCTTCGGGAGTGTTGATGAAGCCGTAGCGGCCATCGCCGTTGCGCGAGAGTTGTTCGAGGAGGTCGTCGTTGTAGCCTTCCCAGCCGATGCCGAAGCAGTCGAAAGCGACGCCTTGTTTGCGGTGGCGCTCGACTTTTTCTTTCAGCGCGCCGGCGCTCACGTTGCCGAGATTTGCAGCGCCGTCAGTCATCAAGACGACGCGGTTCACGCTGCCGACTTGGTAGTGCTTGAGCGCGGTGGTGTAGCCGAGGTCCATCGCTGCGCCGAGGTCGGTGCCGCCTTGCGGGGTGATCTCGCCGACGCGGTCGGTAAATTCAGCGGCTTTGTTGCCCGCGACGCCATCAGCCCACAGGCGCGGCGTGCGGGAGAAAGTGATGATGCTCAGTTTGTCGGCGGGCTGGAGTTGCTTGGCGAGGACGGTGAGCGATTCCTTCAAAATGCGGACGCGGTCGGCGCGTTCCATCGAGCCGGAGTTGTCGAGCAGCAGGACGAGGTTGAGCGGGCGTCCGGGCTGGCGGCCAGCGGCGGCGGTCTTCACCGAGAGGCGGAGGAGGTCGCGGTTTTGAGCGAAGGGATAGCGCGCCCGCTCGGCGGCAAAAGCGAGCGGCACGGTGGGCGCGGCTTCGGGGTCGCGGTAGTCGATGGCGTTGATGAACTCTTCGCTGCGCACGCTGGCGGCATCGGGCATCGCGCCCTTTTCTAGCGCGGCTCCGGCGAGTTTGAAGGACACGTCGCTGACGTTGAGGGAGAAGGTGGAGAAGGCGTTGTCTTTCGTGGTGACTTCGGGCTGGGGAGTGGGCGGCAGCGGCGGCGGGATGGCCGCTGCGGCTGGCTCGGCGAGTTGCTTTTGCACTTCGGCCACGGGCTTCTCGTCGGCCTTTTTCCCTTTTTCGGCGAGCTTTGGTAAATCCACGCTGTCGGAGAAATCTTCGGCATCTTTGATGGCGGCGAGCCTCTTCACGGGGGCTGCGGCTTTGCCCCGCTCGACGCCTTGCAGGGCTTGGATGGGTGCGCGTTTCGCGAGGGTAAATGTGGATGTGGATGCTGTCTGCGAGACGATGTCCACTTTTGGCATGGGCGCAGTCGGTTGGAGCTTCGACTCGTCTTTGGGTCTGCGGATGATCTGAAACTCTCCGTCTGTCTCGGCACCTACGATGGAGCGGATGCCCGGTGTGGTCGCACTGGTGCCCGCTGTGCCGAAGAGCAGCGCATCAATCGCGTTTTCGCTGATGGCGAGGGAGCCGCTGCGGTTGCCTGCGGCGATCGGCTTTCCTGCGACGGGTGCGGTGAAGTCCTCGGCGGGCGTTGGGGCGTTGGTGGTGACTTTTCGCGTCGAGAAGATCGGCTGATTGATGACGGAGGGCGTGATCACGTTCACGACTTCCCTGCCGTTTGCATCCTTCGACGTGGTTTGGATGGGCGAGCCGTAGTTGATGAAGCCCTCGAACTCGACCACTTGCGGAGCGAGGTCGAGGTCCGCGGCTGCTTGATCCCCCCATTGCTCCGCGGGAGCAAGCGCGCCGCCAGTGAAGTTCAGCGTGCCGTTTCCTGTGAGTTTCTCGCCGTCATAGCGGTTGCCGCCACTGACAGTGAGTGTGCCTGCTCCTGCGCGCGTCAGCGCTGGGGCATCTCCATTCACTGCGGTAGCTCCGCGTCCATTCCCGCCATCCAGCGTGCCGAACCAAGTTTGCCCTGCGGGCGGAGCGGGCGCTGCCTTTTGCTCGAAGTAGTAATCGGAAGTCACATCGAAGCCCAGCGCCGTATTCGGTGTCGCCTGCGTCGGGGTGCGGCCAAAGCGCGTCTCGGTTTCAGGAGCGGAGGCCATTCCTTTGGGCACGGGGACTTCTTCACCGGCTGAGGTTGCGCCGGAGGGTGTGGATTTATCAGCGATTTCGACAGTTTTTTTGTCGAAGCTGCGGTAGGGGCGTTCCCATTCCTTCGTCTCGTCCCACAGTGCTTGCGAGCGAGTGCTACTGTAGGCGACTTCGCCAAATTGCTTCTTCTCCTCCGCGATCCCCGATCTGCGTTTCTCAGCGGCGATGTTGTAGCGGTCTTTGTTGAGGGCTTTCTGTGCGCTGATGTCTGCGAGGTCGTTGCGCCCGAGGTCTTGATACTGCTGCGCATCGAGATGATCCTGCTTCACCTCCTCCACCTTTTGGCGGAAGTTCGGTGTCAGCTTCTTATTGTAGATGTCTGGCGCTTCGAGGTTCGAGAGGAGCCCGAGTGCTCTGGGGGAGTCGGGATTTTGTTGCAGGACTTCTTTCAGCGAGTCCGCAGCGGCGGCATTTTCGCCTTTGGTGATTTGTTCTTCCGCCAGCCGCAGTCCGGCTTCCGTCAGCCCACGCTTTGCATCCTCGCGACTGGCGGCGGTGGCGGGAGCATCCGGGGTGCTTGCGGTGGCGTTCTTGTAGTGTGAGAAGGCGGCTTCGTTGTCATTCGCTTTGAGGGCTTCGCGACCTTTGGCGATCTCATCGCGGCCTAGCGATTCACGTTGCATCCGGCGATGGAGTTCACGGTCGGCAGTGGCTTCGGTTTTGGCGGGACTCGCTGTAGAAAATGGAGCGAGCGAGCCGGCGACGCGCACGTTCCCCGCAGTCGAGAGTGGCTCGGAAATCGCGTTGGGCTCCACGACGGGAACCGTCCCGAGTGCCAGCACGGGCGGCAGGGCTAGCGGGGGATTGGCTGGGCCGGAGGCGGGTGCGAGGGCGGACAATTTATCCCCCATCGCAACGTCGTCCAAAGCGACCCCTTCACGAAAATACTTCACGTCCGCAGGATTGGTGGTCGGCGCAATCCCCTGTGTTCCTCCGTTGGTAAAAACTGAGCGGTTGTCGGCTACGGCCAGCCCGTCTGTGGTGGCGGTGTCGTCGGCTTTCATTGTCGTGCCGATGCCGCCGTAGATTCTCGGTGTCTTTGCGTAAATCTTCGCTTTGTATTCAGCCTCCGTTTGCTGCCTGCCGTCACCGTCCGCAAGCAACTGGCTCGTCGCTGACGATGGCGAAGTGGTGGCTGGGCGTCCGGGGAACTTTTGCAGACGTTCGTCACGATCTGCAATCGCTCCGAAGTCTTCTGCCTTCCCGGCAGTCTCTCCAAATGCCCAGTGGTTCGTGGCTGTGACGGGCGGAGTCTTCAGACCTTCGCCGCGAGCGGCAATGAAGCCGGCGTTATCCGCCTTCGCGGCAGCGCTGCCATCTCTGCCTGCAAAAACACCGTCCGTTTGCATGGAAAGGCCGGAGTCGAAATTGGTTACGAACCCGTGCGCAACCGGTGCGCCGCCACCAACTCCCCGTCCTGATTGGTCCCCGCCCCCAGCGGGAGCGGCGGACGGGAGGTAGATGCCGTTGCCTTGGGCGGGTGTGGGGTTGGGCTTTGATTCGGCGTAGAGGGCGAAACTCTTGGTCTCGGCGGAGGATGTGAAGTTACGGATCAAGCCCGGCTGACTCGCCCAACCTCGCTTCATCACGTCGCTTGGCTTGGCCTCCGCTTCGTCCGTCGGCTCGGCGGCGAAGTCTGGCGGCTCTATGCTGGCTTTGTATAGGACGACGGTTCCCGTGAGAAAGACCGCCCCGCCGAGCATCGCGACCACCGAAGCCGCCAGCCCCATCGGCACCATCCATTTCCAATCGCGGCGAGGCTTCCGACGCACGGGCGTTGGCAGTAGCTTGGGCGTCTCGCCCATGTGCGCGCGCTCTTCATGGGCGGGACGCCCAAGCCACTTCCCCCGAAAGGTCGCCAGCAATTTCTCCCGCCGTTCTTTTGAAAGTGACAGCGGCTCGGCGGGGGCGGGCTGCTCGGGCATGGTGCGGGCCTCGCGCAGGAGGTCCACGGCGTGGCGAAGGCGGGCGTGCAGGGCGGTCAGTTCTGGGTCGGCGGCGATTTGGGCGTGTAAAGCGGCGGCTTCAGCGGGCGAGAGTTCGCCCATGAGGAGGGCGGTGATGCGCAGCTCTAGTTCTTCGCGTGGTGTGAGTGGTGCGTTCGGGTTCATGGTGCCACCTCCGTTTTGCTGAGTTCCGCAGCCATCGCCTTGAGCGCGTGATGGAGGAGGTAGCCGACGTGGCCGACTTTGAGTCCCGTCTTTTCCGCGATCTGGGTGTAGGAAAGATCGTCGTCAAAGCGCAGGCGGATGATCTCTTTACTCCGTTCGTCGAGGGTCTCCAGGACGAGGCGGATGAGGCCGATGCTTTCGCCTCGGGCGATTTGCTCATCGGGCATGGGCTGGGGGTCGGCGGCATCATCGAGCGGAGAGTCTTCCTCGTTGCCCGCGAGCACCATTTTCGAGGAACGGCGCTGGTGGTCCACGGCGAGATTGTGGACGGTGCGGTAGAGCCAAGGCTGGGGCTGGCGGACTGTTTCAAATTGCGTGTGAAGTTTCATAAATGCCTCCTGAACGACATCCTCCGCCGTGCTGAAGTCGCCGAGCAATCGCCGGGCATACGCCAGCAACGGCGACTCCAGAGCAGTAAAAACCTGCTCGGTCGTCTCCCACTGTGGCGCGGGCGTGCTCGGGTCGTCCGGTGTCTTCACGGCCATTTTATATTCTGGGCGGCAAAATCATCGGCGCATCAAGCAGCTTGCCAGCGGTAAAAGTGAGAGTCGGTGGTCATCGTTCATAGGGTCAGACGGAGAGCCCGCACCTTTGTTAGAAAATAGGCGGAATTGTGCGAGAGGAATGTTGTTCGTTGGAAAATTGGGGCGTGCTTCTTCTGCTCGCGCGGCGCGCTCCTCGTCTGGTAGGGAGCAGCGATGCGCTGGAGACGATCTATTTTTGCTGGGAACGAGGGGGGCTCGCGATGAGTGGCTGGAGGGCGACGTTGCGCCGGTTGGAGTGGCCGATTTTATGGGCGCTGGTGGTGGTGGCGTTTGTGCTCGGGATGGTGGGTTTTTCGACTACGGGCGAGTCGGGGTACTCGGTGACGGACCGCGTCTATCGGACGCTCCAGCTTTTCGTGCTCGGTGGAAATTTCGAGGGGCGGCTGGGCTGGGAGCTTGAGGTGGCGCGGTTCCTGGCACCGGGGGTGATGGCATATACGGCATCGCAGGCGTTGCTCGTTTTGTTTCGCGAGCAGTTGCGGTTGCTGCGGCTGCGCTTCACGCGTGGGCATGTGATCGTCTGCGGGCTGGGGCGGCTGGGGCTGAAGGTGACGGCGGCTTTTTTGCATCGGGGAGAGCGCGTGGTGGTGATCGAGGATGAGGGGATGGACGAATGGATCGGGATGGCGGAGGAAATGGGTGCGACGGTGCTGCTTGGGGATGCGACGACGGAGCTGATGTTGCGGCAAGCGCGGATGGAGTTTGCACGACTGATCGTAGTGGTGTGCGGGAGTGATGGGGTGAATGTAGAAACCGCGATGAGGGCTTATACGCTGAAGGTCGAGGCTGGGCATGTAGGGCCTCCGTTGGAGTGTCACGTGCATATCGTGGAGGAGGATCTTTGCGCGCTGTTCCGGGAGCATCGCGTTTTCAAGGACACGGGGGACAGGTTCCGCGTATTGTTGTTTGATATTTATGAATCCAGCGCGCGATTGCTTTTCCGGGAGTATCCGCTGGACCGTGAACGCATCGGTCCGGAGGATGGACGGACGGTTCATTTGATTGTGGTAGGGTTCGGGCAAATGGGCGAGAGCGTGCTGCTGCAAGCGGCGCGGACGGGGCATTTCGCGAATGGGCGTCGGCTGCGGGTGACGGTGATCGACCAGGACCCTGCGGTGCGGCAGCGGCGACTGATGCGGCGGTATTCGCAGCTTGAGAAGGTGTGCGATGTGGAGTTCCGGGCGATGGAGGCGGATAGCGCGGAGGCGTTTGCTGCGGTCCGCGAAATTGCCTCGCAGCAGGATGCGCTGGTGAGTGTGGCGGTGTGTTTCGACGATGATGCTCGCGGGCTCTCCATCGCTCTGGCGCTGCTGCCGGGCGTGCGGCCATTTGGCGTGCCGATTTTGCTGCGGATGGCGACGGATGGCGGATTGACGGCTCTGTTGGATGCGGGGATCGCAGATTCGCGATTTGGTGGGCTGTTGAGGCCATTTCCGCTCATCGGCCTCGCGGCGGATGGGGAGGCCCTCATTCATCGCGAGATGGATGCAGGGGCGATGGCGGCTCATGCACATTTCGTGGAGAATCGCCGAAATGGCGCGCATGACCCGGCAGACCCGTCGCTGTTGCCGTGGGATCACCTCGACGAGGATTTGAAAGACTCGAACCGCCAACAGGCGGACCATATCGCAGTGAAGCTGCGAGCGTTCGGCTTTACTGTCGTGAAGGGCTCCGGGCCTGCGCCGGAATTCACCGCTGAGGAGGTGGAGTGTTTGGCGAAAATGGAGCATGCACGCTGGAACGCCGGGCGTTTTCTTTCTGGCTGGAGATTCGCGCCGGGTAAAAAGAACGTCGAGCTGAAGACGAGCCCACGGCTGCTGCCGTGGGCCGATTTGCCGGAAGATATTCGCGCGTACGACCGCGAGGTCGTGCGTAACATCCCTCGCATCGTTGCGCTGGGTGGCGGGCAGATTAGCCGGACAGGAGGGTAATCTCTACGAGATGCGCATCGGCATCAGCACGTAGAGGAACGGCGTGGCGATTTTCAGCACGCCAGGGCTCATCTCGTCGATGAGGTCGATGTGGATTTCTTCGTCGGAGAGATTGCGCAGCGGGTCTTGCAGGAAGCCGGGGTTGAAGGCGATGGACATGTCCTTGCCTTTGTAATTCACCGCCATGGATTCGTGCGCTTCGCCGACTTCGGGGGTGTTGGAGACGATTTCGAGATTGTTCTTCGTGAAGGTGAGCTTGATGGAATTGCTCTTCTCGCTGGAGAGCAACGCGACGCGGCGGACGGCTGCGGCAAAGAGTTCGCGCTCGACGGTGACGCGCTCGCGAGTCTCTTGCGGGATGACTTGCTTGTAGTTCGGATAGTTGCCTTCGACGAGCTTGGAGACGAGCGTTTTGTTGTTCGCTTCAAAGGCGACGTGGTTCTCGGTGACGGTCATTTTGACTTCGCCGACTTCGAGCAGCATCCGCTGGAGTTCGCCAACGCATTTCGTGGGGATGATGATGTCGATTTCCTGACTGCGCGGGAACTCCGTCTCGATTTCGCACAGCGCGAGGCGGCGTCCATCGGTGGCGACGAGGGAGAGTTTGTTTTCCTTGAAGGTGAAAAGGATGCCGTTGAGCACGTAGCGCGTCTCGTCGGTGGAGATGGCGTAGCATGTCTTGCGCAGGGCATCTTTGAGGTCGTTCTGCTTGAGGGTGAATGTCTTCCCATTTTCGAGCTTCGGGAGCGCGGGGAATTCCTCCTCGGCGATGCCCATCATTTTGAAGAAGCTCTGCCCGCAGCGCAGCGAGGCGTGGTTCTTGGAGTCCACCTCCACCATCACGTCGGAATTGGTGAGTTCCTTGACGATTCCGCCGAGCCGGCGCGCGGGGAGCGTGGTGCCGCCGCCCTTTTCTACATTGGCTTCCACGGAGGTGGAGATGCCGCAGTCGAGGTCGTTGGTGGTGAATGTGAGGCGACCTTCGTCGGCGCGGATGAGGACGTTGGAGAGAATGGGGAGCGTCGTGCGTGTGCTGACGACGCCCTGAACGGTGACGAGTGCTTCTAGGAGTCTTTCCTTGGCGATGCTGAATTTCATGTACGTTTCGGGCTGAGTTTTAAGAGTTGTCGCTGTTTGACGGAATATCTTGTGGCTGGCAAATCTTTTTGACGCAACCGATTGATAAATGAGAGATATTCACCGTTGTGAACAAGTCATTTTATCTTCCGGGTCTGTTGGCGGTTTTGTGTTTTTGCGCGCTGCCGCAAGCGCGGGGGCAGCGCGTGACTCCGCTCTCGGCGGCTCCCGATTGGGCACGGCTGGAGGCGTTTCAGCAGACGGTGACGCGAGCGGAGTTTGTGCGATTGATCGATACCGTGTTCGCGCCGAATGGCGCGTGGAACGGCGTCATCGAAGTCGGCGAAACGGAGGCTGTCATTTACAAAACACTGACGCCGCCGGAGACGATGAAGCTGCGCTTTGCTGCTGACGACGCCACGCGGAAGCCAACCCCAAAGTTCTGGCGAGCGGCGGCGGAGATTCCGAAAGGCGACAAGCCGCTGGCGAATGTGAAGATCGTCCTCGACCCCGGCCACATCGGCGGAAAGTGGGGACTAATGGAGGAGCGTTCTTTTTCCCTAAAAGGCGATGCGCCAGTGCAGGAGGGAGACATGACGTTGCTCGTCTCCCAACTCGCCGCAAAAGCCCTGCGCGAACTGGGGGCGGAGGTGACGCTTACGCGCAAGGACGCCGCGCCGACCTCGCCATTCACCGTGGATGGGCTGAGGCCGCAGGCGCACAAAGAACTGGAGCTTCTCGGCATCGCGAACGTGCGCGAAAACTACGATGGCCCGCGCGACCCACTCAAAGCGGAGACCGTGCAATGGCAAGCGGAGAAGCTCTTTTACCGCGTGGCGGAAATCCGCGAGCGCGCCCGGCTGGTGAACGAAAAACTACGGCCCGACCTCGTCGTGTGCGTTCACTTTAATGCCGATGATTGGAGCGACCCGGAAGCCCCCGTCTTTACGGAGCGCAACGATCTCCACACGCTCATCCACGGCTGCATGAGCGCGGGCGAGCTGCGCTTCGACGACCAGCGGTTCGAGATGCTCGTGAAGCTGCTCGGAGGCATCCACACCGCAGAACTCGCCGCCGCGACGACGGTGAATGAATCGCTGGCAAAGGCCACCGCGTTGCCGCCTTTTGCCTACCTCGCCGGCAATGCGTTGCGCGT
>CAMDQC010000172.1 GCA_945905735.1 Prosthecobacter debontii | reverse complement strand
GATGTGGCGGTTGTGCGTGGCCACGGGGCGCACGCGGGCGAAGCCTCCGGCGTTCTCTGCGGGCAGTTCGTAGAAGGTGCCGTGGCAGTTGAAGAGGTCGCGCTCCGTGGAGACTTCGCGGTCGAGTCGTCCCCAGCCGAGCGGGCCGGGTTTGTCGAAAGAAGCGTCCCCTTTTGGCAGGCGGAAGCGGCGGCCTTTGTCGTCGGTGTAGAGCACGGATGCGGCGTCCACGGTGAGCACGCCATCGCGGGCGGGAATGGCGGCGTTTTGCTTCAGCCACGCCATCGCATTTCCCTCGGCGACGAGGCGGAGGTTGAGCTCGGCGTCGAGTTCGTAGCAGCCGATGTCGCCTGCGGGATTCATGGCGGCGAATTGGAGCGTGCGTTTGTTTTCCGCGCGCGGGCGGACGATTCCGCCGGTGACTTCGGTGTCTTGGGGCGTGGCGATTCCGGCGAATTTCTCCGCAGCAGTTGCAGCAGCGGTGCGGGGGTTTGCGCCCGTGAACCAAATGGTAGCCTTCTTCAGCGGGACGGAGGACTTCGCGCGAATCCACACGCCGGGCGCGGTGTCTTCAAACGAAAGCCACGCGCTGCCGCTCACTTCTTTCTCCGTGAGCGTGGTCCATTCACCGTTGCCCTTCGCGTCGATCTCGAAGGTGAACTTCGTCGGCGCGTCGCTGGCGAGATGCACGCCGCGCTGCGCGAAGCCGCTGAAAAGAAAGGCGTCCGACGGCTCGCCCGCCCGCACTTCATCCTCCAGCCACACCGCACCGCGCCCGATGACGGGGCCAAATTGATCGAGCTGCTCGGGGCGGAGGAACCACAAGTTTGACTGTGATTGCGGCGCGGCGATTTCCCCCTTGGCCTTGCGCTTGTTGAGGAACTCCGCCTTCGCCGTATCGTCGCAGCCGAGCACGACGCGGTCGCCCCAGCGCGTGAAATCGCCGATGACCTTGAGATACGTCGAGCGCGGTGCGATGCCCGCCGTGTTCGCGGCGGAGAAGGTGCGCGGGAACTTCCAGAACTCGCCGTGCATCGTCATGAGCATTTCCTTTTCGCCGATGTCGCGAATGCGCGGCCACTCGGTATTCCAGCCGTGCGCGCCATCGTAGCTGTGGGAGGCTTTCGGCAGGCGAAAGGACGACCATTTCCCGCCATCGAGCAGCATGAGGATGAGCGAGCGGTGGTCCCAGCCGATGCTCCATACGGGTGCATCCGGCGCGCTGCCTTCGATGCCGCCGTGGCCGGTGACTTCGGTGAACTGATTGCGCCGGACGACGGTCCATTTGTCGGCCTTGCCGTCCCACTCCGCGAGCACGCCGCTGGGCACGGCGGGGTTCGAGAGCGCGGCCTGCGCGTGGTCGCCGTTGTTGGCGTAAATGTAGCGGCCTTGCGACGAGTAGAATCCTTTGCCGTGGTAGCCGGGGAGGTCGGCGTGGCGGCCTTCCTTCACCTGCTCGTCGGCCCAGAGCGTCGTGGGTGCGAGCGTCTTCACGTCCACTTCGTAAAAGCCCTCCTCCATCGTGGCGAAGACGATTTTTCCCGCCGGATCCGTGAGATGCCGGGCAAGGCCGGTGTGCCTGCCAAACATCGTGGTGTAAGGAATCGCTCGCACGTTGCGCTGCGCATCAATCGCATACGGCCCGATGAAAAGCTGCCCACTCTCGCGATGAATCATGCGATTTGCGGGAGTGCCGCCGATGCTCTCGGGGCGGACGATTTGCTCCAGCGCGGGAGTGATTTCGTAGAGCTTGTCGGACGAGCCGCGCGGCTGGTGTGGCGCGTAGGTGATGACCCACAGCCGGTCCGCCCACGGCACGACCGCGCCCGTGCCGCACTCGCCCTCATTATTAAACATCGCGAGCTGCGGGTAGATGCCGGAGATGCTGCGCGGCTCGGCGTAGAGCGATGTCGAAAGGACGAGAAACGGAATGATGCGGTGGATGTGCATGGTGTCGATGTAGCCTGTCGCGAGTGCGCTGTGGTAGCACGGACTTCGTTCGGGTGCGGGGCATAGAGTGCGGGGCGCGTGCAGCGTGCCGTTGACGCACGCGAGGGAATCCGGCAATTCGCGGGGGTGAGCTTTTCCTCGCTATCGAGTGCGTGGCTTTTTGGCCTGCTGGTGCCGCTGATCGTCTTCTATTTTCTGAAGCTGCGGCGGCCTCGTCAGTTGGTGCCCTCGCTGGTGCTGTGGCGGCAGGTGCTCGCGGACCAGCGGGTGAATTCTCCCTTCCAGCGATTCAAGCGGAACATCCTGCTCCTTTTGCAAATCCTCCTGCTGGCGCTGCTGGCGCTGGCGGCGATGCAGCCGTTCTTGCGGCGCGAGCCGACGATGAGTGCGCGGCTGGCGGTGCTGGTCGATGTGTCGGCGAGCATGGCGGCGAAGGCAGGCGGAAAGTCGCGGCTGGACGAGGCGAAGGAGCGCATCCGCGAGCGCATCGAGGCGCTATCGCCGGAGCAGGAGTTGGCGCTGATCGCGTTTGGCAAATCGGCGCGGAAGCTGGCGAGCTTCACCAATAATAAAGGGGAGCTGCGGGCGGCAGTGGATGCGCTGGCGGTGGAGGATGTGCCGGGCGATATGGATGAGGCGCTGCGGGTAGCGCAGGCGATGGCGCGGACGCAGCCGTTTGAGCGCGTGGTGCTGCTCACCGATGGAAATCTGCCGGGCAAATCGAGCTTCGAGCTGCCCTTCCAAATCGAGCTACAAAAGCTGCCGCCTGCGGGGCCGAATGTGGGGATCGTGGCCCTGAGTGCGCGACGTTCGGCGGGGTCCGATTGGGATGTGTTCGTGCAAATCGCGGCTTCGGCGGAGCATCCAGCGGGCTCGGTAACGGTGGAGCTGCGGAGCGGGCCGCAAGTGCTGGCGCGGGAGTCCGTGGCGGTGGGCGGCGATGCAGGGACGCCGAGGCTGGCGTTTCGGATGAGCGGGGAGAGCAGCACTTTTGTCCACGCAATGCTGGAGCCGTGCGATGGGGATTCGCTGGCCAGCGACAATGAGGCGTGGGTGTCGCTGCCGGTGATTCGCCCGATGGATGTGCTCGTGCCGGAGTCGCTGGGCGGGATACGCCGGGCGCTCAGCACGCTGGAAGGGCTGCGCATTTTCCCGATGAAGGACACGCCGTCGCCGTCGAGTTTCGATCTCCTGTTTGCCGAGACTGCCGACGCGCTGAAGACGCCTGCGCGGCTGGGCGTGGGCGTGGGTTTTGTGCCGGAGGAATTTGCGGAGCTGGTGAAGGTCGCCAAGGGGAATGGCGTAGCGATTGATTGGCGGCGCGACTCGCCGCTGTTGCAGCACATGAGCTTCGATGAAGTGCTGTTCTCCGATGACCCGGTGCTCGCGCCGGGGAAGGACGCGGCGGCGTTTGGCGCGGCGGGCTACGAGGTGCTGGTGGACGGGCAGCATGGCCCGTTGATGCTCGGTCGATTGGAAGGGGACGCGGGGCGCGTGCATCTGCTCTTTCACCCGGACCGCAGCACGATGCCCTTCCGCGTGGCGTTCCCTGTGTGGGTGAGCAATCTCGTGGAGCACGCGCGCAAAATTTCCGGCACGTCGGAGTCTGCGGCTGTGGCGACTGGAGTCTTGCCCCCACAGACGTTCAGCGGGCAGGGCGAAGTGAGCGTGGATGGCCCCGCTGGCCGCCGCACGGAAAAGCTGACGGAGCAAGGCGTGGCGTCCGGCATCCCCGCGCCGCGCGTGGGGGAATATCACCTCTCCGGCGCTGGCGGCGACTACCGCGTGGGCGCGAGTCTTTTATCCCTGCAAGAGACATCGCTGAAGTCCGTGGACGAGGTTCTTTTTGGCGACAGCGTGGCGGTAGAAGTGGAGGCCGCGACGACGAAAACGGACCGCTCGCTGTGGTGGCTCGTGGCGCTGTTCGGCTACGGCGTGCTACTGCTGGAGTGGTGGTGGTTTCAGCGCAAACCTTGGTAGCGGGTCTTGCGCGGAACCTGCTTCCGTGCTTTATCCGCCTTCCTGCGCGACTGGAGCATCCGCTCTAAAGCGAAGGGAAGGACAACGATTTAGAAAAAATACAAATAATGGAACTTTGCATCATCGGCTCAGGATACGTGGGCCTCGTCACAGGAGCCTGCTTCGCAGAAGTGGGCCACAGCGTCATTTGCGTCGATAACGACCAACGGAAAGTGGACATGCTCCAAGCGGGCAAAATCCCGATTTACGAGCCCGGCCTCGAAGAACTCGTCATGCGCAACGTCGCAGCGAATCGGCTGCGTTTCACCAACAGCATTCAGGAAGGTGTAGATGGCTCGCAGGTGATTTTCATCGCCGTACCGACACCGCCGCAGCCCGATGGCTCGGTGGATATGACCTTTATCGAGCGCGTCGCCCGCGAGATCGCGTCGGCGCTCAAGCCCGGCCAATACCGCGTCGTCGTGGATAAATCGACCGTCCCCGTGAAGACTGGCGAACGCGTCGCGGCGACGATCCAACGGTATAATAAAGAGGCGTCTTTCGACGTTGTGTCGAACCCGGAATTCCTGCGCGAAGGCTGCGCGGTGCCCGATTTGATGAAGCCAGACCGCATCGTCATCGGCTGCGGCAGCGAGCGCGCGACGGACTTGATGAAGCGTGTTTACGAGCCGTTCATGGCCCCGATTCTCGTCACGGACATCAACTCCGCCGAACTCATTAAACACGCGGCAAACTCGTTCCTTTCGCTGAAGATCAGCTACATCAACGCAGTCAGCGCCATTTGCGAAGCCAGCGGAGCAGACGTGGAAATGGTCGCCGACGGAATCGGTATGGATCGCCGCATCGGGCGGCAGTTCCTTAACGCGGGCCTCGGCTACGGTGGCTCGTGCTTCCCAAAAGACGTAAAGGCGTTCATCGCCATTGCGGAGGAAATCGGGGTTCCGTTCGGTCTGCTGAAAGAAGTCGAGCGCATCAACGAAAGCCAGCTAGAGCGTTTCCTGCGCAAGATGCGCGATGGGCTCTGGGTGCTGAAGGACAAGAAAATCGCCGTATGGGGACTCACCTTCAAGCCCGACACGGACGACGTGCGCAACTCCGTCCCTATCGAGCTGATCAACCGTCTCGTGAATGAAGGGGCGAGCGTCACCGCCTACGACCCGAAGGGCATGGAGAAGGCGCGCGAGTGGAACCTCATCCCCGATTCCGTGAAGCTCTCAGCCACCCCGCTCGAAGCCATCGACGGCGCAGAAGCGCTCGTGATCGCGACGGAATGGAAAGACTTCGCAAACCAAAATCTGAACGATGTCCGCAAGCGGATGCATACCCCGCTCGTGTTCGACGGGCGCAATTTGTTCGACCCACAGACGATGAAAGACCTCGGCTTCATCTACTACGGAGTCGGGCGCGCTGCGGCGAAATAGCGCGTCAGATAGGAATAGGGGGCGGCGCATTGATCTGCGCCGCCCCTTCTTTTTGCTCGGCTTTCACGCCGCTCAAAACCGCCACTGCCGCGCCTGCTCGCGAGTGCAGAAGCGGATGAAGCCACGACCACCGGGGCGTCCATTGCCGCTTTCGCCGAGACCGCCAAAGGGCAGTGTTCCGGGAGAAAACGTAGTGGGGAGGTTCGCATAGACGTTCCCCATCTTCAACACGGCGGAGAGCTGGCGGAAGAGGGCTTCGTTTTTGGTAAAGATGGATGCCGTGAGACCGAACGGCGTGTCGTTTGCCAGCCGGATGGCTTCTTCGAGCACGGTGAACGTCTCGAGTTCCAAAATGGGCGCGAAGGGCTCGGACGCAGCGTCGGCAAAGCCCCGCCGGATGGCTGGCGTGACGAAATAGCCGCGCTTCGCATCGAGACTGCCGGGAACAATCCACTCTGCGCTGGCGGAGGTGAGGGCTGCGTAGCGCTCTAGCGAAGCGGCACTGGCGAGCGGGCCGAGCTTGGTCGTGGAGAGCATCGGATCGCCGGGAACATACCGGGCGAGCGAGGCAATGAGGCGCTCGAGAAAATCCGCCTCGATGCGGCTGTCCACCAGCACGCGACTTGTCGCGTTGCAACGCTGTCCGCTCGTGAGGCAGAGCCCATCAGCCACAGCCTCGGCAGCGCGATCGAGGTCAGCATCCTCGCAGATGATGGCCGAGTTTCGGCCCCCGAGTTCCAGCGCGAGTTCTTTGGAGAAATCATCAGCGACGGCACGGCTCAGAGCGCGTCCCGCAGACACACTGCCGGTAAAACAGACTGCACGCGTCCTAGGGTCCGTGGCCAGTGCGATAGCCTCGGCTGCACCGCCATGGACGATTTGAAAAACTCCGTCCGGGAATACGCCCCCCATGAGGGTGCCGTATTTTGCGACAACGTGGTCCGCGAGCGGCGACGGTTTGAGAATGACAGGATTACCCGCAAGCAAATGCGCAACGGTCGCACCGTGACCAAGATGGAGCGGAAAATTAAACGGCGAAATGACCGTCGCCACGCCCATCGGCACTCGATGAATACTCGCCGGATACGGCCCATCCGCGACGGTTCGCGCCGTGAAATGCTCCTCGGCATCAGCAATGGTCAGATCGAACTTCGCGACGACAGCGCCGACCTCGCCGATCGCCTCGGTAAGCGGCTTGCCGGTTTCAAATGCGATGCCGCGCGCGAGCTCTTCCTTCGCAGCGCCGAGTGCCGCCTGCGCTTGTCTCATCCGTTCGCAACGTTCTGCGAGCGTAGTCGCCGCCCATTTTTGCGAAGCCGCAGCAGCAGCGGCGAGCGCAGGCTCGACGTCCGTGGCTGGCAGCGAGGGAATCTCAATGGAAAGGTCGCTGGGACAGTGGCGCATAGTGTATTTTCGTGAGTGGTAACTCCGGCAATGCGATTCGCAAGCGCCGACACTCAAAGCTGGCAACCGTTCGCCGGGTGCGCACGATCGCCATCTCAACGCTGAGTCCCTCGATATACCCAGCCCTGAATTGAGTTTGACAGTCCCCGCGCTGCTTCAAGGATGGCGATTATGAGCATCCATGCGCGAGTTCTCATACTTCTCATAATTATCTCTCTTCCGGTTTCGGCAGGAGCTTCCACATTTTTCGTCGATGCTCGGGCTGGCAATGATTCGGCAACAGGAACGGCTCCGGCTTTTGCTTTTCGGACGATCCAGCGCGCCGCAAATGTGGTGCAGGCGGGCGATTCCGTGGTGGTAGCACCAGGCGTTTATGCAGAGTCGGTGCAACTCTCGCGCGCGGGAACTGCGGCGGCTCCGATTGTTTTCCGTGCGGATGCGGTGGCTCGGGGACGGGTGATTATTTCGGGCGCTCATGCCGCGATTCGCAGGGGGGCGGTGTGGACGCCGGAGCCTACGGAGGGCGCAGGCATTTATTCAACACCGCTGTCGTATGAACCGATCCGCGTGCTGGCGGATGACGTGGACATCTTCCACTACCCGACCTTTGCGGAACTGAAGGCGTCAGCGCTGGCGGATGTAGGGAAGAGCGGGAAGCCCGGCCCTGGGCCGCGCGGCGGCTGGTTCGCGAGCGGCGGGAAGATTTTCCTGCGGCTGAATCCTCGGCATGGCTCGGTAAATCCTGCCAGCCATGTGATGAAGCTCGGCCCGGTGATGGCGGGCGGTTTTCGCGGCGATGAGGTGGTGCGTGCGAGCGATTATAATTTCGGGGTTTTGACCACGGGCGCGGCGAATGTAGTGATTCGTGGATTTACGTTTGAGACGCCGGGGATGTGCGGGGTGTTCACTCCGAAGGGCGGCGTGACCGTGCAGGATTGCTGGTTCATCGGCTGCCGCGCGGGAGTGGCGGGAACGGCGCGGCTGGGCTTTGACGATGCGTGCGCGGATGTGACGGTGGAGCATTGTGAGCACACGGAGCAAGGGGTGATGGATGATGTGCGCGAGGCGGTGGCCGTGGTGGAGGCGATGCCGAAGGCGCAGCAGGCGTTGCAGCATTCTCTGTATTGGTGGCACCGGAAGGGCGGGGCTTCGACGTATGAGTATGGGCTCGTAGCGGCGGCGGGCACGCGGTGGACGGTGCGGCGCAACTACGTCCACGACACGTTCGACGCGCTTTCGTTTGTCTCGACCTCGTGGAGTCGCGGGATGGAGGTGGCTGAGAATGTATTCGCGAATCTCGTGGATAATGCGGTGGAGTTGGAAGAGCACGCGCAGGGGATGCGAGTGCATCACAACTTCCTGCGCGATGTGTGGGAGCCCTTCTCCTACCAGCCCACGCAGCTCTGGCCGGACTTGCCGAGGGACGCAGAGTTTCACCACAACGTCGTGTGGATGCGGGATACGACGGCAGACTTTTGGTCGCAGCCGTCGGTGCGAAAGGTGCCGGGGTTTCTGAAGTTTTTCTCGCCGGGAAGGAATGCGGTAAGTCCGGGGATTCGCATCCACCACAATACGGTGTGGCACCCGGTGGGGGACTTTTTCAACTCGGCGAATCTCTTCTACGAGGCGTCGAACGTGAGCATCACCGACAACGTGGCGGTGACGCTAGGGACGGATGTGAACCAGCCCGGCTACCGCTTCAAAAACTTCACGTTCGCGAGGAACCTTGTCGCTCCCTCGACTGTGCCCCCTGTGGGCTTCGGGCAGGATAAATATACCGCCCTAACCGAGTGGCGCGGGCCGGGAGCGAAGGTCGCAGGAGTCGATGGACAATCGTTTGAGACGGCGGATTTGCTGGGGCTGACGGCTCCACGCGAGGGCGACTTCCGCCCGCGTGCGGGGAGCGTGGTGGCCGTGGCGGGGGCTGGTGCGATTTTGCCGGGCGAGACGTGGAGTGTGCCGCTGGCTGGGCCGCGAGTCTCGGCAATGAGCGGCGCGACGGGGGCCGCTCCGGTGGCGGTGAATGACACGCTTTCCGTCGCACGCGGACGGCAGGCGAAGGTCTTCGTGCTGGCGAACGACTCGGATGCGGACCGTGATTTGTTGAGCATCGTGGCGTTCACGCAGCCATCGCGAGGAAGCGTGGAATTGGAGGGGCAGGCATTCGTTTATCGTCCGAAAATTGAGTTTGGCGCGGGAGGCGATTCATTTGAATACACGATCTCGGACGGCTTCGGGAATACGGCCAAGGCCAACGTAGCGATTTCGCGGATCCATGCGCTGCCACGCGCCGTGGGCGATGAAGCGCGGGGCACCGCCGGAGTGCCGCTGAATCTCGCGGTGCTCGGCAATGATACCGATGTGGACGGTGACCCACTCACGGTGTCGGCATTCACCCAAGGTGCGCGAGGGCGTGTGGAACTGGCGGGCAGCGCGCTCCGCTACACGCCGCAAGCGGGTGCTGTGTGGGACGAGTTCTTTTACACGGTGAGCGATGGAAATGGCGGCAGCGCGACTGCGAATGTGATCGTGAGCTTCCTCTCCGCGCCACCCGCCGCGCAGGCAGACCAAGCGACCGTGCTTAACCGCGAGTGGACCAATATCCTCGTCTTGGCGAACGACCACGATGGGGTTCGCGGCGGCTCGCCGGTAGTGATCGTGGACGCAACGCATGGTGCGCAAGGCGAAGTCAGCATCAAGGAAGGCACGCCGTGGTTTGTCCGCTACCAGCCGTATGCGACGTTCGCCGGGACAGACACTTTCACCTACACGATTCGGAATCTCACGGGCCAGACAGCGACGGCGACCGTCACGGTAACCGCAGCAACCGGCGGCAACACTCCACCCGTCGCGGTGAACGATCGCGCGACGCTCGCCGTCGGCGGGACCGTCCTCATCCCCGTGCTGGCAAACGACTCCGACGCGAATGGGAACACGCTGACGATCTCCGCCTTCAGCTCGCCGCAGCGCGGGACGGCGACGAACCTCTCGGGCCAAATCCGCTACGTCGCAGGCAACGTCGCAGGGGCCGATTCGTTCACCTACACAGTCAGTGATGGCAACGGCGGCACGGCCACGGCGCGTGTGGATGTCACCATCACCAGCGCGCCGCCGCCGCCGCCGCCGAATACAAAGCCCGTCGCCGTAGCCGATTCCGCAAGCACGCCCTACGGCACACCGGTCACCCTCTCCGTGCTCGCGAACGACAGCGACGCAGACGGGAACCCGCTCACCATCACGTCCGTCACCCAGCCCGCCAGCGGCGGAGTCGCGAGCATCGCGGGTGGAAAAATCATCTTCTCCCCGAGCACGGGCTTCTCCGGCAACGCCGTATTTTCCTGCACCATCAGCGACGGTCTCGGCGGATCGGCGACGGCAGGCGTGACGGTGACAGTCCTCCCTGCCCCCAATCGCCCACCGGTCGCCGTGATGGATAGCGCATCCACTTCCGCTGCCACGGCAGTGGACATCGCTGTTCTCGCGAACGACTCCGATCCCGACGGCAATACGCTCAGCATCGCCGCCATCAGCCAGCCGCCAGCGGCACAAGGCAGCGCCACATTTACGGCATCAAAGCTCACCTTCACTCCCGCCACGGGATTCGCCGGAGATGCGCTGTTCTCCTACACGGCGAGCGACGGGCGCGGCGGCTCTGCGACGGCAAATGTCACCGTCACCGTCCGCCCCGCCACTCCCGCGACCGACATCACCGGCGCCTACGAGACGAACCTGCTCGACGCCCGCAATGAACCCTCCGGCACCGTCGCCGT
>CAMDQC010000171.1 GCA_945905735.1 Prosthecobacter debontii | reverse complement strand
GGCTGCGGATCGAAAGCCACGGGCGCGTCTTCGGCGATACGCCGATGCACTGGGCCGCACACAGCAATGGGTTTGTGCTATTGCGTCACGGAGAACTTGCTGGAATCAGCTTCCAGCGTGCGTTTCGCGGGATGCCAGTCGGCTATCATAACATCGCGGGATTCATTCCACACAATGTCTGTCTCATCCCAGAAGCTCCTGCAAACTGGAGCAAAAGAATATATCTCATCGCGAGCAACGCCCGCTTTTTCGCACGGACAATTCCGCCGCTCGTCGCGCAGCTTCGCGCGGAAGGCGTTGCGGATTCGGAGATCAAAGTCGTCGTAAATCGCAGCGACCGCGACCGCGATGACACGCTCGACCGCATCGCCCACGCCTTCACCCGCCACAACGCATGGGAGTTCTCCGCGCTTTACGAAGCACCGCGCCGCTTCGACTTCGACGCCGCGTTCATGATGCACGACACGGTGCGCATCGAGCCCGGATTCCACACGCGAGCGTGGGCCGTCCCCGGTTGGCTGAAGTGGGACCATTGCCCGGCCTCCGTGCTCGGTCGCTGCTGCGTCGGGCTCTACAACCGCGCCTATCTCCTGCGCATCAATAGCTGGCTGCACTCGCTCCACGGCGTCTCGAAGTCCGACGCCATCATCATCGAACTGCTCGCCGAACTCATCCAACGCGCCGGTGCCGCGTGCGCTTACGGCGGCGAAATTTCCGACTGGCAGGAAACGACCGACGAATGGGGCACCGGCACTCGCCGACTCCGCCGCGTCTTTCCGCAGCTCGGCTTGCACAAATTCACGAGCCTCGATCCAACTCTCTACGCCGCCGTGTTGTGATCCGAGTTTGACGCAGCGCCGAGAGCATGGACATCGACCACGCCATCAAGACCGTAGATCACGCCGCCCGCCAAGACGACCGCTGGATGTTCGTCGCCATGCTCGTCATCGGCATGGTGACCATCTACTTCCTCGCCCGCTACTTCATGCGCCAAATCGCCGAGCTTCAGCGCGAAATCATCGCCGTCCGCTCTGAGTTCGAGACGCACCTGCGAACCGCCAACGCCGACATGGTCGCCGCGCTCACCAAGAGCACCGAAGTCATCGCCCACAACTCGGCGATCATCGAACAAATCCAGCGCAAGCTGATGGGCTAACGCTCGCCTGCGTGTCGGCTGTGACGTACTCGGTCGGAATGCACGCCAACGATGCAGTTCATCCGAGGCACGCGGCATTGCTGCTTTTACACGACGTTCGTGGCGGCACGAACTGAGGCGCCTCAATGTTTGGAATCGAGATCCTCTCTTAGCTCGTCCAAGCTCGGTACGATATTTTCAGAGCGCTTGCTGAGCCACGAGTGAAACTGCCTCAGGGGAATCTTTCGGATGTTCTTCCGATCTGTGGGGACGCGAATCGCAGGAAGACCGTCTTGGTCGATCATACGGGAAACGGCTGAGGCTTTAACGTGAAGAAAGTGGGCGATAGTTGTAATCGGATATAACATGGCGTGTGTGGCCATGTGATGGTGTCAATCGTCCTATTTTGGCATGGATGCGGCGCAGGCTCAGGACGTAATCGCAAACCATACATCGCCGTCCTCCCGCTTCAACGGTCTCCGGTAATGCTTCCGGATAATCGATGGAGAATTGCCCGCCTCTTCTGCAACCATGCCAATGTTCTGTGTCTGTGCGAGACGGTAGCTGCAGAAGCTGTGGCGCATTACATCCATGGGCCAGACTTTGAGGATTCCTTTGGCGCGTGCAAGCAGGCTGACTTTTTCGCGGGCGTGAGTCTCACAGAAACGTCCGACCGAATCTGACAACGGTTTGACGATTGCAACAAGGTTGGGCTGCAATGGCACGAACCGCTCTTGACTGGTCTTCCCTGCAACTTCCGCACGCACATGTAGGTAGGATCGCGGCCAGTCGAAGTCCTCCCACTTGAGTCGAAGCATTTCGAACGGCCTGATACCGGCGAAGCAACCGACCGCCACGTAAGGGATCAGATTTTCAGGTAGGACTGCGAGCAACTTCTTACACTGCTCTACTGAAAGGATTTCGGGGGACTTGTCGGCCAGTCGCTTCGGTTTGACGAGTTCCGCAGGATGCTTTTCCCCTTGGGGCAGGTATTTCCAATCGCGGCATCTGTTCAAAAACGTCTTCCACGTCCCGAGACGATTGTTGAAGAAACGTGGAGCAGGTCCACCTCGGGAGACCCATTTTTCGAGCGTCTCCTCATCCAAATCGGTTGGCTTCATGTCGCCGTGGATTTCGGAAAAGGAACTGAGTTCCTTCCGCAGACCGGCAAGGGTAAAGCGCGGGCCATTTTCGTAACTCTTGAGGAATCTGGCAGTAGCCTCTGCGACGCTGATGCCCTCACAAGTCATCGGGCCTTTCCTCGCGTAGAATTGGGCCGCCTCAATGATGCTGTGTTCCCGCAAGAGTTGTTTTGCACGCTCGAACTCACGGAGCATCACGATGGGCGACCGTTCGCCCGAAACCCGTTTTACCATTTCTAAAACCTCGGCATCCTCTGACGAGACAAGTCGGCCCCCGACCTGACCATCGAGGCGTTTGGCGATCAGCCTCGCTCGTGATTGGGCTTCCTTGATGGAGCCCGTCAAAGTGGTAGCCCTTGCTTTGCTGGCCTCCCTCCACTTGAGAGTCCAGACGCCGTCGCTTTTCGGGTAAATCCGGACCAGAGCTTGGCCCACACGAATTGGTTCAGGTAGCGTCATAGTACTACCATTTACTACCGGAAAAGGCGTGTAAAGGCCCGTTTTTGGGGATAATGGTCCCAATGCCGTTTTCTGTGTAATATCTGCGCAAGTCTATCGAAACCAGTGTATTACGAGATTAAAAACACTGAAAAAAGAAAGTGGAGGCGAGGGGAGTTGAACCCCTGTCCTAGCCGCTATTCCCACGAGCTTCTACATGTTTAGCCTCACCATCGCTTTAGCCCCTGCGATGCGGGTGGACGCGCTTCGCAGGGCCGATTGTCCACGGGTTTTCTCATTCGCAGCGGCGGTCAATCCCGCTGCGAACCAGCCTCTATTTTTGGCTTCCGGCGTAGAGGCGTCTGCCGGAAACCACTGGCCTTAAGAAAGGCACTCCCGCAGTTTAGGCCGCGAGGGCGTACTCGGACTCGAAAGCCCCAGTCGCATCGACAACGTTATCGTTGGCGTTTGTTTTGTTTTGCCCAGAGGATTTTACGTGGCCAACCAGGCTTCCACGACATGCGACCAGCGGTTCAAACAGTCAGTCGAAACCAGTACGCCCCCTTTTATTTTTCAGGAGGCCGCGACGTTAGCGCACGATTGCTCAGGGGCAAGTGTTCGTTTGGGAAAATGCGTGGATTTTACGCACCTGCGGGCACTTTGTCTTTGAGCGCCAGTTTTACGGAGTGGAGCATAACAATTTACTCCCCGCAGAGCGCGCTAGGCGTTCTTTGAAATGCTTCATCTTTGTGTCTTTGTGCCTTTGTGTGAGGCATCAACAGCTTTTCTAGGTTTAGCTGCGCGGCTCTACGTGGAGGAGGTGGCGGACGAAGAAGTCCATCCGGCGGCGGCTGGCGTAGGGGGTTTCGGCGGAGCCGTGGTTGGTGGAGGGCATGATGAGGAGGTCAAAATCTTTGTCCGCTTTGATGAGGGCGTTGGCGACTTGCATGGTGCTGGCGGGATCGACGTTGATGTCCACTTCGCCGACGATGAGGAGGAGTTTGCCGGTGAGTTTTGCGGCGTGGGTGACGTTGGAGTTTTCGGCGTACCATGGGCCGACTTCGTTCATCCATGCTTCGTTCCACCAGATTTTGTCCATGCGGTTATCGTGGCAGCCGCAGTCGGCGACGCCCGCTTTGTAGAAGTCGCCGTGGTGGAGTAATCCGGCGAGGGCGTTCTGCCCGCCTGCACTGCCGCCGTAGATGCCGACGCGGGTCAGGTCCATCCACGGGCGTGTTTCTGCGGCGGAGTTCATCCATGCGATGCGGTCGGGGAAACCGCCGTCTTTGAGGTTGCGCCATGCGATGTCTTGGAATGCTTTGCCGCGCCAGTTGGTGCCCATGCCGTCTATTTGCACGACGATGAATCCTAGCTCGGCGAGGGCGTGCTGGCGGGTGGCGCGGCCCCATGATTTGGGGACGAATGCGCCGTGGGGACCGGCGTAGATTTCTTCGATGATGGGATACTTTTTCGCGGGGTCGAAGTTCGATGGGCGGATGATGATGCCGTAGATGTCGGTCTTTCCGTCGCGCCCTTTTGCGGTGAAGCGCTCGGGGAGCGTCCAGCCTGCGGCCAAGAGCCCATCGGCGTTTGCGCGTTCGAGTTCGCAGATGAGTTTGCCGGTCTCGGCGTTGCGGAGTTCGGTGACGGGGGGCATATCGACGCGGGAGAATGTGTCCACGAGCCACTTGCCATCGGGGGAGAAATGGGGGCGTTTTTCTGTGCGTGTGCCGTCGCCGCCGGTGAGGAGGGTGAAGCCGGTGCCGTCGAGATTTACGCGGGCGAGGTGGATGAAATAGGGGTCTTGCTCGGGGAGGATGCCCATGACGCGGAGCAGGAGTTTGCCGCCCTCGACGCGCTCGACGCTGCGGACATTCCACGAGCCGGTGGTGATGCGATTCTTCAAGGTGCCGGTGCTGGCGTCGAAGCGGTAAAGGTGGTTCCAGCCGTCGCGCTCGCTGGACCAGAGGAGGTCGTCGCCGAGCCATTGGTGCCAGTGCTTTTGCGAGTAGTCTATGAAGGTGGAGCTGGTGTCTTCGACGAGCGTGGTGGCTGCGCCGGTGGCGGTCACTTTGACGATGCGGAGAACTTGGTGCCCGCGTTCATTATAGAGGAAGGTGAAGTGCGAGCTGTCTGCGGCCCAGCGGAGATCGCTGATGTCCCAGGGCTTTGCGAAAAGGGCGGAGTCGAGGGCGATGGGTGCGCGGCTCGCGAGGTCGAAGAGGCGAGGCTTTTCCTGCCGGATGCGGTCGCCGGGCTTGAGGTATTGGTGCTGGTGGAGCTTGGGCTGGAGCTGATCCTTGGGCGACGATTCGATGAAGGAGACGAGGTGCTCCTGCTCGGGCTTTACCTGCATGGCGACGAGCTTTTTGCCATCCGGGGAGAGCTGGATGGGCTCGGAGAATGCGTCGTCTTTCGTCCCATCTCGCGATAGCTGCACCTCTTCCATCGTGCCGCGATTTTTCACCCACACGTTGAAGTCGCGGATGAAGGGCTTCCACTCGGAGAGGGCTTTTGGCGGCTGTGGTTTTGCTTCCGGCTCCTTTGCTGGCGGGGCTTCGGTGAGGTCCACCGTCGCCTCATCGGCACGCCCTTCATACACGCCAAGCACGACGCCGCCCGCTGCTTCGGCGAGCCAGACGTGGCCGGGGAAGGTGTGCTGCTTGTGGGTCTCACCGGCTTTGAGCCGTGCGTAAGGTTGGCGCTTGGCGTCGTGGTCGAGCCAGAAGAGCTGCACGTCGCCCGCAGTTTTGTTGGTGAAGGTGATGCTGGTGTCGCCCGCGCCCGCAATCGTCCGGCTGGGGCGCGGCTTGCGGTCGGCGAGGAGCAGTGCGGGCGGGCGCTTGGCGGCATCGGCATCGAGGGAGCGTGTGCCCTTTACGCAATCGACGAATACCGACTCGAACTTGCCCGGCGCGATCTCGACGCGATACGTGAAAGTGTCGCCTTGCCACTGCGGCTCGACACGACTGCGGGGCACGAGAACATCCGTGCGCTTTGAAAATGAAAGAGCGCGTTCGTAGTCGGCCTTAGTGCCTTGGGCGGCGGCGGTGATGGCGAATAAGCTGAATAGAGCGAGACGAATGAGCATCCGCGAGGTGTGCGAAATGTCGGCGCGTGGTGCAAGGTTGGCGTGATGGGAATGTTGAGCGTTCAAATCCTCCTAAGTTGACGCTCCGCATAACTTCGGGCACTTTCCGGGCATAAGCATCACTGCCATTGTTGAAAACGACACAATCAAGCTACCACCGGGCGTGCATTGGCCGGATGGGACCGAGGTGAGCATTGAGGCGCGCACGATTCCGCGTGAGACGTTTGCGGAGCGGTATGCGGAGTTTATCGGGGTGTGGGAGGATGGGCCGACAGACCTTGCGGCGGAGCATGATCATTACGCCTCCGGTGCGCCGAAACGAAACGGGTATTGAGCGTTGCGCGATGGCGGCGGCTTCTCTATTTGCGAAGGGAATGGTCACTATTCCACTCGAAGACAGCTACACGGACATCATCGGCAAAGCCATGCGCGGCTTGCAAATCGAACACAACGCACTCGCGGCGCAGGCGGGCGTGGATGGCGCAAAATTGCAGGCGCTTTGTGATGGGGAATTCTCCCTCGATACGGCGGCGCGCATCGCTCCGCTGCTGGGCCTGAACGCGGCGGCGCTCCATGCGCTGGCGGAGAAGCGGTATGCACCGGCAAGCGTCACGCTGGATGGGCTGGCGATGTTTAACACGCCGTTCGAGGATATGACGGTGAATGCCTACCTCGTGTGGGACCCGGCAACGAACGAGGCGGCAGTTTTCGACACCGGCGCGGATGCAAGCGGGATGATCGACGAGGCACGCACGCGCGGGCTGACGATCAAACATATCTTCATCACACACACGCACGGCGATCATATCTTCGACCTCGACCGGTTGCGGGAGAAGACGGGTGCGGCGGTGTGGTCTGGCAATCGCGAGCCGGTGGATGGAACGAACGTTTTCTCCGTCGGCCATAGCTGGCACCTCGGCTCGCTGAAAATCGATACGCGCCTGACTTGGGGCCACTCGCCGGGTGGCGTGACGTATGTGGTGACCGGCCTCGCACGACCTGTCGCGGTGGTGGGCGATTCGATTTTTGCCGGCAGTATGGGCGGCGGAAAGGTGAGCTACGCGGCTGCGCTCAAGTGCAACGTGGATGAGATTATGACGCTGATGCCGGAGACGGTGATTTGCCCCGGCCACGGCCCGCTGACGAGCGTGGGCGAGGAATCGAGGAACAACCCGTTCTTCGCGAAGTAACGCGATGAACCGCTTCGACCAACAGCTCTCCACGCACGGCCTCAACCTTCGTCGCGGGAAGCTGCGCACGCTGCAAATCAACGTCGGGCGCAAGTGCAACCAGACGTGCCGGCACTGCCATGTGGATGCGTCGCCATGGAGAACGGAGATGATTTCCGATGAAGACGCGCTACGCGTGGGCGAGTGGATCACGGAGCATCGCCCGGAGACGGTGGACATCACGGGCGGAGCGCCGGAGCTGAGCGAGCACTTCCGGTATTTCGTGGAGACAGCGAAGGCGGCGGGCTCGCATGTGATGGACCGGAATAATCTGACCATCATCGAGACGGGCGCATTTTCCTGGCTGCCAGAATATCTCGCGAAACATGAGGTCGAGGTCGTGGCATCGCTGCCGTGTTACATCGGCGAAAATGTGGACTCGCAGCGCGGAGACGGCGTCTTCGCAAAGAGCATCTCCGCTTTGAAAAAGCTAAACGCGCAAGGCTACGGGACGAACCCGAAGCTGCCGCTGTCGCTCGTCTTTAATCCTCTCGGCACCAAGCTCCCACCGCCGCAGGCCGAGCTGGAGGCGGACTATAAAGAGGAGCTGAAGGCGCGCTACGGCATCGTCTTTTCGCGACTCTTCACGATCACGAATCAGCCCATCGCGCGGTTCGCCGAGGACTTGCGGGAGCAGGGGAAATTCGAGGAATACGTGGAGACACTGGTGCAGGCGTTTAACCCCGGCACGGTGGATGGGCTGATGTGCCGCAGCACCGTGAGCATCGGCTGGCGCGGGGAGGTGTACGACTGTGACTTCAACCAGATGCTCAACATGCAGATTCGCAACGGGAAGCCGCTGTATCTGTGGGACATCACGCCCGAGTATCTGGACGACCGGGAAATCCTGACAGGCTTTCACTGCCTCGCCTGCACGGCGGGCGCGGGTTCGTCTTGCACGGGAGCTACGTCGTAGCGGCACCGATTCTATTTCTCCGGCGGTTCTTGTAGGGCTTTGATGCGGTCGTTCACGCTGTCGGTCGCGCCTTTATCGCGGGCTTCTTCGTAGGCACGGAGGGCGTCTTTCTTTTCGCCGAGGAGTTCGTGCACGAGAGCCTTATCGAGGAGGAGGGGCACGTCCGGGTTTTTGGGGTTGAGGCGTTTGCTGATTTCTTCGAGGGCGGTTTTGAGGTCGGTTTCGGCTTCTGTTTTCTTGCCCAGGCCGAGAAAGACGCGGGCGCGGCGAATGAGCCAGGAACTCTTGATGCGGGAGTCGCGGAGTTCTGCTTCGATGAGCGGGAGGGCGGCGGCCCATTGCCCGGCGTCGAGTTGTGTTTCGATGCGCTCAATTTCCAAGACGCCTGCGCCGGTTTCGCGGATGCCTTCTTCGAGCCCGGCGAGGCGTTCTTTGTGGGCTTTGAGGCGCTTTTGGATGTCGCTGCGGAGGAGATACCACTCGGGGTTCTGCTTGTGGAGGCGAAGGCCGGCGTCGCAATCTTCGAGGGCTTTTTTGTTGTCGTTTTGCGAGCGATATATCTCGGCGCGCAGCATCCGCAGGGAGGCGAGGTCGGCGGGTTCTTCGGTCTTCACGGCGAGGCCGCGCACGATGATGGCGATGGCCTCGTTCGCTTTGCCATTGAGGAAAAGGACGCGGGCGAGTTCGCGGTGTGCGCCGATGGAGTCGGGGGCGAAGGCGAGGGCGAGTTCGAGGTCTTTGGTGGCTTCGAGGAGCTTGCCGAGGACGCGGTATTCGATGGCACGTTCGGTGAGGAGGTCGGCGGTCTCGCCGTTGCGCTTCATGCGCTCGGTGAGTTCTTCGATTTCGGCCTCGGGGCCTTCGTGGGCGATGAGCGGCGCTGCGTAGAGGAGGACGCTGAGTGTGGCGAGTGCGGCGCGCATTTAGTCTTCGAGCAGGAGGGTGGGGCTAAGGAGGAAGTCCACTTTTTCGGCGCTGCTGTTGTGGGCTTCGATGGAGAGGATGTTGACGCCGTCTTTGAGGCGTTTAAGTGCGTCGGGGAGCGCGAAGAATTGGGGGCCTTTTTGTTCGCGGACTTTGATGTTCTGGGCGTTGCGCCCGCTGCTCCGGCCTACGCCGCTGCGGACGACTTCGTGGCCATTGATGTAGGCGATGAAGGCGTCGCTGAAGTCAATCTCTAGGCCGAGTTCGGTGATGCGGTCGGTTTGCTCGATGTGGAATTCGCTGCGCGCGTAAAGGACGGTGGCCTTTCGCCGCATGTCGCGCACGTCGGTGCGGAAGGGGAGCTTGCCGTAGCCGAAACCCGCCGGGCCGCGCTTCCAGCCCTCGGCTGGGAAGACGGGCTGCGTCCACTCTTTCCCGCGCACGGGCTGGTCAAAGGTGAACTGCCACTCGGCTCCCGGCGCGATGAGGACTTTGCGGTCCACCGATGGCCCGCCGACGCCCTTGAGCGCAACGTCGGGCTTTTTATACTCGGCAGGAATCCACGGGAGGGGGAGGCGTATGGGGTTCACTTTGCCGCGCTTCACGATGCTGAAGAGATCGGATTCTGCGCCGTCGCGGTTGATCATCCGCCCGGTGAGCGTGTCGCCTTTTACATCCACGAGAACGCCGCCGTGTTCGAGGATGATGCGGCGCATGATGGGCATGGTACCCACGCGCCCGAGGGATGCGCCGGCGTTTCCGGTGACGACTTGGACAGTGCCTTCGTGGGCGTGGATGCCTTTGCTCTTGCGATACGCGCCGTCGCCATCCGGGTCGCCGTCGCCGTCGTCGAGGATGACGTTATCGGCGACGGTGGGCGTGCCATACGCGCCGTCCACGAGCATGGAGCGCTCGTAGATGTGGGAGTGGCCGGTGAAGACGACATCCACGCCGCCTGCTTCGCAGATGGGCATGATGAGTTTGCGCATCTCGGTGAGGTCCGCCTCCTTGTCGCTATCGTGGCTGCCTTTTGTGTAAGGCGGGTGGTGCCAGTAGGCGATAATCCAATCGGCTTTCGCCTTTTCGAGGTCCGCCTTTAGCCAGCTCGCCATCGGGTCGCCGGGCTTGCGGCTGATGTCGTGCGAGTCGAGGCAGATGAAATGGATGTTCGCGTAATCGAAGGAATAGTAAGCCTCCGTGCCGGACGCCACGCCGCCCGCCTCGGCGCGAGTGGGGGTGATGTAAGCATCGTAGTACGGTCCGACGCCGGTCTTGCCGCTTGAGGTTCCGCCTTCGTGATTCCCCATCGCGGGCCAGCACACTTTGTTGCGCAGCGTGCTGTCGTACATCTTGAAAAAGCGGGACTGGAACTCGTTATCCCGCCCGGTCGCGTAGGCCATATCGCCGACGTGAAGCCAGAAATCCAGCGGGTGCTTTTCCGCGTCCACCGTCTTGCGCATCGCGTCGTGGACCGCCGCCTGCTCGCTGCGCCCCGTGCCGCTATCGCCGATGACCCAAAACCGCACGGGCCGCTCCGAACCAGCCTTCGGGTGCGTGGTGAAGCGGAACGAGCCGTCGTCCTCCGTGAGCCGCTTCCCGCCATTATAGACAGCGTAGAAGTAAGTCGTCTCCGGCTCCAAGTCCTTGAGTTTTACCTCATACTGAAACGTCCCCACCGGGGCCGAGTGCAGCTTTGGCAGGGCGAGGTTCGCAGGAGTCCGCAGAGGCTCCCACCTTGGCAAAACAGGCGTTCCAGTCCGCCCCAACGACGCCCGCACGACCGCACCGCGCACCTCTTTATCGAGAGTCCCCTGCTCTTTCCCATAGCGCACGACGGGATCAATCGGCCCCTCAGTCCGCCAGACGATATTCATCGACGAAGGGCTCGCAGACTGGAGATACGGCGAGCGGGAAAATGGTGCGGGCGGATTCACCGCAAACGATTGCAGTGAAAAAGCGAGCGCCAGAAAACATGTGGAAAGGCTCCGGCGGTAGTGGCTGAGGTTCTGTTGAGACATCAGTGCCATGCTACGAGAACGCGACGACGATCAGCAAGCTCGCCGCCAGTGGGGGGAAGACCGGGGTGTGATTAAAAGATTGGGGTAGGGACGGGGATATTACTCCCCGCCCCTCCCTCCGAACCGGACGGGCGGTTTTCCCGCATCCGGCTCTCCAGTCAGTAGTTTACCCCTGCCGGGGGCTCGTCGTGTTGCTTTTTCCAGGCTGCG
>CAMDQC010000170.1 GCA_945905735.1 Prosthecobacter debontii | reverse complement strand
TGCTCGCCCTCACGGCTTGACCGTGCCCGCATCGCACCAAAACGGGGCAAAAACAGCAATTTCTCGATGACTTTCCGCCTCAGAACCCCACTCACTACCACCCTGCCTCGCGCTTCTCTGCTCAACTCGCTTTATTCAGCGTTTCCCTTACACGGGCAATATCACGACCGATGGCAGCGGTGGTGATCTCAATATCTACTCGTATGGCAGACAGGCGGGGACGCATACGCTGACATTCAGCGGAGCTACGATTGCACTGGGGAACAAATCGCTTCAAATCAACGGCGCGATTGGTGGCAACGTGGACTCGATCCCAGACGCGAACGTCGGGCGGACTACTCTGAATGACGTGATGTTTTCCACGAACGCGAATGTTGTTGTAACCCGGAGCGCACTGCATTTCACGGGGAATACTCAGGCGACCATCGGCGGGCAGATACTCTCGGGGAATGCGTGGAATGACTTCACGATGGGCGGGACGTCGTCGGTGGTCGTGACGGGCGGCGTGGACTTCCGCAATGTGGCATCGCACCTAGCACTCAACGGCGGCACGCTCACCACGCCTTCGATTTGGGGCAACTACACGTTCGGGGGAGCGTCACGCACAGTTTTCAACGGCACGCGGGTCATCGCTTCGGCAGACAGTGCGGACTTTTTGAAAGTGTCGAACGACTTCGACGGCGCGGCGCATAGTGCTGCAGCGGAGATCGCGAATGGCGGCGCTATTTTCGATACGAACGGTCGCAGTGTGACCGTTGCCAATACCCTCGCCGACCTTCCCGGCAACACTGGCACGCTGACCAAGATGGGTAACGGCACCCTCACCCTCAAGGGCGCGCATACCTATAGCGGCGCGACCACGGTGAATGCGGGCACTTTGCTCGTCCAAGGCACGACCGCTGCCCCGTTGCTGACGGATAACTTTAGCACCTCGGGCAACCCCAACACCCTAGACCTTAACTTCAACCTCGCTGCGCGGCAGACCGGCACTGCGGCTCTTCAAAACTGGACTCCGGCTGGTAACACGCAGACTGGCAACACCACGCCCGTCCAGCAGCCCGCAGGAACGAATGGCGACTATCTCCTGCTCGCCTTTGGTGCCAGCGCCACACTCAATAGTCTCCCGCTTTCCACCGCCAATGCCAATGGACCGCTGAAGGTGGGGTTCGATATGTTCAAGGGCAACACTGGCGAACCCTCGGAATGGACCAGCTTCACCATGCGCGCATCCGGCGGGAATGGGTTCCCTGTCACTGGCTCAGGGGAGTTTGGATTCCTTTACCGGCAGAATACTGGCATCCAGATTTTCAATAACGGAGGGGTGATCTACAATATCGGCAGCACGACCGGTGGCGACAGCTTTGGCTTTTATCTCTCCGACTCCGCAGGCACCGGTTCCCCCTTCGCTGGGAATGGGACAAAGCTCGTCGTCACGCAGGGCGCGAACACCCTCGGCACGTACGCCCTCAATACCGGGATGGGCACGAGCTACATCACTTTTGGCTCGGCGGGCGGCATGATCGGCGGCGTAGATAATCTCTTGGTCACGCAAGCATCGGCCTTTCAGACCAACGTCCTCAGCCCCACCACCGCTGTGTCGCTCACGACCTCCGGTGCAACGCTGAACCTGACGGACGTGAACCAGACGGTAGCCTCGCTCTCCGGCGTGGCCGGCAGTTCGGTGCAAATCGCGCCATTCTCTCGGCTTACGGTGGATGGCTCGGCCAACACCTCCTTTGACGGCGTGGTTTCCGGAAGCGGTAGTCTCGCGAAGTCGGGTAACGGCACCCTGAACCTCACCAGCGCGAACACTTACACCGGCGCGACGACCATCAACGGCGGCACACTCCGACTCTCCTATGACGGCGGCGGCAATGGCGGTGTCGGAACGCTCGGGGTCGGCAGTAGCATCACCGTGAACTCGGGCGGCACCTTGTTGGGCGGCGTATTTAACGGGCTGGGCTACCAGTCCACACATGCCGGCGATTTGCTGACGATTAACAAGGGCGGCGCGCTCGGAGTCGATGCCGGGGTTGTGTTGTCCATGCCCTACGCGCTGAACGTCGTCGGCGGGACGATCTCATCCGTGGACGGCGGACACCCGAGCTTCGGAACCATCTTCTACGGCTCAACGCAGGGTACGTTCACGTCGCACAGCGATGGAACACCTGCCACGATCAGCGCGCAGAACTTCAATCTTCAAGGCGCGCAATTCAACGTTACCGATGGGAATGGCGCAGTGGACCTGAATGTCACCGGAACTCTGACTGGTGGAGCATTGGTCAAGAATGGCAATGGCGTGATGGCTCTCTCCGGCGCGAACACCTACGCCGGCGTGACAACGCTCGCGGGTGGTGTGCTCAATGTCGGCACATTCTCCGACTACGGCGTGAACGGCAGTCTGGGCAACCGCGCCGCGGATGGCAGCGGCGATGTCGGCATCCTTTTTCGCGGCGGCACGCTGCAATACACCGGCGCTACCGCGCAGAGCACCAACCGGGCGATCCGCATCAATGCCGATGGCGGCGGGGGGAACTCGGGCGGCGCGACCATCGACGCCTCGGGAAGCGTTCCATCGGCCACCCTGAGCTTCACAGCGACTTCATCGCCGAACTTCTTTGAATTCCCCGGCACCCGCACCCTGACGCTCACCGGCAGCAACACCGGCGCGAACACCTTCGGCATGGCCATTGGTGAAGCAGGCGGCGCAACCAGCGTCGTGAAAAACGGCGCGGGAACATGGGTTCTCTCCGGCGCGAACGGCTACACCGGCGCGACGACCATCAACGGCGGCACGCTCGCCCTCAGCGGAGGCGCGGCGATCGGGGACACCAGCGCGGTGACGATCGCGGACGTGGCCGGCGCGACGCTGCTACTCAATGCGAGTGAAATGGTCGGTTCGCTCGCGGGCGGCGGCGGCTCCGGCGGCGAAGTGCAGCTCGGCGCGAACACGCTGACTACCGGCGATGCGACGAGCACGGCCTTCGCGGGGACCATCACCGGCACTGGCGGAATCAGCAAAGTGGCCGCGGGCACGCTCGCCCTTTCGGGCAGCAGCAGCTACTCGGGCGTGACGACGCTCGCGGGTGGCGTGCTCAATGTCGGCACCTTCTCCGACTACGGCGTGAACGGCAGTCTGGGCAACCGCGCCACGGATGGCGGCGGCGATGTCGGCATCCTCTTCCGCGGCGGCACGCTGCAATACACCGGTGCCACCGCGCAGAGCACCAACCGCGCGATCCGCATCAATGCCGATGGCGGCGGGGGGAACTCGGGTGGCGCGACCATCGACGCCTCGGGAAGCGTTCCATCGGCGACTCTGAGCTTCACAGCGACTTCATCGCCGGACTTCTTTGAATTTCCCGGCACCCGCACCTTGACGCTCACCGGCAGCAACACCGGCGCGAACACTTTTGCCATGGCCATCGGTCAAGCGGGCAGCGCGACCAGCGTCGTAAAGAACGGCGCGGGAACATGGGTTCTCTCCGGCGCGAACAGCTACACTGGCGCGACAACCATCAACGGCGGCAAGCTCCTCGTCAGCGGCAACATCAGCGGCAGCGTCGTCACGGTAAATGGCGGCACGCTCGGCGGAAGCGGCGGCAGCACCGGCGCAGTCACCGTCGCGACAGGCGGCACCATCGCCCCCGGCAGCAGCATCGGCACGCTGAACACCGGCACGCTCGCACTTACCGGCGGTGCATTCGGCTTGGAAATCGACACCACCGCCATCACCAGCGACCTCGCCAACGTCACCGGCGACCTCAACCTTCTCGGCGGCGGAACCCTCAGTATCACCGATTTCAACGTCTCCGGCACACCGCTCACGCTCGGCCAGGTGTTCACATTCATCGACTACGCTGGCACTTGGGACGGCGGCGTATTCACGGGCTATGCGGATGACTCGCGATTCACGCTCGGACTGAACGAATACAGCATCAGCTACAACGGCGTGGACAACGCGACCACCGCCGTGACGCTCCAAGTCGTCCCCGAGCCCGGCAGCGCAGTGCTGCTACTCGGCGGGCTTGCAGCGATTGCTGGATTCCGTCGCCGAACGCAGGGCGTTTGATTGCTCGGGCGGCGGGGCTTAGGAAAGCCCCGCTCCCATTCGCGCCGGGTGTGATTAAAAGTGGCTTGGGCGTCTCGCCCATGAGTATCGCGCCTTCATGGGCGAGACGCCCAAGCCACTCGCACTCTTCCACTTTCAATCACGCCCGTTGAAACGGGCTGGCTTTTCCATTTGTGGACGGGGCGCGGAATCGAGCGTATGAATGCGCCATTCGATCCATGAAATTCCGCCAAATCCTCAGTATCGCCCTCTCGGCGTGTTCGCTGTCTCTTGCCGCTGCGGACTCGATTTCTGTCACGAATCCGAGTTTTCAGGCGGATACGTTCACCGTTTTTCCAGGGTATCTCGGCGGGGGGAATCCGACTTTCATCACGGGCTGGACGGGTGGCGGAATCAATGGGACGGACATCGGCGCGGGGACTCCGTTTGCGAGTAATGGGGCGATTCCCGATGGGACACGCGTCGCCTTTATCCAAGGCGCGGGGGCGCTGACGCAGAATCTGACGGGCTTTGTGGTGGGGCAGCGGTATTGGGTGCAGGTTTGGATGAATGCGCGGGATTGCTGCGGCGATTTCCCAAAGGTGAATGTGTCGCTCGCGGGGCAGACTTTGCTTGCGCCGACAGGCATCCAGCCGGTGGGCGGGGCGTCGCCGTATATCGTGGCGAACTTTGTGTGGACGGCGACGGCGACGAGCGGGGTGCTGAGCATCGGCTCGGCGGCAAACGCGGGCGGTGATGCTTCGGCGGTGTTCGACGCGGTGGCGGTGATCAAGCGCGGGGCGGATGAGGTTTTCATCGCAAATCCGAGCTTTGAGGCCAGCGGCACGGGTATTGCGGCTCCCGGCTACTACACGAACATCGGGGGCTGGGAAGCATTCGGTGTAGGGCAAAGCGGGGTGAATACGAGCGGCGGTCCGTTTCACGACAATGGCGTGGTGCCGGATGGGGCGAATGTGCTTTTTCTTCAGCACGCACGCGGCGTCCAGCAGTCGGTGGCGGGGCTCGCGACGGGCGGGACTTACCGGCTTTCGCTGCGGTATAATGGACGTGCGGCGAGTGTTGCGCCGACGTTTCGGGTGATGGTGGATGGGCAGACGGCGTTCAACGGCGCGGTGTCGCCAGTGGGCGCGGGGCAGCCGTATCGGACGCTCACTTTCGACTTCACGGCCAGTGCGGAGACGGCGCTGCTCGTGTTGGAAAATATGGGCGTCGGCGGGGATAGCACGGTGCTCGTGGATAATGTGTCGCTGCTCACGCTCGCTGCGCCCCCGGCCTCCGCGCTGGCTTTCGCGCAGCCGGGTGCGCCGGGCGCGGCGGGCGGCGTGGCGACGTTTAATGAAATCCACTACAACCCGGCGACGGTGGGCGCGCCGGAATGGGTGGAGATTGTGAATCAGTTCGGCACGCGGCTGGATATGGGCGGCTGGGAACTCACCGGCGGGATCGCATTTACCTTCCCGGCTAACACGGTGCTGGAGCCGGGCGCAATCATTGTGGTGTCGAGCATCGCGGGCAATCCGGGCGGCGCGCTCGGTGCGTTTGTCGGGCACCTCGATGGCTCGGGCGACACGCTGCGGCTGCGCACGAAGCAAGGCTGGCTGGTGGATGAAGTGAAGTATGGCGTGAGTGGCGATTGGCCGACTTCTCCCGACGGCACCGGGCCGACGCTGGCAAAGCGCGGCGTCACTTTGGCCAGCGACAATGCGGCGAGTTGGGTCGCCAGCACGCAAGCGGGCGGCATGCCTGGAGCCGCGAATTTTTCCACCCAGCCCGCGCTGGCGACTCCCGCTGCGCACGTCGCTGGCAGCGTGGTGATTAATGAGATTTTCTACCACGCGCACCCGACTTACGCGAACCCGAACGCCGCCGTCCTCTATGCGGAAAACTCCGCCGAGTGGGTGGAGCTGCACAACCGCTCCGGCGCGGCAGTGGACCTCTCGGGGTGGAGCCTCGACGACGCTATCGGCTACACTTTTCCCGCTGGAACGAGCTTGGTGGCGGGCGGCTTCCTCGTGGTCAATCAGGCGCAATTCTCCGGCTCGATGGCGAACAGCGGCGACTCGATAAAGCTCCGCGATGCAGGCGGCGTGCAGGTGGACAAGGTGCGCTACCGCAACGGCGGGCGCTGGTCGCCCTATGCGGACGGCGACGGCGCTTCGCTCGAACTCATCGATCCGGACGCCGATAACACGCAGCCGGAATCGTGGGCCGCGAGCGACGAAAGCGCGAAGCTCGGCTGGCAGACTTACACTTACACGGCGCTCGGTGCGGAGCCGCCGGGCTCAAACAACCCTTCAAACTGGAACGAGTTTCTCATCGGCTTGCTAAACGGCGGCGAGTTTCTCATCGACGACCTCAGCGTACGAAAAGACCCGACGGGCGCGAACACGGAGGTCATCCAAAATGGCACGTTCGAGGGCGACACCATCGGCTCGCAACCGCTGAAGTGGCGCTGCCTCGGCACGCACAAACTTAGCGTCGTCCAACAAGACCCGAGCGGCCCCGGCAAAGTCCTGCGCGTCGTCGCCACGGATGGGCTGGAGCACACTTACAACAACTGCTCGACCACGCTCGTCGGCAACCAAGTCATCGACCCGACGAAGAACTACCGCGTATCGTTTCGCGCGAAATGGATCGCCGGTTCCCCACAACTCAACACCCGCCTTTACCTCAACCGCGCCGCTCGCACGACCATCCTCCCGCAGCCCGTAATCGCTGGCACGCCGGGCGCAGTGAACACGCGCCGCATCGCCAACGCCGGGCCGACGTTCAGCGAGTTTGTCCACGCACCGCTCGTGCCCGCGATTGGCCAGCCAGTCACGGTTTTCGTGCGTCCTTTTGATCCCGACGGCCTCGGCACCCAGACGCTTCTCTACTCGGTGAATGCGGGCGCATTTTCCTCCGTGGCGATGACGAACGACGGTTCGGGGCGCTACTCCGCGCAGATTCCGGGGCAGCCGCTCGCGGGCATGGTCGTGCAGTTTTACGTGCAAGGCGCGGATGCGCTCGGCACGACTGCGACGTTCCCCGCAGCGGGCGCGGCGTCGCGGGCGCTCTACCGTGTGGGCGATGGCGGCGTTTCGGCGGTGCCGCTGGCGAACAAGCTGCGGCTCATCATGCGGCCCGACGACGCTGCGGCGATGCACGCGCCGATTCACAGCGTGAGCAACTTCCGCTGGCCCGCGACGCTCATCGCGAACGACCGCGAGGTTTTCTACGGCGTGCGCATCCGCCTCCGCAGTGCGCCATACGGACGGCAGGGAAATCGCGTCGGATGGAATCTGGACTTCGACCCCGAGCAGCCATTTCGCGGGACGGAGACGGACATGGTCCTTGATGGCGCGTTCAACATGCCGCGCGGCGATGGCGGTGGCTGGCTGGAGAATACGCTCGGCCCGAGCGTGAACGAGATGCTCTTTCTCCGCGTCTCCGAGCACGCCGGGAACATTCCCAGCGAACTCGTGGATGTCGCCTACGTGGCCACGCCTTACTACGAGAGCCGCCGCGCGCAGCTCCGCCTCCGCCGCTACGCGAACTCGCAGCTCGACTACTTCACGCCGAACGGCGGCGACGGCTCGCTCTTTAAACAGGAGATCATTTACTACCCCACGAGCACCGTGGACGGAAACCCCGAGAGCCTCAAAAACGCCTACTCCACGTTCGCTGCCGTGGACACGCTCACGATGGGCTCGGACAAGGAATCCTACCGCTTCAACTACCTCGTGCAGAACCACACCGACCGCGACGACTACAGCGGCATCCTCGCGATGACCTCCGCGTTCAGCCAGCCGGACGCGAACCTCTACAACGCTGCGACAGCGGCCATCGACGTGGAAAGCTGGACGCGCACACTCGCCCTCAACGCGCTGCTCGGACTGGCTGACACGTTCAACCAACATCTCACGCACAACATCCAATTTCTCACCCGCCCGGATGGCCGCGTCATGCTTCTCCCGTGGGACATGGACCACGCATTCTACTTCGCCACCAACTTCTCCATCTACGGCGGCGGCGCGCACCGAGTCGCCACGCTCATCGCCGACCCTCGCGTGAAGCGGCGCATGGCGGAAAACATTCTCGACCTTTGCAACACCACTTTTTCCAACACCTACCTCGACTCGTGGGTGGACCACTACTCCGCGCTGGCGGGGAAAAGCGGATACGCCCCGAACTTCAAAAGCTGGATCACCGCGCGCCGCTCCAACGTCCTCACGCAGGTCTATAATGATTTCCCGCCCATCCCCTTCGCCATCACCACGAATGGCGGTGCGAATTTCTCCGTCGCCGCACCGAGTGCAGTGCTCGTCGGAACTGGCTGGGTAAATATGCACAGCATCCGCATCGCCGGAGCCGTCGAGCCGCTCGCCCTCACATGGCTCACGGGCTCGCAGTGGCAAGTCACCGTGCCCCTCGGCGCAGGCGCGAACAGCTTCACGCTCGAAGCACTGGACATGCAAAATGCCGTCGTCGCCACGGACACGATCATCATCACGAACACCGGCCCGACCGTCCCCGCTGAAGCCGGAAACCTCGTCATCTCCGAGCTGATGTATCATCCCGCCAACGCCACGCCCGCAGAGCTGGCTACGCTCGGCGTCGCGTCAATCGACCCCGATCAATTTGAGTTCATCGAGCTGCTGAACATCGGCACGAACCCCGTGGATTTGTTGAACGCGACGTTCGGCGCGGGCCTCACCTACACGTTCCCCGCTGCCACACTCGCCCCCGGCGCGCGGCTCGTCCTCGTGCGCAACGCCGCCGCATTTTCCGCCCGCTACGGCGCAGGCGTCATCGTCTTCGGCACCTACACCGGCGGCCTCAGCAACAGCGGCGAGCAAATCCAACTGCTCGACCGTGGCGGCTTGGTGATCGTGGATTTCACCTACCTCGGTGACGCCACATGGCCTGCGGAAACCGACGGCCTCGGATACTCGCTCACGCTTAAAAACCCTTCCACAGCCGCCAGCGCCGTCGGCGGAAATTGGCGCGTCAGCACCGCACTGAGCGGCAGCCCGAGCAGCGGCGACGCGCTCAACCCCGCCATCTACGCCACCCCGCTCGACTACGCGCTCGCCGTCCCACCCAGCGCCGCCATCGAGGCAGGCTACGCCACTTTCACCTGGCTCGAGCGCATCGGCGCAGACACCGCAATCATCACCCCGCAAATCGCCACGGACCTCGCCACTTGGAGTGAAGGAGCAGCGATCGTCCCGCTCACCAACGTGGTGAACACGGACGGCACCCGCACGCTCCGAGTCCGTTCCGCCGCAGCACCGGGAGTGAAGGAGTTCTTCCGCCTCCGCGTGCAACTTCCCTAGCCTATGCCAAAGCCGCACTCCGACGATCAATCCGGTATGAATCGTATCTGCGTCTATTGCGGCTCCTTGCCGGGGAATCGCGCTGAATACACTGAGGCCGCGCACGCGTTCGGAACGCTGCTCGCACAGCGGGGCATCGGCCTCGTGTATGGCGGCGGGAATATCGGGCTCATGGGCACGGTGGCGACGGCGGCGCTGGCAGCGGGAGGGGAAGTGATCGGCGTCATCCCATCGGCGCTGATGGAGAAAGAGCTGGGACTGCGCGATTGCACGGAGTTGCGGGTGGTCGGGTCCATGCACGAGCGGAAGCAGATGATGGTGGATTTAAGCGACGGCTTCGTGGCGCTGCCGGGCGGGATCGGGACGTATGAGGAGCTGTTCGAGACGCTGACATGGCAGCAGCTCGCCTTTCACGATAAGCCCGTGGGCGTGCTGAATGTGGCGGGTTTTTACGACCACCTGCTCGCTTTCCTCCAGCAGGCGACGAGCGCGCAATTTCTCCGCCCCGAGCACTGCGATTCGCTTCTGGTAGAGTCCGACGGAGCGACGCTGCTAGAGCGACTGAGCGCGTGGAAGCCGCTGCGGCTGGGGAAATGGTGGACCCGCCCGGACGCTGAGGCGCGCTAGAAGTGCTTGCCGTATTCTTTCATCCGCTTTTCGAGCCGCTTGCGGAGTGCGGCGAGAGGGTCGGTGGGCTTGGAGCGGCTGAGGGCGATGCAGAGGTCCGCCATCGCGACGGCGTCGCTCACGCTGACGAACTCGGGGGCGATGCGGTCGGCGGGGCCGCAGTTGTGGTAGTTGCCGAGGGCGACGCACATGGCGGCGGTGCGGTAGCCGTAGAGCGCGTAGGCGGTGGCCTCGCAGGTGCCGCCCTGCATGAGCGCGCGCTGGTGGGGGATGTCGCCGGCTTTAGCAGCATCGAGCAGCCGCGCGGTGCCAGCGGAGTCGAAGACGCTCGTACGGTCGCCGACGCGGACGATGACGCCGCCGCCGAGCTTCACCGGGCCGCCTTTGAGGCTGCTGGTTTCCAGCGAAACGATGGTGGTTTCTTTCGGGATGATGCCGCGCTTGGCGAGCTGGATGGCCCCGACAAAGCCGACTTCCTCCGCGCGAGTAAAGAGCCCGTATGCCGCGCACTTCGCGCGCTTTTTCGACAGCTCACGGAGCATAGAGACGATGCACGCGCAGCCGATGAGGTCGTCGCAAGCCCGCGAGTAAATGCGCCCGCCCCGCACGCGAAACGCAGGCAGCGCCCACATGCGGAAAGGGCCGAATTTTTCCGTCGGCGGTTTGAGTTTGCGGTAGCTCTTCGGGACGCCGCCGAGGAACTCGCGCCCCACGTAGGCCGGGTGGTCCATGTGCGCGGCGAAGGCGAACTCGGGCTGCTTGTCGCCGAATTGGTAGAGGGCGATGAGGTTGCCAAATGGGTCTTGCGAGAGCGTGATGCCGGGGCAGCCATCAAGGAGGAGTCGGAGTTTCGCGCGCACGGCGTCTTCGTGAAAAGGCGCAGTGGGTTCGCTCAGGATGGCCTCGGCGAGTTCGAGATAGACGGATGAGTTCATGTCGTGCGGTTATTTCCTAGGGAAACGCTGAATAAAGCGAGTTGAGCAGAGAAGCGCGAGGCAGGGTGGTAGTGAGTGGGGTTCTGAGGCGGAAAGTCATCGAGAAATTGCTGTTTTTGCCCCGTTTTGGTGCGATGCGGGCACGGTCAAGCCGTGAGGGCGAGC
>CAMDQC010000169.1 GCA_945905735.1 Prosthecobacter debontii | reverse complement strand
TCCCGTGGACACTGCGTGAAGGGGCGAAAGGCGTGCAGCTTGCGGAGCTGGGCTTGCAAAGCTGGGCTGAACGGAAGTGGCTGCCGGTAACCGATCTTCCCATTGCTTAATTTGTTCATGAATCCACTCATCTCAAAATCCCAAGACCTTACGCTAAGCACCGCGTGGACCGAAACCCAATGGGCCTGGACCGGCGAGGAAGAACTCATCGACCACACGAGCAAGCCGCGCCTCTGCGCTGCGGCGTTACTGCCATTCCGCGATCAAAAGCCAGACTGGGAGGGCTTCGTGGCAAGCATTCGCTGGATGCAAGCCACTGCGGATCATTACGGAGTGGAGTTGGTCGTCGTGCTCAATGCCGATACGGGCTACATCTTCGATCTCGACGATGCGCTTTACGCCGAAGTCCTGCGACGCTTTCGCGCGGAGTTCCCGACGACGAAGTTCATCGCTGGCGTCACAGCTCGCGGCGCTCAGGATGACTCGTCATTCAAAGCCGAGCGCTACCGCCCGCTCATCGACATCGCGCAGCAACACGACAACTGCGAAGTGATGCTCATGACCTCGAAGTGGCTCAGCGCGCTCGATCCGGAGCCGTGCCGCGATGCCTACTACGAGCTCGCCGAGTGGCTGATTCGTCCCGGCATCGTCCACGCGCTCGAGCCTGCCTTCGTGCCGTGGGCGCGGCCGTTTGGTCCGTGGCTGCTGCATCAACTGGCGCAACATCCGAAGTTCGTCGGCGGAAAAATCAGCACGCTCGACGAGCCTCACTTTCTCTACTGGGCAGCGATGTGTCGCGACCTCGGGCTCGATTTTGCCCCGCACAGCGGCGACGACTTCGGGATAGCCACCGCAATCAAGCTCGGGCTGCCATTACTCATCGGCGCTGCTGTCAGCGGCGCACCGCTCATTTGTGCAGCGAAGGACATGTGGCTGACTGACGCCTCTCCGCAGAAAAAATTCCCCACCGGCACAGGTCACTTCGATACGCGGGTCTATAAAGTCTTCGAGGCATTCCAATCCCTGGAGGATCAAGTCTTCCGGCTCGATGCAAACATGAGCGCCGCTGCATACAAGCACAGCACGGCACACGTGTTGCACAATCTCGGCATCATCGCCGCACCGGATGCACATCCATCGTGCAAAGACCTGCGAGGAGGCGACGAAGCCGCACGCATGGCCGAAGCCCTGCGCCGCCCAAAGCGCGTGGCAGAGCGGTTGGGAGTAGCCTATTGAAGGGTATATTTCCGAACGCCCCCCGATCATTACGAAGCCGAAAAAGAAGCGACGACAAAGGCGAAGAAGCCAGAGGACGAGAGGGATTCCCCATGCGTGGCAGACATAAAAATCAAACCCGAAAAGTTCAAAATCCAATATGCCAACATCAATGGGGGTTTACCGCTCATCGATTTTCTCCACCAATATCTCCTTGCCCTCCCGATTTCGCCCGATAGGTTTCGAGTCCCTCAATTCACAAAAACTAAATAAATACACATGGCAACTGAAGCACCAAAAACTCTGCGACTCCACGATAAGGATACGGGAAGCGCGGATGTGCAAATCTCGATTCTAACAGGTCGAATCAACCAACTCACCGAGCATTTCAGGCTCCACAAAAAGGACCACCACTCACGTCGTGGTCTGCTCCGCATGGTCGCGCGTCGTCGCAGCCATCTGGATTACCTGAAGCGCACAGCACCGGTTCGTTACAAGACGATCCTCGAAGAGCTGAACCTGCGTAAGTAACGGAATCCTTTCGAAAGCATCGCCCCGGTAGGCAACTACCGGGGCGTCTGCTTTTTTCACCCGGTCTGTAAGTAAAATACCCGCTCCACTCCACGCCGACACCGGGCGGTGGGCCGCTGGAGCACACAAAACAAACAAAACAAAACTGCCTCACGGTTCGCCGAACGCGGTTTCTAGTCTTAGCCCTAAGGGCACAACTTTCACCTCCTTCCTCTGCTGCTCCGCATTTTTCGCGAAGCGGTAGAGGAAGCGGATGATGGCAGTGCCTTTTGGGCTACGAGCTAGGGATCATTGCGTAAAGACGACGGACCGGCGGGGCTCTCTATAAACATGAGCATCCATAACGTATCCGTCGAAATCGGCGGTCAACAAATCATCATCGAAACCGGCAAACTCGCGAAACTCGCGGACGGTGCCGTAACACTCCGCTGCGGCGAAACCATCGTGCTCGTCACGGCGGTCTCCGCGACGAAAATCAAGGAAGGGCAGGACTGGTTCCCGCTCTCCGTCGAATACCGCGAAAAAGCGGCTGCTGTGGGCAAGTTCCCCGGCGGTTACTTCAAGCGCGAAGGTCGCCCGAGCGAAAAAGAAGTCCTCACTTCCCGCATGACGGACCGCCCGCTCCGCCCGCTGTTCCCGAAAGGCTATCTCTATGATACGCAGATCGTCGGAACCGTGATGAGCGCGGACGGCCAGAACGACCCCGACATGCTGAGCATCAACGGCGCTTCCGCCGCGCTTTGCGTCTCGGACATCCCGTTCGCAGGCCCGGTCGGCGCAGTGCGCGTCGGACGTATCAACGGCAATTTTGTCGCCAATCCGACGTGGGCAGACCGCGAGTTCAGCGACCTGAACCTCGTCTATGTCGGCACGGAAAACGACGTCATCATGATCGAAGGCGAAGGCGCTGAGATTCCTGAAGAAGACTTCATCAAAGCCCTCGAATTCGGCCACGCCGAAGCCAAGAAAATCATCGCCGCGCAGAAGCAACTCGCCGCCCTCGTGAACAACACGAAGCGCGAAATGCCCCTCTTCACCGTGAAAGACGAAGTGATGGAAGTCGCTTACGAAGTCGCGGGCTCGCGCATTAATGCCGCGCTCTACGCGCCGGGCAAGGTCGCGAAGATCAAGGCGATCAACGCGCTCAAGGACGAGGTCGGCGTGGCCATCAAGGCGAAGTATCCCGAGGCGACGCCCTTCGAGATCAGCCAGGCGTTCGACTACCTGCAAAAGAAAGCCTTCCGCATCGCGATCCTCGACAAGCAGACGCGGTCGGACGGACGCGGGTTCAACGACATCCGCCCACTTTCGGGCGAGACCGGCCTGCTCCCACGCTCGCACGGCTCCGCGCTTTTCGCCCGTGGCGAAACACAGGCGCTCTGCCTCGCGACCCTCGCACCAGCGGAAGAAGCCCAGGACCTCGACGGCTACACCGGCGGCGAGACGAAAAAGAGCTTCATCTTGCACTACAACTTCCCGCCGTTCTCGGTCGGTGAAACAGGACGCATGGGCGGAATGAACCGTCGCGAAATCGGCCACGGCGCACTCGCCGAACGCTCCATCGCGCCAGTCATCCCGTCGAACGAAGACTTCCCGTATGCCATCCGCATCAGCTCGGAAGTCTGCGAATCGAACGGCTCCACGTCGATGGCCTCTGTCTGCGGCGGCGTCCTCGCCCTCATGGATGCAGGCGTGCCGATTAAAACACCGGTCGCCGGCATCAGCGTCGGACTCGTCACCGAGTTTGAAGGCGACGTGCTCAAACGTTACACCACGCTCGCCGACATCCTCGGCAGCGAAGATCACTTCGGCGACATGGACTTCAAATTGTGCGGCACCCGCGAGGGCGTCACCGGTTTCCAGCTCGACCTCAAGCTCCCCGGCGTCTCCCACACCATCTTCTTTGAAGCCGTGCGCCAAGCCCGCGAACTCCGTATGCGCGTGCTCGACGTGATGGACACCATCATCGCCGCCCCGCGCACCGAAATGTCGCCTTACGCCCCGCGTATCGAGACCATCAAAGTCAACCCCGACAAAATCGGCCTCATCATCGGACCTGGCGGCAAGAACATCAAATCCATCGTCGCCGAGACAGGATGCGATATCAACATCGACGACGACGGCAGCGTCCGCATCTACTCGAACAACCCGGACGGAATGGCCCGCGCCAAGCAAATCATCAAAGGCATGACGCAGGAACTCACCATCGGCGAGACCTACTACGGCCCCGTGGTGAACATCAAAGAATTCGGCGCATTCGTCGAAGTCCTGCCCGGCAAAGACGGCATGTGCCACATCAGCGAACTCGCCGACTTCCGCGTCAAACGCACCGAAGACGTCGTCAAAATCGGCGACATGATCTACGTCAAAGTCATCGGCGTCGATGAACGCGGCAAAGTAAAACTCAGCCGCCGTGCCGCCATGAAAGACCGCGACGAAGCCGCCCAAAAAGCCGCCGGAGGCACACCCGCCGCACCAGCGACACCGCCAGCCAGCGCGTAGCCGTTGTGATTTGTGACTTGTGAGAAGTGATTCCTCGCAAGCGCAGTCGAAACATTCACAACCCGCCCGCAGTCGAAAGGCTGCGGGCGGTTTTGTTTTTACCCAAAGGTTCACATGCCCTCGGCGCTCAAATGCCGCGCTCGGGTTTAATCACGCCCTTACACAGCGAGAAACAAGCGCGGGACCTTCGTAGATGAAGCCTGTGTAGAGCTGCACGAGCGCGGCTCCGGAGTCCAATTTCTCTCGCGCATCTTCGCCGCTGAAAATGCCGCCCACGCCGATGACGGGCGTTTTTGTCCGCGCGGTGATGTAGCGGATGATGTCGGTGGAACGCTGGCGCACGGGGCGTCCGCTGAGGCCGCCCGTCTGCCGCCGGTGCTCCGGCACGGTGGAATGATCGATGGTGGTGTTGGTGGCGATGATGCCGGCGATGCGGTGTTCCTCGACGAGGGCGAGCACGTCGTCCACGGCTTCCCAGGTGAGGTCGGGCGCGATTTTTACGAGCACGGGTTTGCGCGTGTCGTTCGCGGCTTGCACGGCTCCGAATAGCTCGGCGAGGGCGGCGCGATCCTGCAATTTGCGAAGGCCGGGCGTGTTGGGCGAGGAGACGTTGAGGACGAAGTAATCGCCGAGCGCGCGCAGTCGGGCGAAGGAATAGAGGTAGTCGGCGGTGGCGTCTTCGAGCGGGGTGACTTTGGATTTGCCGATGTTGATGCCGACGGGAAAGCGCGGCCATTGCGGCGTGGCGCGCAACTTTTCTAAGCGAGCGGCGACGACATCCGCACCGTCGTTGTTAAAGCCCATGCGGTTGATGACGCCGCAAATCTCCGGCACGCGGAACAAGCGTGGCTGCGGGTTCCCCGACTGCGCGCGGGCGGTAATGGTGCCGACTTCGGCGAAGCCAAAGCCGAGCCCTTCCCACGCGGGAAGGACGAGCGCATTTTTATCGAAGCCCGCAGCGAGGCCGATAGCGTTAGGGAATTTCAGCCCGAAGACTTCGCGCTCGCCGCCTGCATCCAGCGGGAAACTCCGGCGCAACATCTGCATCGCCGGACCAAGGCCGTGCAGAAACGCCATCGCGAAATGATGGACGCGCTCCGCATCGAAGCGGAAGAGAATCGGACGAATAAAACGGCGGTAAGCAAAGCTGAGCACGCACACAGAAAACCGGAACAGACGGCTGCTGGTCCACGAAATTCGCCGCCGCTCTTGTCAGGCGGCTCGCGAATGCGCTCTATAGCGGGCGATGACATTGACGTTTACCAGCAAAGCCGCAGCAGGCTCAGTCCAAATCCGACTCCTCACCACCGACCAGCGCACGCAGCTCCCCGCGAGCGTGACGGAGGCGGAACTCTCGCTCCAGCCGGGCTCGCGCGTTTTTCTCCACGGAGAGAACACGCTTTTTGTCGGCCTCGGCGACCGCGCGAAAGTGACCGCCGACACGCTGCGCCTCGCCGCCGGAGCTGGGGCCATCGCTTTGAAAAAAACGGGCCGCACGGACTTCACGCTGCACCTCGGAGAATGGTCCGCATTTGCCGGAGCTGCGATGGAAGGCTTCGTGCTCGCGGACTATCGCTACGAGGATTTCAAGCCCAAGAAGACGCACCCCATCGGGCAAGTCACCGTCGTCGTCCCGACCAAAGAAATCGCCGCAGCGCGCAAGGCGGGCGAGCGTTCCGCGACCATCGCACGGCTGACGAATCTTGCCCGAGGAATCGCCAACCGCCCCGGCAATATCGTCTTCCCCAGCACGCTCGCCGAGGAGGCCGAGTGGCACGCGAAAAAGTTCGGCGTGGGCTGCACGGTGCTCGATGAAAAGAAGCTCAAGGCCGGGAAGTTCGGCGGCATCCTCGCAGTCGGCGCGGGCAGCGCACGCCCGCCGCGCATGATCATCCTCGAACATCTCGAGGGGCCGAAGTCGCAGCCGCCGCTCGTTCTCATCGGCAAAGCGGTGACCTTTGACACGGGCGGCATTTCCATCAAGCAAGCCGCCGATATGGAAAAGATGATCTGGGACAAATCCGGCGGCGCAGCCGTCATCGCCGCAATGTTTGCGCTGAATCAACTCGGCATCAAACGCAACGTCATCGGCCTCATCCCCTCTGCCGAAAACATGCCCGGCTCCAACGCCTACCGCCCCGGCGACATCGTGACGTGCTACGACGGCAAGCACGTAGAAATCGTGAACACCGACGCCGAAGGCCGGATGCTCCTCGCCGACGCCATCGGCTACGCGCGCCGCGTGCTAAAGCCCGCCGCCATCGTGGACATCGCCACACTCACCGGAGCCTGCGGCGTGGCGCTCGGCGACTCCGTGGCCGGGCTGTGGAGCAACGATGAGAAGCTCGGCGACGCCGTCCTCGCGTGCTCCAAGGAAGCAGGCGAGCGCACGTGGCCGATGCCGCACTTTCCCGAATACGACGAGCAAATCCGCAGCGAGATGGGGCTCATCAAAAACAGCGGCGGGCGCATGGCCGGAGCCTGCACAGCGGCGGCGTTCCTCCGCACCTTCGCGGAGAAAACACCGTGGGCGCACATCGACATCGCCTACCCAGCCTACCGCGACAAAGAATCCGCCGCCCTCGCACGCGGGGCCACGGGCTTCGGAGTGGGCACGCTCGTGCGGCTGGCGGAACGATTTTGAGGAAACGTCTCCCCTTCTCACGAGCTTCCTGTTTTAACGCGCCACATTGATGAATCTTCCGAACAAACTCACAGTCTCACGGTTTGGGATGACGCTCTTTTTCGTCGTCTGCATGACGATGGGCGAGGAGTGGGAGAAGCTCCACGCGCCGGGCCGTCCTGCGGGCTGGAACTTCGGCTACTCGGGCGCGCTGCTCCTTTTCATCGCAGCGTCTTTCACCGACTTCCTCGACGGCTATCTCGCACGGAAACATAACCTCGTCACGAACTTCGGAAAGCTCATGGACCCGCTCGCAGACAAGGTTCTGATGGCAGCCGCGTTCATCATGCTCATCCCGCTCCGGGCCATCCCGGCATGGGTGGTGATCTTGCTGATCACCCGCGAATTCCTTATCACCGGCCTGCGCCTCCTCGCCACCAGTCGCGGCATCATCCTCCCATCGGAGAAGCTCGGGAAACACAAAACGCTCTGGCAAATTATCACCGTCGGCTACTTCCTGCTCATGCTCGCGATCATGGAGTTCATGCGCGCGGGACTCCTGCCGATGAACCAAGGCGAATGGTGGGAACTCGGCTGGAATTGGGGCGGAAAAAGCCTCGTCGTCATCGCCAGCGCGCTGACCGTCTGGTCCGGCTGCGCCTACTTCTGGCGGCACCGCGATCTCGTCGCAGAATGACGCGCTTTTCTTCATTCCCTTGCCACAGAGGGTTCAAATCGAGCAACCTCGCGCATACATGATTCAGCACATCCACGACATCCACGAAGCCTGCCGCTCTGCGGGTCGCCCAGCGATCTCGTTTGAATTCTTCCCGCCGAAAACTGACGAAGGCGACAAATCGTTGCTGGAAAAAACCATCCCCGCCCTCATGCAGCTCAATCCCGACTACTGCTCCGTCACCTACGGCGCAGGCGGGACGACGCGCGACAAGACGATTCAAATCGTGGACCGCATCCAGAAGGACTACGACCTCACGACGATGATGCACCTCACCTGCGTCGGCTCCACACGCCAGGAACTCGCCGATGTCGTCGCCGACGCAAAAGCACGCGGCGTAAAAAACATCCTCGCACTGCGAGGCGACCCGCCAACCGGCACTGGCGAATGGACGGCGACCGAAGGCGGCTTCACCTACTCGTCGGAACTGGTCGCATTTCTCCGCGCCGAGGGCGGCCTCAATATCGGCACCGCTGGCTTCCCGGAAGGCCACATCGCCCAGACGCTAGGCAAGCACGCCGACTGGGAATTCCTCGCGCAGAAAGTCCACAACGGCGCGGACTTCATCGTGACGCAGCTCTTTTTCGACAACGAAGATTTCTTCGAGTTCCGCGACTACCTCACCAAGAAGCTCGGCGTGAACGTGCCCATCATCCCCGGCGTGCTCCCCGTGCTTTCCGCAAAGCAAACGCTGAAGTTTGTGGAACTGTGCGGGGCGAAATTGCCGCCTTCTTTCGTGTCGAAACTGGCCTCGCTCCCGGACGACGAAGCGGTGATCGAATACGGCATCGAATACGCCACGCGCCAATGCGAGGCACTGCTGAAATCCGGCGTGCCCGGCATCCACTTTTACACGCTCAACAAAGTCCGCTCGACCGAAGCCATCGTTCGGAATCTCGGGCTGGCATAGCCTCGCACTGCGGAGTATGCTGCGCCCGCGATGACCACCGACGAGATACGGCCCAAGCAGCTCCGAGCGCTACTGTTGCTGCTTTTCCTCGTCCCGCTCATCCCGACGGCGATGATGGCGCGCTTCATGGTCGATGCCCTTCGTGGCGAGCGCAGCATGGCCATCGAGCGCCTAGAACAGAGCTACCGCACCGCACTCGGCTCGGCGCTCAATAACTCCGGAAGCACCGATGCCGACGGGATTCTCCGCCGGATTCGCGACTACACCGACGCCTTTGTCACCGCGCGAATCGTGGATGAAAAAGGCAAACACATCGCGGGTGAACGCAACCCTTGGGGCACTCCCCTCGCCCAAGCACTCGTGCCCGCCCAGCCCGGCTGGATGGCCGTCATTCACATGAAAGACAGCGCCCTCTTGGAGCAAAACGTGGATGAGCAACGCCGCATCTTCGCATGGACGCTCGGGCTCACCGCCACCGGCGTCATCTGTATCGCCGGCCTCGCCGTCCTCGCCTTGCGGCGGCAACTCGCACTGCAAGAGCTGAAAAACACCAGCGTGGCCACTGTCGCCCACGAGCTGCGCACCCCGCTCGCCAGTATGCGGATGCTCGTAGATACGCTCCGCGAAGGCCGCTACCGGGGCGAAGAAAAACTGCGCGAATATCTCGATTTGATCGCTGCCGAAAACGACCGACTCGGACGACTTTCGGAGAGCTTCCTCACTTTTTCACGGCTCGAAAAGAACGCTCGCACGATGGAGTTCACCGAAGTCTCTCCCGGCGAACTCGCCTCCACCGCCATCCAGCAAATGCACGGACGCCTCTCCACACCGGGCTGCGCCTTCACAGCGCACATTGCCGAGAGGCTCCCGACAATACGCGCCGACCACGACGCTCTCGCCTCCGCTCTCTGCAACATTCTCGAAAACGCCCTCAAATACACCGGCCCAGAAAAGCACATCGCACTGCACGTCGAGCAGGCAGACGGCGGAGTCGTCTTCCGAATCAAGGACAACGGCGTAGGCATCCCAGAGGACCAGCAGCGCGCGATTTTCCGCCCCTTTTACCAAGCCGACCAGCGACTCTCCCGCACTCGCGAAGGCTGCGGCCTTGGCTTGGCCATCGTCCAGCGAATCGCGAATGAGCACCACGGCAAAATCACCGTCCAAAGCGCTCCCGGCGGCGGGACAACCTTCAGCCTTTGGCTGCCATTATGAGCCACACCGTTCTCATCATCGAAGACGACCCCACCATGCTTCGCGGGCTCAAGGACAACTTCGAGTTTGAGGGCTACCGCGTCCACACCGCGACCGACGGCGACCTCGGGCTGAAACGCGCCCTTACGTTACAGCCAGACCTCATCATCCTCGACCTCATGCTCCCAAAGGCGAACGGCTACGAAATCTGCCGCTTTCTTCGGGACGAAAAGATTGATATCCCCATTCTGATGCTCACCGCCAAAAGCCAGGAGAGCGACATCGTCCTCGGCCTAAAACTCGGTGCCGACGACTACGTGAAAAAACCCTTCTCCATCAAAGAAGTCCTCGCTCGCGCTGAAGCCCTCCTCCGCCGCCGCACTTGCAAAGCTGGGCAAGTATTCGAGTTCGGCGACTGCCGCCTCGATGTCGAGAGCCGCGCCCTCACCCGCGCTGGCAAAACGGTGGAGCTTTCGCCGAAGGAGTTCGAGCTCCTCCACTTCCTGTGCAGCCACGCCGGGCACGCATGTAGCCGCGACCTGATCATGAGCAATGTATGGGGCTACGATTCCGCTGTGACGCCTCGTTCCATCGACCGCTTCATCGTCGCGCTCCGCACCAAAATCGAACCAGAGCCCGCACACCCGCGCTTCATCACCACCGTCCGCGAGTTCGGATACCGCTTCGTATCCGACTCCCCACAAAGCACATAGCCGCCCCGGAGACCGGGACGGCTATGCGTGAGTTTCGTTATATTTTGCGCAGCGCGACCTACTGGCGGCGGCGGCGGATGCCAGCGAGCATCGCCAGTCCACCCATCAGCATGACGAGGGAGCCGGGCTCAGGCACGACGGTCAGGACGACGTCGTTGTTGTCCGAACCAGCGGTGTAATCAATCAAGAGCGAGGTCTCGTTGCCAAAGTCGCTGAACAGGTCTCCATCCGCCAGCGGCGTGCCGGCAAATGTAAAGCGGCCAGCACCTGCGATAGCGTCCGTTCCATCGTTATTCACGATGGTGAAGCTGTCTCCGATTTGCTTGCCGTATCCGAAGTTAATCGCAAGTGCGGCGTTGGATTGCAGCGTCACCGAGCCCGTTACATTCAGTTGGTCATAGAGGGTTCCGACAGTCGTTCCGTTGAGTTCAACGGAGAACGAGCCGCCGTTAAACGTGACGTCGCCGCTATTCAAGATGCCGGGGCTTGCACCAGGAGCGAGCGTGCCTCCGCTGACAATTACAGTGCCGACTGTTCCGGTTCCGCTCAGCGTGCCGTTGACGTTTACGGTCGTGATGCTGCCGCTGATGCTGCCTGCAACCCGTAGATTGCCAGCGTTGACCGTGGTTGCACCGCTGTAGGTGTTCGTTCCGGCGAGGATGGTTGTTCCTGTGCCGTTGTGTTCCACTGGGCCAGCACCCGAGATATTGCCAGGAACATTCAATGAGCCAGTGCGGTTAAACTTGAGTGTTCCCGCATTGGTCACATTACCGGAGCCTAGGCTGCCGGTTGCTCCGCCGGAGCCTACTTCGAGCACGCCAGCGGCGATGTTCGTTATG
>CAMDQC010000168.1 GCA_945905735.1 Prosthecobacter debontii | reverse complement strand
CGGGGCAAAAACAGCAATTTCTCGATGACTTTCCGCCTCAGAACCCCACTCACTACCACCCTGCCTCGCGCTTCTCTGCTCAACTCGCTTTATTCAGCGTTTCCTTAGAAGCTTGTCCAGAAAGTCTCTGCCGCCGGGACAATCGTTTGCGAGGGCAACGGTCAGCCAGGCACAAGCTTTTATGTCATCTTGGGGGACAATCTTGTCGGTGGCGTAGAGGATGCCAAGTTGACCCTGCGCATTGGCGAGTCCTTGTTCAGCGGCTCGCTGCTTCCATTTGAAGCCGGCTTGGGAGTCGCATTTGCCCATATAAATCGTTGAAAGCATGTTCGACGCAAGGGCAGCACCTTGGTTGGCGGCTTTTTCTATCCATGCGAGGCCCTTGGCTTCGTCTCTTGGAACCCGCTTCCCCGCCTCATACATCATGCCAAGTTGGAATTGTGACTCCACATCTCCCTGTTCGGCGTAGGACTCAAGTCGTTGAAGGTCGTTCATTGGTTGTGGATCGCGTCGGAAAGGCCACATGGGTCTTCATGGTTGGATGTTTGTGGCTGGTAGGCCTTTGGTGATTTCGTGAATCTGTCGGATGCGCTCGTCGGTATGCCAAGCGATGGCAGCAAGAACTAATGTCGCGACAAGCAGGGCCACGGTGAGCCAAAACAAACCCTTTGTGAGACGGACAATGCGCTGTGTCTGCTCGTCTGCCTGTCGGCCCAGCAATACCTGAAGGCGCGCGTTTCGGGTTATCGTAACGGCGATTGAAGGTTCGCTGCCGTGTCGAAAGCAGACATCCCAGAGCTTTTGAATGGCCCGCTTGATTTCAGTGTTCAGTTCAGAATGAGGAACCTCCATCGGGTTGCGCTCATCGCGATCTGTATTTGGGTCTCCGGTCATAGGTTACTTTGAGTGTGGGAAACGGGATCAGGCGAAAAAATGGAAAACTGTCCGGCTTCGTTGCGTGTCATTTTTTCATTTTTGACCCGGTTTCCCGCCGCTCTACCGCGCCAAGCGCCTGCTCAAATACGCGGCCAGCGCGTTGGCGTAGGGCTCGTCGGTGCAGAAAGGGACCAAGTCCACTTTGTGCCGGCGACACCCGAGCGTTAGCTCTTGGCGGAAGCGGTCGAGATTATCCATGTAGGCCTGCCGGAGCATGACGGGGTCGAGCAGGTGCTTCACCCCGGCGCGCTCCATGCACTCGAATTGCGTCCAGCCTTTGAAGGGGAACTCCAGTTCGTCGCGGTCCCAAATCTGGAAGACGACAATCTCGTGCCGCGCATGGCGGAAGTGGGCGAGCGCCTTGAGGAACTCCGCCACTTCGCCAAAGCAATCGCTGATGATGACGAGCAGCCCGCGCCGGTGCAGCATGGGCACTAGATCATGGAACACGCGGCCCAGTCCGGTCTCTTCGCCGGGCGTGCTTTGCTCCAGCTCATCGAGGATGACGCGCAGGTGGCTAACCCGCGAGCGCACAGGGATGTAGCGGCGGATTTTCGTGTCGAAAGTGACGAGGCCGACGCCATCGGACTGCTGGAGCATGAGGTAGCTGAGGCACGCGGCGAGTCGCGTGGCGTAGTCGAATTTGCTCACCTTGCCGCCCTCCGATTTCCCGTAGGCCATCGAGCCGGAGCGGTCCACGATCAGCGTGCTGCGGAGGTTCGTCTCCTCCTCATACTCGCGGATGTAATAGCGGTCGCTGCGTCCGAAAACGCGCCAGTCTATCTTCCGAATCTCGTCGCCCGGCACGTATTGACGGTGCTGTTTGAACTCCACGGAGAAGCCTTTGTGCGGCGAGCGGTGCAGCCCGGTGGTAAATCCTTCCACGACCTGACGCGCCAGCACTTGAAGGTTGCTGATTCGCTGGAGGTCACCCGGCGCTAGAAAATCGGATACATGAGACATGGACGCGGAATGAACCGCAGCACACCGGGTATGTTAGAGAGAACGTCGCGCGAGTTCTCCGAAGTTGCGCTTTGGGAAACCGGTGGCACTTTGCTGCGCCCTTTCAATGCTCCGTTACTTAGGCCTCGCTCCATTTCTACTCTCCATCACCGCCCACGCTGCCATCGTGCTCAGCGTGGATGTGAACGACGCGCTTGATGCGGACACTGCACCCGGCTTTTCCGCGTATGTGCTCAGCGACAACACGCTCACCGTCGGCGGCATCTCGGTGGACATCAACCCGGCCTCGGGCGCGGCGCTGGATGATGTGCATCGCGCGACGCCACTCACAGGCGGCGCACTCACGCTTGGGGCGCTGTATCGCGACTCGGTCTTTGCGGCGGGCGATAATACGGCGAACTTTTACCGCGTGGGCATGGATACCGTAATCGGCGGGCTCTCGGCGGGGAAAAAATACACGCTCACCGTGTGGAGCTACGACAGCGGGGTCTCGGGCACCGTGTCGAGCGACTGGAGCATCGTGGGGCTCGGTGGGGCGCAGTGGGTGGCGAACAATTATTTGATCAATGGAGCGATCCTGCCAGCGACGGATGCTGCGTATCGCTTCACCGTCACGGCCATTGCGGATGCGACGGGGATGCTCGTTTTGCGCGGGCGTCCGGCTGTGCAATCGGCGACGGCCAGCGTATTTTTGAACGGCTTCACGGTGGATGAACTGGTGAACCCAGCGGTGACGGCGACGCCGGTGCTGGCGGTGGATTTTAACGATCGGAGCTTCACGGGCGCAGGCTACACGGCGGCGGGATTCACCGAGTTCATCATGGATGGGACGACGGCGGTGCAGACCACGGCGACACGCACGATTGGCGCGCAGACGGTGACAGTTACAGGCAGCGGCGTGACGCTGGACGACCGCGAGCGCACAGGCGTCCCGGCGAACAACGGCGCATTCACGGAGAACGCACAGTTGCGCGATTTCATCTTCGCCAGCAGCGGTGCGGCGGGCACGGGCTTGGATGTGACGGTGGGCGGGCTCACGGCGAACACGCAGTATCTTTTGGAAGTGTGGAGCTACGACCCGAGCAGCGGGACGACGGTGCGGACGAGCGACTGGACGGTGAACGGCGCGACGCTGTGGGACGATTACGGCTTTAACGGCAGCAACCTGCCCGTGACGAATAATGACTACAAGATGGCGGGTACCTTCACCACGAATGCGAGCGGGCAACTCGCCATCAGCGGGCGGCTGGTAGTGAATGGTGCCGCGGTGTTCCTCAATTCGCTGCGCGTGTCGTCGCTGGCTACGGCGGCGGTAGTGGATTTCGGGCACCCGGTCCTCAATGAGTTCACGGCGGATAATGCGAACGGCATCACCGACGAAGACGGCGCGACGAGTGATTGGCTGGAGATTTGGAACACGACGACCACCTCGCTCAACCTCGCGGGCTGGACGCTCACGGGCAACGCCGCGCTGGCCGCGCCGGTGACGTGGACCTTTCCGGCGGGCGTCAACGTCCCCTCGCAGGGATACTTGCGTGTGTGGGCTTCGGCGAAAAATCGCACCGCAAATCCAGCGGCACTGCACACAAACTTCACGCTGGAAAAATCAGCGGGCAGCTCACTCGCGCTGGTGAATCCGAGCGGCACCGCCGTCTCGTCCTTCGCCGCGCTCCCCGCACAGCGGAGCAACGTCAGCTACGGGCGCTACGGCATCACGGAGCCTCAGACGCTCGGCTATTTCCAAACGCCGACGCCGCTCGCGTTTAACGGAGTCGCACCAGTCCCCGGCTTCGTGGAAGACACCACTTTCGACATCAAGCGCGGCTTTTTCTCCACGGCGCAGTCGGTCCACATCACCTGCGCCACAGCGGGCTCGACGATCTATTACACCACCGACGGCAGCGAGCCGACGACGGCGAGCGCAGTGGTCCCAGGCGGCGGCATCGCAGTGGCGACTACGACGATTTTGCGCGCCCGTGCATTTGCCCCGCCGCTCGCGCCGAGCAATACGGATACGCAGACCTACCTCTTCCGCGCGGAGACGCAGAACCAGCCCGCCGCGCCCGCTGGCTGGCCCGCGACTTGGGGCATTGATTCGCAGGTGGACATGAATGACGGCGCAGGCAACGGCACCGTCCCCGCCGACTACGAGCTAGACCCAAACGTCGTCACCACCACGCTGCCCGACTACAGCGTGACAGACGCCATCAACGCCCTGCCCGTGCTCTCCGTGGCGATGAACCCCGCCGACCTCCACAGCGTCGGCAGCGGCATCTACACAAACCCGAGAAGCGTCGGCGACCTGTGGGAAAAAGCCTGTTCCTTTGAGCTTTTGGAGCTGGACGGCAGCAACACGCACATCAACTGCGGTATCCGCGTCCACGGCAACTCCTCCCGTACCCCATTCCGAATGCAGAAGCACTCGTTCCGCCTCGCCTTCCGCTCGCAGTACGGCGACGGGAAGCTCGACTACAAGCTCTTCGACGACACGACGGTAAAGCAGTTCGACCGCCTCGTGCTGCACGCATTCTTCACCGACGGCTACGGCCTCGTGAGCTGGACGGAATCGCGCTACCGCCCCCACACCGCAGTCACTTTCCGCGACCCATTTGTGAAAAAAACCTACGCCGACATGGGCCACCAAAGCGTCAGCGGGCGCTACGTCCACCTCTACCTCAACGGCCTCTACTGGGGCGTGTATGAGTTGGCCGAGCGCGTGGATGAAAACTGGTGCGCCGACCACCTCGGCGGGCTCTCTACGGATTGGGACATCATCGCCCCAGACACCACGCTCAACACCGCCGCCGCTCAACTTAAAGCGGGCAACCTCACCGAGTGGACCGCCCTCAACTCGCTCATCTCCACGCCCGACCTCACCGTGCAGGCCAACTACGACGCCGTCGCCACCAAAGTCGATCTCACCAACTTCGTGGACTACTACCTCCTCCACATCCACGGCGACGCGGAGGACTGGCCGCACCACAACGGCTTCGCCGTCCGCAGCCGCACCGCGCCCGGCGCGAAGTGGAAATTCGTCGCGTGGGATCAAGAGATTGCCTTTGACCCGCTCGTGCTCGTGGACCGCTTTTCCGTCGGCGCGGGGAACACCGGCACGAACACAAACGTCCCGCTCACCTTCGGCGTCATGTTTCAAAAACTCCGCGTCAACTCCGAGTTCCGCCTGCTCGTCGCCGACCGCGCCCACAAGCACCTGCACAACGGCGGCGCACTCTCGCTGGCCGTCGAACAAGCCCGCTGGCAGACGTTCATAGACTTGCTCGATAAGCCCATCGTCGCCGAAAGCGCACGCTGGGGCGACACCGCCGACGCCACGCCTTACGGCAACGCCGTGCTCGCCGGCAACGAAACCCTAAAGCGCGAAACTCACTGGCTCCCGCAGGTAAATCTCGTCCGCGACTCCCACCTGCCCTCGCTGCACAACAACGCAAACAGTTACGCCACCATCACCGAACTCCGAAACCAGAACCCAAAGTTTTACCCCACCACCGAACCACCGGACTTCGCGCAGTTTGGCGGAAATGTCGCGTCGAACTACGCGCTCACCATCACCGCCGCAGCGGGGCAAATCTACTACACTACGAACGGCACCGACCCGCGCACCGCCTACACCGGAGCGGCAGCGGGCACTTTATACAGCGGCCCTGCGACGCTCGTCGCGACCAGCACCGTGAAGGCCCGTGTGCTGAACGCGGGCGAGTGGAGCGCGCTCACCGAGGCGACGTTTATCGTCGGCACCGCCGCGTCTTCCGCAAACCTCGCCGTCACCGAGCTGAACTACAACCCCGCGCCCGCCGACGAAGAGTTTATCGAGCTGATGAACACCAGCGCCGGGACGATTGACCTCACCGGCGTTCACTTCGAGGGCATCACGTTCGACTTTGCAAATGGCACGCTGCTCGTGCCCGGCGAGCGCATCTGCGTCGCACGCGACGTCGTCGCCTTTGTCACACGCTACGGCGCAGGGCCGCGAGTCGTTGGGCCATACGCGGGCTCGCTCGATAATACCGGCGAGGAAATCGCTGTCCTCGCTGCGAACAACGCCGACATCGTGCGCTTCACCTACAACGACAAAGCCCCGTGGCCCACCGCCGCCGACGGCACAGGCCGCTCGCTCATCCTCCGCCGCCCCGCTGCGGTGCAAAATCTCAGCGACAGCGCAGCGTGGCGCAGCAGCACCGCACTCGGCGGCAGTCCCGGCAGCGGCGACGGCACCGCCTTCACCGGCACACCGCTCGCCGATGCTGACGGCGATGGCGTCGTCCGGCTCTTCGAGTATCTCCTCGCAGGCGAAGACAGCATTGCTAACGACACAGCCGCGCCCGTCGCCATCGTGGAAACTATCACCGTCGCCGGAGTCCCCGCAGCCTACCTCACTATTACCGCCCGCACCCGCGCCGGAGCCGACGACGCGACGTTGGCTGGTGAGTTCTCCAGCAACCTCACGCTACCGTGGCAGCCCGCGATTTATGTGAGCGAGACGGTGAACCTCGACGGAACCGTATCGCGCAAATGGAGAGCGCCCGTGCCTTTCAGCGGAACGGTGGGATTCCTCCGGCTCAAAGCGGCGATGTAGGCTCGACATTGCGGCTCAAATCGGTAGCTTCAAAACATGACAGCAAAGACCACACTGTTTCGCGCGAGGGTACCTGCCCAGAGACTCAAGAAAGCGGAAGCGATCCTTAGCCGATTAGGACTAAATGCCGACGAGGCCGTGAACATGTTCCTCGCCCAAATCGAAATCCGCAAAGGCATGCCGTTTGAGGTTTCTACGAATCCTTCAGCGATGCTTACGGCGGACCAACAGGCGACGGAATGGAAGAACGCACTCGGTGCCTACTAATCCGAAACCCGGTGAGGTCTGGTTTGCAGAACTCGGATTCGTTGAAAAGTCGCGTCCAGTCCTGATTCTCGCTGTCCCTTCCGACGATGACGCTCGTTCACTCGTGATCGTCGCACCGCTGACCTCCCAAATTCGCGGGATGCGCGGGGAGGTGGACCTCGGGAAACCTCGCTGGCTTCCAAAGCCGTCTGCCGTCAACATTCAAGGACTTGCGAGTTTTGATCCGCACAAGCTCACACGGCGAATGGGCGAACTGAATCCGGTCCAAAATGCCGAAGTCAAAACAGCCATTCGAGACCTTTTAGGTTTATGAGGCATACCCATCTCCAAGCGTGACCGCCTCCTAGAACGGCAGCGGGAAACGCTTGGTGAACTGCTTCACCTCTTCGCGAATCTTTGCGAGTTCCGCCTCGTTTTCATTCGCGCCGAGTGCGCGGTGGATGAAGTCGGCGATGTCCATCATCTCTTCCTCTTTCATCCCGCGAGTGGTCGCGGCGGGTGTACCGACGCGGATGCCACCGCCTTTGCTGATTGGCTCGGTGTCGAATGGGATGCCGTTTTTGTTCACGGTGATTCCTGCCTTGTCGAGCGTCGCGCTGGCGAGGGCTCCGTTCAGTCCTTTCGGACGAAGGTCCACGAGCATGAGATGGTTATCCGTGCCGCCGCTGACGATGCGGTAGCCGTGGTGCGCGAGGCGTGCGGCAAGGGCTTTGGCGTTGCTCACGACTTGCTGGCTGTAGGCTTTGAATGAAGGTTGCAGCGCCTCTTGGAAGCACACGGCTTTTGCCGCGATGACGTGCTCCAGCGGCCCGCCTTGGATGCCGGGGAACACTTGGCTGTCTATGGCTTTCGCATATTGTGCTTTGCAAATGATGATGCCGCCGCGAGGTCCGCGCAGGCTCTTGTGCGTGGTCGTGGTGGTGAAGTCCGCCAGCGCGCAGGGATTCGGATGTTGCCCGCCTGCGACGAGCCCGGCGATGTGGGCCATGTCCACGAAGAGCATCGCGCCCACCTTATCCGCGATGGCCCGCATCCGCTCGAAATCAATGATGCGCGGATATGCACTCGCACCGGCGGTAATCATCTTGGGCTGAACTTCGATGGCCATTTTCTCCAGCGCATCGTAATCAATGCGCTCGTCCTTTTCGCTCACGCCGTAGTGCGTCACGGCGTAGAAGCGCCCGCTGAAATTCGCCTTATGCCCGTGCGTAAGATGCCCGCCGTGCGCGAGGTTCATCGTGAGGATGCGGTCGCCGGGTTGCAGCACGGAGAAATAGACCGCCGTGTTTGCCTGCGAGCCGGAGTGCGGCTGGACGTTCACATGCTCCGCGCCGGGGAAAAGCGCCTTCGCACGGTCAATCGCGAGCTGCTCGACGACATCCACATTTTCGCATCCGCCGTACCAGCGTTTGCCGGGATAGCCCTCGGCGTATTTGTTCGTGAGGCAAGAGCCCTGCGCCTCCATCACCGCGCGGCTCGTGAAGTTTTCCGAGGCGATCAGCTCGATGCCTTCGAGCTGCCGCTTGTGCTCTTCTTCGATGCAGTGGAAAATCGCGCTGTCCACTTCGGAGAGCGATTTCCCGCCGATGCCCGAGGCGCATCCTTCGATCTTGCCGACGCGGTCCGCGTGGCGTCCGCCTTCAAACTTCGCGGAAAGAAACGCATCCACGACTTCTGCCGCTTTGTTTGGCGGGACGTTGGCTGCGCCGAGGCAGAGGACGTTCGAGTTATTGTGGCGACGCGTCGTTGAAGCGTCGGAGACATTCGTCACCAGCGCGGCGCGGATGCCTGCGTGGCGATTTGCCACGATGCTCATGCCGATGCCGGTCGTACACATCAGGATGCCGAAGTCCGCTTCGCCGGAGAGCACCTGCTTGCACACGAGGCCCGCGTAGTCTGGGTAATCCACGGAGTCCTTCGTATTGGTCCCGAGGTCATGCACGACGATCCCTTTCGCCTTGAGTGCATCGTGGACGGCGCGTTTCACCTCCACTCCGCCGTGGTCTGCGCCGAGCGCGATGCGGAGTGTCTGTGGTGTGGTGGATGGGCTTGTGGTCGGTTCAGTCATGACGTGTGTATTGATGTGTTTGATAAGGCTGGGGAGTGCTTTAGAAAGATGGTCGCGCGTGGCGATGTAAGCGTGGATGCCCATGCCGATAGGGTCCGGCACTTCGGGGCGAGCCGCGAGGGAGGGCTCGAATTCGCACGCCAGCCACGCCTTTTCCTCCGCCTCGGGGAAGAAAGTGAGGATCGCATCGAGGTGCGAATGCGTCATCCCGTAGATGTGCGTCGCCCATTCCACGAGTTCGCTCGTGAGGGGCTGCGAGCGGATGCCGCGAATGTCCACGCCGATCTGTCGGCAAGCCTCCACGCCGTTCTCGCTCGGGCGCTGCCCGTATCCCGTCGCGACGCCCGCGCTGGCGACTTCGATGTCACGGCGCGAGCGCGTAGCATGGCGGAGGAGACCCTCTGCGATAGGGCTTCGGCAGATGTTTCCGGTGCAGACAAAAAGGACGCGTTTAATGGTAGCCACGAGATTTAAGAGCGCGGAACGTAGGGGCCGACTCCGGCGCGATCAACTGCCGATTTACGCATTGGCTCAATTCCCCGACCCTTACGAGTTGACGCTGTGGCAAGAGGAGGGCGGTTGTCGCTTCGGATGGGGCTCGGTGGACGACCGCTGGCTGGCGCATTTCACGGCGACGGTGGACGGGCTCTTTGCCGGCGAGAAAGCCGAGCACATCAAGAGCGCGGCTTCGGACATGGCGAACGTCATCCACGCGAAAATCAACGGCGTCGAGCGGGCGCGGTTCGACTACTCAAAGCCCACGCCGGAGCAGCGGGAGCGGTGTGCGAGTTATCGGGCCAAGGCGGCTTCGTAGGGTGCCTCGCGGGAAACGGCGGAAGAAATCGCCCGCATTTGACGCGCGTCAAAGAATATATCCGCGCAACCGAGATAGTGGGGCCGATATGAATCCTATGAACATCAAATCTCTACTCACCGCAGCCGTCGCAAGCGTGCTCGGGCTCACCCTTACTTCCAATGTGTTCTCTGCCGAGCCGCCACCGGCCGCCGCTGCACCGCTTCCCGGCCCGGCGGCGAAGGGCGTGGACCCGGAAATTGTCGGCGAAGAAAAAGCCGTGCTCACCATCGCGCCGAATGTGCCGCCGCCGATCAAGCGCAAGCATTCGACGAAGGTCCGGGTGGACCTCGAAGTGATCGAGGTGGTGAAGCGAATGGCGGATGGCGTGGACTATTTGTTTTGGACGTTTGGCGGTGAGGTGCCGGGACTTTTCATCCGAGTGCGCGAGGGCGATATGGTGGAGTTCCACCTAAAAAATCACCCGACGTCGAAGATGCCGCACAACATTGATCTTCACGCGGTGACCGGACCGGGCGGCGGCGCGGCTTCGTCGTTTACAGCGCCGGGACACGAGTCGCAGTTTTCGTTCAAGGCGATCAATCCCGGCCTTTACGTGTACCACTGCGCCACTGCGCCGGTCGGCATGCACGTGGCAAACGGAATGTATGGTCTGATCTTCGTGGAGCCGAAAGAAGGTCTGCCGCCGGTGGACAAGGAATTCTACGTGATGCAGAGCGAGTTTTATACGAAGGGGGAATTTGGTGAGGAAGGATTGCAGCCGTTCGATCAGGATAAAGCGTTGGATGAGCGGGCGAGCTACGTCGTCTTTAACGGTTCGGTGGGCGCGCTGGTCGGAGACAAGGCACTGCAGGCGAAAGTCGGCGACCGCGTGCGGCTCTTCGTTGGAAACGGCGGGCCGAACTTGCTCTCGTCGTTCCACGTCATCGGCGAGATCTTCGACAAGGTATATCAGGAAGGCGGCATTAAGGTCTCGCAAGAGCAGGTGCAGACAACGCTCGTGCCTGCGGGTGGTTCGGCGATTGTGGAGTTTGGGACAAACGTGCCCGGCACTTATGTCATCGTGGACCACTCGCTGTTCCGCGCGTTTAACAAAGGCGCGCTGGGGATGATGAAGGTGACGGGCGAGCCGAACTTGCTCGTCTATTCGGGCAAGGAAGTGGATGCGGTGTATCTCGGCGAAAGTGCCCTCGGCGGTGCGGAAGGAAAGGCCGCCTCGATGGAAGCGGAGATGAAAAAGGCAATCGCCACCGACCCGAAGATCGCCGCGATGGGCAAGGACATCATCATGGAGAAAGGAAAGCGGGTTTACACGCAGGTATGCTTCGCGTGCCATATGCCGGAGGGTCAGGGGCTCGCAGGCGTCTTCCCGCCGCTCGCAAAATCCGACTGGCTGATGGCCGACAAGACGCGCGCCATTGTATCTCTCATCAAGGGTCTGAGCGGCCCAGTCACCGTGAACGGGCAGGCGTATAACGGCGTGATGCCTCCATCGATGCTCAACGATGAACAGATCGCCAGCGTGCTCACTTACGTGCGCAATTCGTGGGGGAACAACGGCGATATCGTGACCGTCGAAGAAGTCAAAAAAGCTCACGCAGAGAGCGCGGGGCAATAGGCAGTGAAGCCACTTTCTGCCATCACAGTCATCCTCGCCGCCATGTGCCTTTTCGCCCATGGCGGCGAGCCTGGCATGGCGACGCTGTCGGAGGGAAAATACCGCCCGCTTTTTCGTGGCGAAAAAGACGCGAAAGAGGTCGCGATTGCGGCCTTTCAACTCGACGAGTGTCCAGTGACAAAT
>CAMDQC010000167.1 GCA_945905735.1 Prosthecobacter debontii | reverse complement strand
CCCGATGCCTTCGCCCGTGGTGAGCTGGATAGCGATGCTGCTTGCCGAGCCATTGATGATCCGGAGTTCATCGTTTCCGGCACCGCCGAGGAAGCCGAAGACGTTTTGGACGAAGTCGCCGCCCGAGAAGTCGAGCACCGCGAGGTCATCGCCATCGCCCACATTCACGGCGATAAAGGGCACGATGCTGGCGAGGGGCACGGTGATGGTGTGCGAGTCGAACTGCGTCACCCCTGCGAACGCCTTGAGGATGTGCGCAGGATCGCTGATGCGCAGGTCGGTGCCGACGATGACGAATGAGAGCGTTGCGTGCGTATGCGCACCGGGCGTGTCGCTCACGACCAGGCCGCCGCCCCCGCTGTCGATGCTCACGTCAATATCCGTCATCGGCTGGCCATAGACGACGAACGTTTTTCCCGTGCTCGCGCCGTTTGGCGTATCGAGGATGGAGCTGATGAGGAAGTCGGCCACGCCGTCGCTATTCACATCGCCAGCGGCACTCACGCTGGTGCCCGTGAAGTCGCCCGTATTCGCGCCGATGATCTTGAATCCGTTGCTGCCATCCAGCGCGGAAAGGTTTAGCACACTTGCGGAGGTCGCTGTCCCGTAGATTACATACGCTGCGCCGGAGTCTATGCCGTTCGCCGTATCCGCGTCGGTCGCGGAGGCGATTAAGTCCGACAACCCATCCGCATTAACGTCGCCCGCATTACTCACGCGGACGGCGAAAGCCTCGCTGTCAGACTGGCTTTGGATTTTGAATCCGTCCGAGCCGCTCAGCGTGGAAAGTTCGATGAACGATGGAGACGAGAGGCCGCCAAAAACCACGTAGGTCGCACCCGCAGTGCCCAAACTTGCGAAGGGTGCGCCGATAATTACGTCTCCATAGGTGTCCCCATTGAAGTCCGTCATCGCGCTCACACTCGTCCCTGCGCGGCTCGCCGCGACTGCGCCATTGATGGCAAATCCATCGGATCCGATCAGCGAGGAAACCGCGATGACGCTGGGGAGAGAGCTGCCGCCGAAGATGACGTAAGCCGCGCCGGAGTCCGTGCCGTTCGGGTCCGCACCTGGTGCGCCGATAATGAGGTCTGGCACGAAATCATTATTAACATCCGCAGCGGAACTCACGCTCGTGCCGAGGAAGTCGGACGCATTCGTGCCTACGATCTTCACGCCGGGGGTCATGCCGCCGACTAATGAAAGCTGCACCGTCGCGCTGAAAGTGGTTCCACCAAAAACCACGTAAGCCGCACCTGACTCGGTCGCCGTATCATCATCCCCGCTCGCGCCGATCAGCACGTCTCCAAAGCCATCGGAGTTAAAATCTCCGAGGCCGCTCACCGCCTCGCCCGAGCGGTCCCCGGCAGTCTCGCCGAGCAGCTTGAAGCCATTCGTTCCATCGAGTCCGGATGCCTCGATGCTCGCGGAGAAAGTGGCCGCGCCAAAGACCACGTAGCTCGCCCCAGCGAGCGCATTCGCGCCGTAAGCACCGATGATGATGTCGCTCTTGCCGTCGTTGTTTACGTCGCCCGCACCGCTCGCGCTGAAGCCGAAGAAATCGCCGCCCGCTTCGCCCTTAATTTGGAAGCCGTTCGTCCCGTCCAAATCGCCAAGTTCAAACGGCGTGGCGAAGCCACCATCTCTGCCAAAAATCACGAATGCCGCGCCCGAGTTCGTGCCATTGCGGTTCGCGTTCGCAGCGCCGATGATGAAGTCGGCAAAGCCGTCGCCATTCACGTCGCCCGCCGCTTTCACGCTCTCCCCGGTGCCATCGCCGGGCAGTTCGCCACGGACTTGGAAGCCGTTCAAAACATCGAGCGAAGCAAGGTCGAATACCGAGGCGAATGCAGGAGCGATACGGGCTTCGAGAGGTTCAATTGGCGCACAAGCGCGACGCGCGGGAAGTATGAGTTTCATAACGGGAATGGAACCCGATCGCTGAGAAAAGTCCATCTTACTAACGAGGTATCTGCGTCATTTATTTTCCGCTCGCGAAGAACGCTCGACACTCGGCAGTTCGCGCTCCTTTATTACCGGCATGATTCGCTGGTCATTCATCCTCGTCCTCGCTGCCGCTGCGGCGCTCGCGCAGGAGCCTCCTGCTTTATCGAAAGAGCAGATCGCTGCTGCTGCAAAGGAGCAGGCTATCTCGATGCCGATGCCGGGCGAACTCTTCGCCGCGCTGGGGAAATATGCCAAGCCGGATTGGTCGTCCTTTTTCCGCAAGCCCATCCCCACGAACTTCACCAGCCGCCAGCAGATCGCCATGAACCTCGGCGGGCTCATCGCCGACGGCTACCTCGCAGTCGAGGCGCTCGACGGGCAGCAGGTGAAAAACGTCGCCCGCGATGTGCGCACCCTCGCCAGCGCGCTCGGCGTCGCGCAGGACATCATCAATCGCGGCAGCAGCATCACGGAATTTGCCACTGCCGGCCGGTGGGACGCTCTTAAAGAGGAACTCGAAGCGGCGCAAAATGAAGTCGTCGCCGCGATGGTCGCTCACAACGACCAAGACCTAATCACCTTTGTAGCCCTCGGCGGCTGGGCGCGCGGCACAGAAGTCGTCACCGCGCACATCGCCAAGAACTATTCCGCCGAAGCCGCACGCATCCTCCGCCAGCCGGGAATCGCTCGCACTTTTGTAAATAGGCTCGCCGCAATGCCGGAGAAATCCACCGACAACCCAGTCGTGAAACGCGTGCGGCTGACGCTGTTTGAGATTCATAAAGCGGTCGCTTTCCCCATCGAGCAGACGCCCACCGCCGAGGATGTGCAAAAGCTCCAAACCCTCGCCGCCACCATGATCAAAGACATCACGACCAAGGAACAATGAAGCGCCTTTTCCTCTCCATCTTCGCCGCCGCCCTCACCAGCCACGCCGCCACCGAGAGTGAGATTATCGCCGCCCGCGCAGACGTGCTCGACCTCGCTGGGGCGTGGAGCAACGACGGCTTCAAACTCCGCGATGGCCACTGGAGCGGCGACCTCCTTCCTGCCGAGCCGAAGCTCGTGCAGGTGAACCTCTTTGTCGGCAATCACTACTGGTTTTCCGTCGCTGCAAATGCTCGCGCGAAAGAGATCGCTATCGCCGTCTTCGACGAAAGCGGCAGGCCCGTCGCCACCGAGCCCTACGCCGACGGAGTCCGCGCCGCCGCCCGATTCTCGCCCAAAGTGAGCGGCCCTTACTATATTCAAATCGTCTCCAAAGAAGGCCCGCGCTCTGCGTTCTGCCTCATATACTCCTATAAATAGATGCCATCCGAAGCTCCACCGACCAAACGTTCCGAGACCACTCAAAAGCCGCCGAGCGGACGAGTGCTCCAATTCTCCATCTTCCTGCGCAACCGCGTCGGCGCATTCCTCGACGTAGTGAGGATGCTCGCCGAGCACCACGTCCACGTCCTCGCCACGAGCATCGAGTCCAGCTCCGACACCGCCATCGTCCGCATCGTCGTCAGCGACCCGGATAGCGTGGAGGGCATCTTCCACCTCCACGCCATCCCGCACGCCGTCTCCCCGCTCATCGTCGTCGAGCTGAAAGAAGCCACGCAACTCGCTGAAGTCCTCAGCGCCCTCCTCGCCGCCGAGGTGAATATCTACGGCTCCTACGCCCTCCTCACCCGCCCCAACGACAACCCCACACTCGCCCTCCACGTCGAAGACTACGACTGCGCCACCACCGTATTAAAAGCAGCAGGCTTCTCGCTGCTCGATCAGGCGGATATTTCGCGGTGAGGCAGACGCCTAGCGAACCAACGCCATCACGTAAGCCCGCACCGCGCGGTCCTGCGCATCATTGAGCTTCGTCACCTCCGCCATGCGCGGCAGGATGCTCATCCACTCCGTGCGTGTGTAGCGGTTCACGGGCTCCGCATTATGGCACGCCGTGCAGCGCGTCGTATAAATCAGCCGCCCAAGCTCCAGCTCACCAATGTCCGCCTTTGCTAAAGCAGCCATCGCAGGAGTCACCGCCGGAGCAATAGGCTCAATAGACCCACACCCCGCCAACATCGCGACACAGCCCGCGAGCAAAATTCGACTCGAAAATTGAAACATCATGCCCGTTATGTGACGTGAGATTGGGAAAACGGGAACTGGAAAACTCGAATGCGCCGCTTTTCATCACACCCAAAGAAAACGAAGCTCGGAGTTTCCGCTCGACGCCCAAACCGGGCATCGCTTCCGTCGGGCTCCGCATACACCACTTCCAATATGCCAACACCCATACACCAACAATGCTCTTCCGCTTGGGGGGAGAGGAGGATGGTAGCCGCCGCTCGCACGTCCTGAAACATGAGCTGGAAATGCCACACCTGCGGAGTCGAGCACGATAACATACCGCTCTATTTTGGCATCGAGGCCCCGTGGCCAGACATTGTGCCCGAAAACGAATTCGCACAGAGGGTGGACCTCACTCCTGACGTATGCGTCGTGGACGAGGAGGCCTTTTTCGTGCGCGGTCACATTGAGCTACCAATTTACGACTACCCTTCACCGCTTGCATTTTCTGTTTGGGCTTCGCTCAGTCAGGAGAGTTTTGCGCACATGTGCGAGCGCTGGTCATCCCCTCGCCGAGCATTGGACCCTCCCTATTTCGGATGGCTTTCTAGTCCTATCTCGGTCTATCCCGATACACTCAACCTGAAACTCTCCGTGCGGTCACGCCCTCCCGGTCAGACTCCGCTGTTCACCGTTGAGTTGTCGGGACATCCGCTGGCCCTCGACCAGCATAGCGGCATTACAATTGAGCAGTGGCACGAGTTCGCCCACCAACTTCTCCACTCTTGAGGTGTCTCTTACGGCTCGTGGTCGCAGCAAAGGGCTTAAAACCACTTTCCAGTTGCGCGAAAGTCTCGTGCCGCCTACTTCCCCGTGCCCCTTCGCTAAAAAACAATTTATGAAAACGCTCGTTATCGCCGAAAAGCCCAGTGTCGCCCAAGACCTCGCCCGTGCCTTGGGCATGAAGCCGGGACGCGGTGAGGAGTTTTATGAAAATGACCGCTATGTGGTGTCGAGCGCGGTCGGGCATTTGCTGGAGCTTTGCGTGCCGGAGGAGCACGACATCAAGCGCGGGAAATGGTCGCTGGCGAACCTGCCGCACATGCCGCCGGAGTTTGCGCTGGCACCTATTGAGAAGAGCGCGCCGCGACTGGCGGTGCTCAAGCGGCTCATTAAGCGCAAGGACGTGACGGACATCATCAATGCGTGCGACGCCGGGCGGGAAGGGGAGTTGATTTTCCGCAACATCATGCGCGCGGCGAACGCGAAGCAACCCATCCAGCGCCTCTGGCTGCAAAGCATGACGGCGGATGCGATTAAGAAGGCGTTCGGCTCGCTGCGGAGCGATGTGGAGATGATGCCGCTGGCCGATGCGGCGACTTCGCGCAGTGAGGCGGATTGGCTCGTGGGAATCAATTCCACGCGGGCACTCACGGCGTTTAACTCGCGGGGCGGTGGCTTTTTGAAGACCACGGCGGGCCGCGTGCAGACGCCGACGCTGGCGATTCTCACCGAGCGCGAGGAAAAGATCCGCGCCTTCGAGCCGCGCAACTATTTCGAGGTGCTCGGCGATTTCGAGGTGAAGGCGGGCGTGTATCGCGGGCGGTGGTTCGATGAGAAATTCGACGCCAAAAAGACGGACGACGAGCAGGCCAAACCTGAGCGTATTTGGGAGAAAGCCAAGGCCGACGCCATCGCCGCAAAGTGCGCGGGCAAGCCCGGCATCATTGAGGAAACCAAGAAGGCCGCGTCCCAGCTTTCGCAGCTCCTTTACGACCTCACTTCGCTCCAACGTGACGCGAACGGACGCTTCGGCTTTCCGGCAAAAATGACGCTGCAAATCGCGCAGGCACTTTACGAGAAACACAAAGTCCTCACCTATCCGCGAACCGACTCCCGCTACTTGCCCGAGGATCATCTCGCGCAGGCGAAGAGCGTCATGGGCTCGTTCTCTGGCGACCTCGCGAGGCACGCGGATAAAGCGATGCGCGCCGGTTGGGTGCATCCCACGAAGCGGGTTTTCAACAACGCGAAAGTGAGCGATCACTTTGCCATCGTCCCGACAGGCACGCCGCCGAGCGGGCTGGATGACAAAGAGCAGCGCATCTACGACCTCGTCGCAAAACGCTTCATCGCCGTCTTCTACCCAGCCGCACAATTTCAGGACACCACGCGCATCACGCGTGTGGAAAGTGAGGCGTTCAAAACGACCGGACGCATCATCGTGGACCCCGGCTGGATGGCCGTCTATGGCAAGGAAGCCGAGGGCGTGGACAGCGAAAAAGCCATCGTCCCCGCCGACACCGGCGAGCAGGCGCAGACCGTCGCGCTAGAGGTCAAAGAAAGCCTCACCAAACCACCCGCCCGCTTCAACGAAGGCACGCTCCTTTCCGCAATGGAAGGCGCGGGCAAACTCGTGGACGACGAAGAACTGCGCGAAGCCATGAGCGAGCGCGGCCTCGGCACCCCGGCCACCCGCGCGCAAGTCATCGAAGGCTTGCTCACCGAAGGCTACATCATCCGCGACGGACGCGACCTCGTCGTCACGCAAAAAGGCATCTCGCTCATCACCCTTCTGCGCAACCTTCACGCCGACTCGCTCACCCAGCCCGCCATGACCGGCGAGTGGGAGTTCAAGCTGCGCCAGATGGAGCGCGGCAAACTCTCCCGCGCCGCATTCATGCAGGAAATCCGCGGCCTCACCGGCGACATCGTCGCCAAAGTCAAAGGCCACGAAGGCGGCGAGATCCAAGGCAACTTCAAGCCCCTCGAAGTCTCCTGCCCCAAGTGCGGCGAGTCCGTTTTCAACGAAACCTTCCGCAGCTACAAATGCTCCGGCATCGGCTGCGACGTCACCATCTGGAAAACCATCGCCAGCCGCGAGCTCGAGCGCGAAGAAGTCATCAAACTCCTCAGCGAAGGCAAAGTCGGCCCGCTCGAAGGCTTCCGCAACAAGATGGGCCGCACCTTCACCGCCGTCATCCTCCTCGACCGCACCGAGTGGAAAACCACCTTCGATTTCCCAAAAGACGACGGCACCGGAGCCGACGGAGCCCCCGCCGTGTACGTCTCCGACGAGCCCCTCGGCAAATGCCGCGTCTGCGCCGACGGCCAAGTCTTCGAGACCGAAAGCGCCTTCGTCTGCAACCAACTGCCGACGAAAAAATGCACCTTCCGAATGGGCAAAACCATCTTGAAGAAAACGATCATGCGCAGCGACGCCGTGAAGTTCCTGGAGACTGGAAAGACCGGCCTTATCAACGGCTTCGTCAGCTCCCGCACCAACCGCGCCTTCAAAGCCTTCCTCGTCCTCGGCGAAGGCGGCAAAGTGAACTTCGAGTTCGCCCCTCGCGCCGAAAAGCCCACCAAGGCCAAAATCGCAGCAGCAGTGAAGACCAAGCAGGCCGCAGACGAGTAGCGCGCTAAACCCGAGAGTTAGTGCGAGATGTTGCAGCCGGGGGCGACGTGCTCGAAGAAGTCGTTGCCTTTGTCGTCCACGAGGATGAACGCCGGGAAATCCACGACTTCGATTTTGCAGATGGCCTCCATCCCGAGTTCCCGGAACTCGATCACTTCCACTTTGCGGATGTTCTCCTTCGCCAAGATCGCCGCCGGTCCGCCGATGCTGCCGAGGTAAAAGCCGCCGTGTTTCTTGCAGGCGGCGGTGACTTGCGGGCCGCGGTTTCCTTTGGCGATCATCACCATGCTGCCGCCGTTGCTTTGGAAAAGATCGACGTAGCCATCCATGCGACCGGCAGTCGTCGGGCCGAACGATCCGCTCGCCATTCCCGCAGGAGTTTTCGCCGGGCCTGCGTAATAGACGGGATGCGCTTTGAAGTAATCCGGCAGCGTGCCGCCGGCGTCGAGACGCTCTTTCAGCTTTGCGTGTGCGATGTCGCGGGCGACGATGATTGGGCCGCTGAGCAGCAAGCGCGTGGTGACGGGATAGCGTGAAAGGTCGGCGCGGATTTCCGCCATCGGGCGGTTGAGGTCCACGCGCACGGCGGTTTCGTCTTTGCGGTGGCGCAGGGCTTCGGGGATGTAGCGGAGCGGGTTCGTCTCCAGCTTTTCGATGAACACACCATCGCGGGTGATCTTCCCTTTTGCCTGACGGTCCGCGCTGCACGAAACGCCGATTCCCACCGGAAGACTCGCGCCGTGGCGGGGCAGGCGGACGACGCGGACATCGAGCGCAAAATACTTTCCGCCAAACTGCGCGCCGATTCCGCAATGCCGCGCGGCCTCCAGCAGCTCGGCCTCCAGCGCGATGTCTCGGAACGCGCGTCCATGGGCGTTTCCGGTCGTCGGCAGTCCGTCGAGATACTTGGTCGATGCCATCTTCACGGTCTTCATACACGCCTCGGCGCTCGTGCCGCCGATGACAAAAACGAGGTGATACGGCGGGCACGCAGCCGTCCCGAGCGTCATCATTTTCGCCGTGAGAAACGGCACCAGCGTCTTCGGCGAAAGCACCGCGCGGGTCTCCTGGAAAAGGAACGATTTGTTCGCCGAGCCGCCGCCTTTTGCCACGAATAGAAACTTGTAAGCGTCGCCATCCACCGCGCGGATATCCAGCTCCGCCGGGAGATTCGTGCCCGTGTTCTTTTCCTCGAACATCGTCAGCGGTGCGTTCTGCGAATAGCGCAGGTTGTTCTCCGTGTAGGCTTGGTAAACGCCTTTCGACAGCGCCGCTTCATCGCCGTTGGAAATCACGAGATGCCCCTTCTTCCCGTTCACGATCGACGTGCCCGTGTCCTGACAAAACGGCAGCAGCCCCGCGCTCGCGACGTCCGCATTTTTCAGCATTGTCAGCGCCACCATGCGGTCGTTTTCCGAAGCCTCCGGGTCGTCGAGAATCGCCGCGACCTGCTGCAAATGCGCGGGCCGCAGGAAAAAGTTGATGTCGTGAAACGCCTGATTGCTCAGCAGCGTCAGCGCCTCGGGCGCGACCACGAGCAACTCGCGACCGCCGCACGTCTCCACGCTCACATGCTCCTTCGTGAGCAGCCGGTATTCGGTCGTGTCAGCGCCGAGTTGGAAAAGTTCCTCGTAGTGAAATTCGGGTGTAGCCATGTTCGTGGGACCAGTAATCACACTCCCGTCGTCGCCGACAACCATTCCCTGAACGCCGCAAACGCGCGCGCCCTGTGGCTCAGGCGGTTTTTCACCTCGGCGGGCAGCTCTGCGAAAGTCTTCGTCTCGCCATCCGGGATAAACAGCGCATCGTATCCGAAGCCGCCGCTCCCGTGCTCCACGGGCACCACCACGCCTTCCACCGCGCCACTCCAGGTCCCCAGCACGCGCGTCCCTTCCGCCACGGAGAGCACACAGCGAAACCGCGCCGGAAACCGCCCGCCACCGAGCTTGCGCAGCTCTTCGATCAAGCGCGCGCGGTTCGTCGCATCCGTCGCGCCCTCGCCGGAGTACCGCGCCGAAATCACCCCTGGCGCACCGCCCAGCGCATCCACCTCCAGCCCCGAATCATCCGCCAGCACCCAGCCCGCAAACCGCTCCGCCGCATGGAGCGCCTTGATGGCCGAGTTTTCCTCAAACGTCGCGCCCGTCTCCTCCGCCGCGGGCAGTTCGGGAAAAGCGGTGAGGTCCACCACCTCCCAAGGCGCCCCCAGCATGGCGCGAAACTCTCCGGTTTTGTGGGCGTTCTTTGTGGCGATGATGATGCGTTGCATGGCAGCGAGATAAAGCGCGCAGGCACAGGGGAGTCCACGCCTTTAAGTCAGCCCATGGTGGAAAGTTGTTCCCGTTTTCCGTTGCCGTTCCCCGCGCCGTTTGCAGGATGCCCGCCTTTCCAAACTACATGCTCGAACAACACGTCCTCAAGATCGCCAAGGAACTCGCCATTCAACCACGCCAAGTCGCCGCGACTGCGGTGCTGCTGGAGGAAGGTGGGACGGTGCCCTTCATCGCCCGCTATCGCAAAGAGCGCACGGGCGAGTTGGACGAGGTGAAAATCATGAACATCCGCGACCGACTGGAGCAGCTCGACGAGCTGGATAAGCGCCGCTCTTCCATCATCGAGTCGCTGAACGAGCGCAAGCTGCTCACCGAGATTCTCGCGCACAAAATTGACGCCGCCGAGACGATGACGGCGCTGGAGGACATCTACGCGCCCTTCCGCCCGAAGAAGCGCACACGGGCGACGATGGCGAAGGGGAAAGGACTGGAGCCACTCTCCGAGCTTCTGTGGGCGCAAGACCCGGCGCTGGATGTGCAGGCAGCGGCGAAGGAATACGTCGGACGTTCGTGGCAGATCGAGGACAAGACGGGCACGTTCGCCAACGCGGAGGAAGCCCTCGCCGGAGCGCGGGACATCCTCGCCGAGCGCATCTCGGACGACACGAACGCCCGCGCTCGGATGCGCACTCTCTATATGGAGAGCGGCACGATGCGCTCGAAGGTGCTGACGGGGAAAGAGGAGGAAGGCGCGAAGTTCAAAGACTACTTCGACTGGAGCGAACTCGCCGCCAGCGCGCCTTCGCACCGCATCCTCGCAATGCGTCGTGGCGAGGCGGAGGGATTTCTCATTTGCCGACTTACCCCGGATGAAACGGAGGCGGTGTCGCTGCTGGAGTCGCTGTTCGTGAAGGGCAAATCGCCTGCCGCGATGCAGGTGCGCGAGGCGGCGCATGATTGCTACAAGCGGCTGCTCGGCTTCGCGATGGAAGGCGAGGCGCGCATCACGTTTAAGAAAAAGGCGGATGAGGAGGCGATCCGCGTTTTCGCCGCGAACATCCGTGAAGTGCTGCTGGCTGCGCCGCTGGGGCAGAAGGCGGTGCTGGGCATCGATCCGGGCTTCCGCACGGGCTGCAAAATCGTGCTGCTCGACAAGCAAGGCAAGTTGCTCGGCAACGACGTGATTTATCCCGAACGCGAGGAAGAGTTGGCGGCGCGGATGATCAAAATCTGCATCGAGAAGTTTCATGTCGAGGCCATCGCCATCGGTAACGGCACGGCGGGGCGCGAGACGGAGACATTTATCCGCTCGCTGAAACTGCCCGCGAACATCCCCATCGTGATGGTGAACGAGAGCGGCGCGTCGATTTACTCCGCGAGCGAAATCGCGCGCGAGGAGTTCCCGGATAAAGACCTCACCGTGCGCGGCGCGGTATCCATCGGGCGGCGGCTCATGGACCCGCTCGCCGAGCTGGTGAAGCTCGATCCGAAGAGCATCGGCGTCGGGCAATACCAGCACGACGTGGATCAAACCGCGCTCAAAAAGCAGCTCGATGACGTGGTGACTTCGTGCGTGAACAACGTCGGCGTGGAACTGAACACCGCGAGCAAATCCCTGCTTGCCTACATCTCCGGCCTCAACTCACGCGTCGCGGCAAACATCATTGCCCACCGCGATGAGCACGGCCCATTTAAGACGCGCACCGAGCTCAAGAAAGTCGCCGCGCTTGGGCCGAAAGCCTACGAGCAAGCGGCGGGATTTCTGCGCATCAGGGGAGGGGACCATCCGCTCGAC